>NZ_JAWQRR010000004.1:0-206498 GCF_033446045.1 Plantactinospora sp. KLBMP9567 | reverse complement strand
CCGGACGTGGCGATCCTGGACGCACGGCTGCCGGACGGCAACGGCATCGACGTGTGCCGGGACGTCCGGGCGATCGACTCCACGATCAAGGGCCTCATCCTGACCTCCTATGAGGACGACGAGGCGCTGTTCGCGGCGATCATGGCCGGTGCCGCCGGGTACGTCCTCAAGCAGATCCGCGGCACCGACCTGGTCGACGCGGTCCGCCGGGTGGCCGCCGGCCAGTCGCTGCTGGACCCGGCGGTCACCGCCCGGGTCCTCGAACGCATTCGCAGCGGGGTCGAACAGCCGCGGGAGTTCCAGTCGTTGACCGAGCAGGAGCGCCGGATCCTGGAGTACGTGGCGGAGGGGCTCACCAACCGGGAGATCGCCGGCAGGATGTTCCTGGCCGAGAAGACCGTGAAGAACTACGTCTCCAGCCTGCTCGCCAAGCTCGGCCTGGAGCGGCGCACCCAGGCTGCGGTGCTGGCCACCCGGCTGCTCGCCGAGCGGCACTGACCGGCTCAGTCGCGCAGCGGCACCCGCCACACGATCGTGGTACCGGTCGGCTCGGTCCGGTCGATTCCGAAGCTGCCCCCGCGGCGCTCCGCGCGTTCTCGCAGGTTGACCAGGCCGCCCCGGGCCCGTGCCGGATCGGTGCCCACCCCGTCGTCGGCGACCCGTACGCAGAGCTCGCCGTCGCGCACCTCGACGGTGACCGCCACCCGGGTCGCCCGGGCGTGCCGGACGGCGTTCGAGAGCGCCTCGCCGAGCACCGCGAGCAGGTCGGGGCGCATCCCGTCGGGCACGGCGCTGTCCACCGGCCCGGTCATCTCCAGCCCCGGACGGAATCCGAGCGCCTCGGCGGCGCCGGCGACCAGGTCCCGGATCTCGGTCCGCAGCGCCGCGGTCATCGGGGTACGCAGCTCGAAGATCGCCCGCCGGATGTCCCGGATGGTGGAGTCGAGGTCGTCGACGGTGGCGTTGAGCCGCTGCCGCACGTCCGCCCGACCGGCCAGCGGGGCCACCGTCTGCAACTGGAGCCCCATCGCGAACAGCCGCTGGATCACCACGTCGTGCAGGTCCCTGGCGATCCGCTCCCGGTCCTCCAGGACCACCAGCAGTTCCCGCTCCTCCTGTGCCCGGGCCCGCTCCAGCGCCAACGCCGCCTGGCCGGCGAACGTTGCCAGCAGGGTGCCCCCGGCGTCGGTACCCGCCTGCTCCCCGGCGCGGTAGCCGACGACCAGCACCCCGTGCAGTACGTCGCCGACGATCAGCGGAGAGATCAGTCCCGGCCCGGTGCCGACCGCCACCGGCCACGGCGCCGCCTTCGCCAGGCTCTCCGCCACCGCCTGCCGGCGGCGGGTCACCGGCTCGACGAAGGCCGTGTCGTCGGCGGCCAGTACCGCGCCGACCAGCCCCTCCGCCGTCCCGTCACCGTCGGCGACCTCGACGGTGAACTCCCCGGCGTCCTCGTCGTAGAGCAGCACCATGGCGACGTCCGCCTCGGCGACCTCGCGGGCCCGACGGGCGATCAGCCGCAGCGCGTCGGTACGGCGTACCTCGCCGAGCAGCACGCCGGTGATCTCGGCGGCGGCGGCCAGCCAGCGTTCCCGCCGGTGCGCCATGGCGAAGAGGCGGGCGTTCTCTATGATCACCCCGGCGGCGGCGGCGAGCGCGACGACGATCTCCTCGTCGTCGTCGGTGAACTCCGTCGCACCCTGCTTCTCGGCCAGGTAGAGGTTGCCGAACACCTGGTCGCGGATGCGGATCGGCGCGCCGAGAAAGCTGTGCATCGGCGGGTGGTTCGGCGGGAAGCCGTACGACTGCGGATGCCGGGTGATGTCCGGCATCCGTACCGGACGGGGGTCGGCGATGAGCAGGCCGAGGACGCCCCGGCCGTGCGGCAGGTCGCCGATCCGGGCACGGGTCTCCGGATCGATCCCGTACGTGATGAACTCCGTCAGCTGCCGGTCGGGGCCGATGACCCCGAGGGCGGCGTACCGGGCGTCGGCCAGCCGGCAGGCGGCCGCGACGATCCGGTCCAGCGTGCTGTGCAGGTCGAGATCGGTGCTGATCCCGACCACGGCGGTCAGCAGCGCCCGCAGCCGTTCCCGGCTGGTGACCACCTCGCCGACCCGGACCAGCGTCTCCTGGAGCAGTTCGTCCAGCCGAACCCGGGACAGCGGCGTGATGCCCAGCGACGGGGCCGGAAAACCCGACCCGGCGGGCGGGCTCGACTCGGTCATCCGGCGATGCTATCGCCGGGTCTCCGCCTCACCGCCGCCGACCACGGCGACGGCGAGCAGGTCGGGGCTGTCCATCACGGCGCCGTGGTCCGGCCGTTCCGGCAGCGTCTCCCGGAGTGCCCGCACCTGGCAAGGTAGAAGTGCTCCGGGCCTTGGGTGCCGTCGCGCCGCTGTTCCCGCCCCCTGAGGTGCACCCATTCCAGGGCGAGCAGGTCGGCATTGCAAACCCGTGGAGGTCGCCGACGACCTTCCCGGCGTGGTCGCCGTCCGGGACAGCAAGGACCGGGATGGTGCGGCCCTGGTCTTCGCGGCGGCGGCGTGGCGCGCCTTCGTCTCCGGGGCGCGCCGACCGGCCCGATAATCACGTCGCTTGCCCGCACCGCCGGGTGCCCGGCTCTGGTCGGCCGATCAGGATCAGCGACCCCACGGCCGACCGGGGAGCGGTAGTCCGGTTCGGGCACTGTCGAGCTGGGTGCACAGACGGGGCACGGCGAGCCGGGCGGCCGGGACGGCACATGATGGCGGTTCGGGTCGAGGAGCGAGTCCGGTTCGGGTCGGCCGACCAGTGGCCCGCTGGTCGGGGCCCGGACAGCCCAGACGGCTTGCACGGCCAGCACAGCTGGGACGGCTGGGGCGGCTGGGGCGGCTGGGGCGGCTGGGGCGGTGGGCGCCCAAGCGGGGCAGCTCGACAGTGCCTCGGCAACTATCCCACCCCGGCCCGGAACCACCTCGTACCCGACCCCACGAGAGATCGCCAACCCGGAGGATGCCCGGCACCAATGGGCTACCGGACCAATGGGCTACCGGACCAACCTTCACGGGACCGGGCACTACCATCGCTCCTCGTGGAGGACGTCGAGATCCCAGACTGGTGCCGGGACGTACGCCGGGTGGCGGTGCTGACCGGGGCCGGCATCTCCACCGACTCCGGAGTGCCCGACTACCGGGGACCGGACGGGGTCTGGACCCGGGACCCGAAGCTCGCGGACGCGTTCACCCACGACCGCTTCATGGCCGACCCTCAGGTGCGGGCCAGGTTCTGGCGTACCTATCTCGGGCACGCGGCCTGGCGGGCCGAGCCGAACGCCGCGCACCATGCGCTGGCCGAGCTGGACCGGGCCGGCCTCGCGGTGCGGATCCTGACCCAGAACGTCGACGGCCTGCATCAGATGACCGGGATCGCCGCCCGCAAGGTGCTGGAGCTGCACGGCAGCATGCGCTCGGTGGTCTGCACCGGCTGCCGGGCCCGGTCCGACGCGCGGGCCGCCCTGGACCGGGTGGCCGCCGGCGAGGCCGATCCGCCGTGCCGGGACTGCGGGGGCATCCTTCAGCTCGCGGTCGTGCTCTTCGGCCAGTACCTCGATCCGGACACCGTCGACCAGGCCAAGCGGATCGCGGCGGCGAGTCAGCTGATGCTCGCGGTCGGCAGTTCGCTGCTGGTCGAGCCGGCCGCCTCGCTGTGCCGGCTCGCGGTGGGGGCCGGTGCCCGGCTGGTCATCGTCAACCGGGACCCGACCCCCTACGACGGCCTGGCCGACGAGGTGATCCGGGAGCCGATCGGCAGCGCGCTGCCTCGGATCGCCGCCGCGCTCACCGCCACCGTCCGGGCGGACTGACGACCGCGTACGGTATACGAACGACCGTTCGTCTCAGCCGATCGACCGTCCGCCGATCGGCGAGGCATCGATGATCAAGGCGGCGCGTACCGGGGACTAGGTTCCGGGCGAAGAGCAAAGCCACCGCGGCCGGCGTCGACCCGGGACGACCCATCCGGAGCACCGCGCCACGCCCGCCCTGCCCGCAAGCGAGGTACGCCGTGTCGCTGATGTCCGCACTCGACCACCAGCACACCGTCGCCCCACCGGGATACAGTCGCTGGCTGATACCACCGGCGGCACTCTCCGTACACCTGTGCATCGGTCAGGCGTACGCGACGAGCGTCTACAAGAACTCCCTGATCGCGCACTTCGACGCCAGCCAGACCGCGATCGGGGTGATCTTCAGCATCGCCATCGTGATGCTCGGCCTCTCGGCGGCGCTCGGCGGGACCTGGGTGGAGTCGAACGGGCCGCGCAAGGCGATGTTCGTCTCGGCCTGCTTCTGGGGCGCCGGTTTCCTGGTCGGCGCGCTCGGCATCGCGACCGGGCAGCTCTGGCTGGTCTACCTCGGCTACGGCTTCCTCGGCGGCATCGGGCTCGGCATCGGCTACATCTCGCCGGTCTCCACGCTGATCAAGTGGTTCCCGGACCGCCCCGGTCTGGCCACCGGTCTGGCGATCATGGGCTTCGGCGGCGGCGCGATGGTGGCCAGCCCGCTCTCCCGGCAACTGCTCTCAATCTACGACTCCGGGTACGACCCGGCCAACTCCGCCTCGGTCGCCTCCGGCGGTGCCCTGGTCGGGCTCTTCGTCACGCTGGGCGTCGGTTACTTCGCGATCATGATGTTCGGAGTGGTCAACGTCCGGGTACCGGCGCCGGGCTGGCGCCCCGCCGGCTTCGATCCGGGTACGGTGGCCGCCAAGCCCCTGGTGACCACGGCGAACGTCTCGGCGTCGAACGCGATCCGGACCCGGTCGTTCTGGCTGCTCTGGATCGTGCTGTTCTGCAACGTCACCGCCGGGATCGGGATCCTCGAACAGGCCAGCCCGATGATCCAGGACTTCTTCCGGGACGGCAGCACCTCCAGCGTCACCATCGCGGCGGCCGGCGGTTTCGTCGGGCTGCTGTCACTGTTCAACATGGCCGGCCGGTTCGTCTGGTCGTCCACCTCGGACCTGATCGGGCGCAAGCCGATCTACCTGGTCTACCTGGGCGTCGGCATGGTGCTGTACGCCCTGCTCGCCCTGGTCGGCTCTACCGCGACCGCACTCTTCGTCCTGCTGGCCTGCGTCATTCTCTCCTTCTACGGCGGCGGCTTCGCCACCGTGCCGGCGTACCTGCGGGACCTGTTCGGCACCTACCAGGTCGGCGCCATCCACGGCCGGCTGCTGACCGCCTGGTCGGCCGCGGGGATCGCCGGACCCTTGATCATCAACGGCTTCCTGGACGCACAGGGCAAGCCGGGTACCCTCACCGCCTCCGCCTACCGGCCGGCACTGTTCACCATGGTCGGTGTACTGGCCATCGGGTTCGTGGCGAACCTGCTGATCCGGCCGGTGCCGGACCGCTTCCACGAGCCGGCCCGGACGGCCGACACGCCGGTTCCGGACACCACAGAGGGTGAACGGTCCGACACCCCCGACGCCGCCACGGCCGCCGAGGCGACCGGGACCGAGAGGAGCACCACCCGATGACCGGGCAACCGAACAACCAGTCCGGCCGACTCTGGATCTCGTGGCTGCTGGTCGCCGCACTCCTCGGGTACGGCGTCGTACAGACCGTCATCACCGCGGCGAAACTCTTCACCGGTTGACCCCGGATTGCCCACCCCCGGGGGGCAGCCAACTCCACCGATCGTGAAACATAATCGGCACGGGACTCATCCCCCCGGCCCGTTTTCCCGTACCTGATGTGGGTCGGACCGCCGTCGAGCGACGCGCGGCGGTACGACTCCACCCAAAGTGGCGCGATCAGGACGGGGCACAATGGGCGGCCGTGCTCGTCGCGCGACGAGCGGGCAGGCGGGGCGCGGTGGTGGGCGCCGAGGCGGAAGATCGAGGAGCAGATGGCCCGGACGAGACAGATGCAGCGTGCCAGCGTCCCCATGAGCTTCACCAGCCGGGGAAGCACACCCAAGCCGCAGGGTGCGGTAGCGGTGCTCGTCGTCTCGACACTGGCGGCGGCGTGGGCGGCGGCGATGCTGAGCCCGATCGGCGGGCTGATCAACGCCTACATGTTCGTCTACATGACGTTCTTCGCCGGGCCGGCCACCCTGGTGTCACTGAGCCTGACCGTGATGGTCGGTCTGGTGGCGACCGACCGGATCGTCCTGCTGATCCGGCACCGGGTACTGCTCCAGTCGGCCCACCGGTCACTCGGCATCATCGCGGTCTTCTGCCTGGTGCTGCACGTGCTGACGAAGATCGCGGCCGGGCACATCAGCCCGGACAAGGCGCTGCTGCCGTTCGTCAACGGCGCCAACGTCTACGTCGGGCTGGGCACCGTCGCCGGGGCGATGATGGTGGCGGTGCTCTGGACCGGTCTGGTCCGGGCCCGGTTCGCCGGAGTCGGCAAGCCGTGGCTGTGGCGGACGCTGCACAGCATCTCGTACGCCGCCTGGCCGATCGCGCTGGTGCACGGGCTCCAGGCCGGTCGGGCCGCGGCTACCTGGGTCACCCTCAGTTATCTGCTCTGCGTGGCTCTGGTGCTGACGTTGCTGGGTGTCCGGCTATCGGTCACGCTCGGTCGCAAGCGTGCCGAGCAGGGCCAGATCACCGGTGCGCTGTCGCCGGTCGGCCGGCCCGGCAAGCCGGGGCGGCCGGGCAAGCCGGGTAAGCCGGGCCCGATCGGCCGGACCAGTTCGATGGCGCCGGCCAAGCGCCGGACCGCCGACGAGATCCGGGCCAGCCGGGCCAACTCCCCGGGCCGGGACAGCGGCCGGAGCCGGCGCACCCGGTGGGAGGACGACACCTTCGCCGGCCGGCGCGGCGGCCGGGGCAACCGCTGGGACGACCCGGACACCCTGAGCGGCCGGCGCGGCGAGCCGGGGAGCAGATCCGCCCGCGGTGACCGGGACACCTACGACGGCCGGATGGACGACACCCAGGCCGGCGGCCGGCGTCGCCGGGAGAGCCTCTCCGACCTGCGCGGCGGTTCGGAGGCGGCGATCGACGCCTGGGCCCTGGCCGGAGAGCTGGACAGCACCCACGCGCCCCGGGGCCGGTCCGACCGGTTCGCGGTGCCCGAGGTGCCGCCGCCCGGCAGCATGTCGGCCGGGACGGACTCCGACGGCGACCTCACCGACGCCGAGGTGCCCTGGGACAGTCCACGGCGCTGGGCCGCCGACGGGGCGGGAGACCCGTGGGAGCGTCCACGGGGCGGCGAGGACGACGCGATGTACCGCAGGCCGCGCGCCTGGGACGACACGGCGGCCGGCACCGGCCGCGACGAGCCCGGCGAGAGCCGGCGGTCGCGCCGGGACACCGACGGATCGGGACGGCGCTCGTGGCGGGAGCCCGAGGACGAGCCGACGTCGACCGGTGCCACCCGGGCGGGCCGGCGACGGCGGGCCGCCGACGAGGAACCGGCCGACCGTTCCGGACGGCACAGCCGGGCGCGTGGCGGGGACGACGCCGAGGAGAGCACCGCGGAGTGGGGCCGGGCCGCCCGGTACGAGCCCAACCTCGTCGCCCGGGCGGACGACGAGGATGACGACGACAAGCCTGCCCTGATCGACCTCGCCACCCGCCGGTCCCGCAGGTCCGACGAGCCGCCCAGCCGGTCCTCCCGGCGCGGGGACGACTCGGACGAGGCGGCCGAGGAGGGCGCGTACTGGACCAGTCTGAAAGGTGAAGCGCGGTGAGTCTGACCGCCGTACCCCCGGTCGCCTGCTTCGGCGAGCCCCGGCTCACCGTCGGGTTCGACGAGTTCGGCCGGCTCGACCTGGCCGCGCACGAGATGGTGCACGGTGCCGTCAATCCGCTCTCCCCCAAGGGCCTGCTCCGGCTGGTCGAGGGAATCGAGCTGAAGGGCAAGGGTGGCGCCGGCTTCCCGTTCGCCCGGAAGTTCCGGGCGGTGCTGGAGTCGGCGGACCGCCAGGACCTGCCGACCGTCGTGGTGGTGAACGCGACCGAGGGCGAGCCCGGCGCCTGGAAGGACAAGGCGCTGCTGACCCGCGCGCCGCACCTGATCCTGGACGGGGCCGCGATCGCCGCCTACGCGCTGGACGCCGACGAGATCGTCATCGGCGTCGCCGACGACGGCATCGGCGAGGCGTCGCTGACCGCCGCGCTGGCCGAGCGCCGGATGCCGGTACGCACCGGCATCGTCACCGTGCCGCACCGGTTCATCTCCGGCGAGGGCGGCGCCCTGGTGCGCGGGATCAACGGCGAGGCGCACATCCCGCCGGGGCGCAAGGTGCGGGCCAGCGACACCGGGGTGGGCGGGCTGCCGACGCTGCTCTCCAACGCCGAGACGTACGCCCAGCTCGCCCTGGCGGCCCGGCTCGGCCCGTACGAGTACGGCACGGTCGGCACCGCCGACGAGCCCGGCACGGTACTGCTCACCGTGACCGGCGCCGCGGGACGGCCGGCGGTGGTGGAGTGCCCGACCGGCATTCCGCTGCGGGACGTGCTGGAACTCTGCGAGACGCCGGAGGGGCCGGGTGTGCTGACCGGCGGTTACCACGGCAAGTGGATCAGCGCGGAGGGCGCCGCCACCGCCGAGGTGTCCCGGGCCGGTTTCGCCAAGGTCGGCGGCGCGCTCGGCGCCGGCATCATCATGCCGCTGAGCGCCGAGGTGTGCCCGCTCGGCGAGGCCGCCCAGGTCGTCACCTACCTGGCCGGGGAGTCCGCCGGGCAGTGCGGGCCGTGCCGGCTCGGCCTGCCGGACCTGGCCCGGTCGCTGGACCTGATCGTCGGCGGCAGCGCCGCCGCGGAGGTGGTCCGGGCGGCCGCCGGTGCGGTGAAGGGTCGCGGTGCGTGCAGCCACCCCGACGGCACGGCGCGGTTCGCCACCTCGGCGCTGGAGATCTTCACCGCCGACCTGGAGGCGCACGCCGCCCGGGGCACCTGCGGCAAGAAGGTGAAGGGCATCCTCGGGCTGCCCAACGCGGCCGACGCCCCGACCTCGAAGCTGGTGGTGGACTGGTCCCGCTGTGACGGGCACGGTCTCTGCGCCAGCGTGGTGCCGGAGTTCGTCCGGCTGGACTCCAACGGCTTCCCGTCGTTCCCGTCCACTCCGGTACCGACCTGGCTGGAGGGGGGCGCCCGCAAGGCGGTACGGATGTGCCCGGCCCTGGCCCTGCGGATGACCCCGGTCAACGGCTGATCGTTCACCGGCGCCAACGGCTGATCGTTCACCCGCCCGGAAGGCTCCCTTCCGGGCGCCCTCGCCACCCGGCCGCGTACCGGACAGCGGCACGGGCGAGGATGGGTCCATGGAAGACGATCTTCTCCTTGCCCGGCGGGCCGCGCTGACCGGTGCCGCCGTCGCCCTCCGGTACTTCGCCGACCTCGGCCGGCTCGACCGGGAGCGCAAGGCGGACGGCAGCGTGGTGACCGAGGCCGACCGGGCCGTCGAGGCCACCATCCGGGAGGTACTGGCCGGGGCGCGGCCCGACGACGCGATCCTGGGCGAGGAGGTCGGGCAGACCGGGCGGGCCGCCCGGCGGTGGATCGTCGACCCGATCGACGGTACGGCCCAGTTCGTCGCCGGGGACGACCGCTGGCAGGTACTCGTCGCACTGGAGGAGGCCGGCGAGATCGTCGTCGGGGTGGCCGCGCTGCCGGCACAGCGGACGATCTGGTGGGCCCGGCGCGGCGCGGGTGCCTACCAGGCGGAGATCTCCGGGACCGAGGTGACCGGAGAACGGCTCCTCCGCACCGGCGAATCCGGCGCGGCCGACCCGCTGCCCGGCAGCCGGCTCGGGGTGGTACCGCCGGACGAGCAGGTCTACCCGGCCGAACGCGAGATGATCGCCCCGCTGCGGGCGGTCACCACGCCGACCTCGTGGCGTACCCACCCCGCGCTGCTGGTGGCCCGGGGCGAACTGGACCTCGCGGTGCAGACCCGGGGGCAGGTCTGGGACTTCGCCGCCACCTCGCTGATCGTGACCGAGGCGGGTGGCCGGTACAGCGGATTCGACGGGCGGTCCCGACCGGCCGCCGGCCCGTCGCTGTTCGCCCGGACCCCGGCGCTGCACGACGCCGCGCTGCACCAACTCGGCGCCGACGGCCAGGGCCGGGCGATCGGTTCAGCCTGACCGGCGGGCCCGGACGGCGAAGACGATCGGGGTGGGTGCGCCGCCCTCGGCGAACCGCTCCAAGGCCAGCCCGGCGTCCAGGAACATGTGCAGCAGTTCGGCCAGCGGACGGTGCGTCGCGCCGACCTTGTCCCGGATCCCCTGGTCGGTCCAGGACTCCTTCGTCCAGGCGCTGTCCCGGTAACCCGGGCGGATCAGCACCGCGTTCCGGTCGGCGCGGTCGGCGAAACCGCCGCAGAAACACGGGTGGACCCCGACGTGCACGAAGGTTCCGCCGGGGGCCAGCACCCGGGCCGCCTCCCGGAGCACCGCCGGATAGCCGGGCATGTCGGTGTGCACCATCACCGCGACGACCGCCGGCAGCGCACCGTCCCGGACCGGCAGCCGGGTGGCGTCGCCCCGCACGATCGGCAGGCGGCCGCGGGCGTACCGGAGCATGCCGGCCGAGAGGTCGACCCCGAGCGGCGTCCGGCCGAGGGCGCGGACCGTGCCGGCGTACGCACCGGTGCCGCAGCCGAGTTCCAGGCAGGGTCCCTCGCCGGGGCCCAGCAGCAGACGCAGGGTCCGGCCGATCTCCAGATCGTCGTCGGCGACGGTACGTTGGGGCAGGAACTCCGCCTCGTACCAGTCGGCGATCTCGTCGTACGCCGCGCCACCACGCATCGGTTCCTCCCCCGGTCGGCTGCCCGGTTCCGGTTCCATTTCCGCATCACGTGGCAGTGCCGGGCCAGCCGTGTTCGCTCAGGGCGCAGGCCGACCTGGGCAGCAGGCCCGGATGGCGACGGTCGGCCGGGCACCCGGCCGACCGTCCGGATCAGCGGGTGGGCGGCATCAGGGCGTGCCGGGCAGCAGCACGTCGAGGAAGGCGTTGCTGAACACCCGGTGTGGGTCGTACCCGTTCAGCTCCGCCACCGCCCGGTCCCAGGTCGGGTCGGGCGCGTGCCGGTAGGAGTCCGGCACCGTCCGGGTCAGCATGGTCGGGTCGGCCCAGGCGGCGGAGTCGGTGTAGCCCCAGCCCTTCGACCACTCGACCCGGCTGCCCGCGTACGAGCCGGTGTAGTTGGTGAAGAAGAAGATCTCCATCTCCCGGTAGAAGGCGTGCGCCCGGGGCGCGGTCGGGAAGGTCAGCACGTCGAACCAGACCACGGTGTCCCACTCCGGGTGGTCGGCCCGGGGCCGGGCCGCGGAGAGCGCCGGCGGCTCCGCCCCGGGTACGCCGACGTCGGCGGCCCGGTCCAGCCCGGCGACCCGGATCTCCACCTGGCCGGTGACCGGGAACTCCCCCCGGGCCTGGTACCCGGCCAACTGCCGCTGGTAGAACCGGGCGAACTCGTGCACCACCCGCTGGATCGAGCCCCGGTTGGTGTGCACCGCGTACCCGTTGGCGGTCTCCCGCAGGGTGGTCGGCTTGACGTAGAGCAGCAGGTTCTTCGACGGCCCCCACAGGTCGGTGGCGAGCGTGCCGGTCAGCCCGGCGGCGGCGGTGGTGTACTGGACCTGCCCGAACGTCGGGGTCAGCGCCCATGCCCCGGTCAGCAGTTGCTCGGCCAGCTCCGAGACCGGCTCCGGCACGTTGTCGGAGAAGACGTAGTTGTACGGGGTGACCACCGGGCGGGAGGTCAGCGGCCGGGTCGGGCTGACGCTCCAGACCTTGAGCCACGGGTTGTCGGTGAAGGCGAACCAGATCGCCTCGACCCGGCCGGCCGCCGCGACGTGACTGGCCAGGGTACGGCCGCCGGTGCCCGGGGCGGCGAACAGTTCCGGCGCGGGGATGTCGACCCGGCTGACGCACCGGAGGTTCTGGTTGGCCCCGACCCGCATCGTCACCTCGGTGACGAACGCCCGGCCGACGTGGGCGAGCAGCGCCGTACAGTCCGGATCCGAGCGGTCGAAGGTGCGCAGCGCGTACCCGCCGGCCGCCGCGTCCCAGACCACGGCGGTGAGCGACAGGATGAGGTTGCTCAGCGACCCGTAGGTGTGCCCGGGTGCCAGCGTCTCGCCGTCTGCCGGCACGCTGGTGCCGTGGCCGTTGATCGCCAGCACCCCGCCGACGCTCAGGTCGCCGGGGGCGGGAGTGTTGGTCACGCCGAGCCCGTGCTCCTCCAGGAACGCGAGGAAGTCGTCCATCGAGGCGCCGGCCTGCACGCGTACCGCCGCGGGCGCGGTGGAGAGTACCGCCATCGAGGTCAGGTGCCGGGTGGTGTCCACCAGGATGGTCCGGTCGGCGGCACCGTCGGCCGGGACGGTCAGCGGTGCCCAGGTGTGCCGGTAGCCCCGGGCCCGCACCGAGTAGCCGTTCCGGTACGCCCAGTTGGTCACCGTCACCACGTCGGCCGCCGTCCGGGGGGTACAGGTCCAGACGCCGTCCGCCTGGATCTCGCCGGCCCAGTTGCGGTACGGCGCGCGCTCGACGGGTACCTCCGGCGGAAAGTCCGGCGGCGCCGGGCGGTCTCCCGGCGTCCACAGTGTGCCCAGTGCCGTCACGGCGGACGCTTCGAGGAAGCCGCGTCGGGTGAGAGCCATCTCGTTCCCCTCTGCTCGGACAAGGTCGACGCCGGCTGCGAAAGATCGTTGCCGGCGCGAAATGATCGCGCCTTACCCCCGGGGCCGCTCGACGGAACTCGGCCGGGCGGACAAATGGGGGTCGCTGAGCAAAGCGACAACGCCGGCACATCGCCGTCAACAGCAGCACACCGCCGTCAACAGCAGCACACCGCCGTCAACAGCAGCACACCGCCGTCAACCCGGCAGGCGTCATCCGGGGGTTGCCGACGGGATCCGATCGCGGCACTCCGCGCCCGACACCGGCCGCCGGGCCGCCGTTCACTAGAGTGGCCCCGTGCGTGACATCGCGGTCTTCACCGGCAGCGCCCACTCCGAGCTGGCCACCGAGATCTGCCACCACCTCGGGGTGCCCCTGCTCCCGACCCGGATCTCCCGGTTCGCCAACGACTGCCTCGAGGTGCAGTTGCAGGCGAACTGCCGGGAGCGGGACGTCTTCCTGATCCAGCCGCTGGTGCCGCCGGTGCAGGAGCACCTGGTGGAGCTGCTGCTGATGCTGGACGCGGCCCGGGGGGCCTCGGCGGGCCGGATCACGGTGGTGATGCCGCACTACGCGTACGCCCGCAGCGACAAGAAGGACGCCCCGCGCATCTCGATCGGCGGGCGGCTGGTCGCCGACCTCCTCACCACCGCCGGTGCCAGCCGGATTCTGGCGGTCACCCTGCACTCGCCGCAGGTGCACGGCTTCTTCAGCATCCCGGTCGACCACCTGCACGCGCTGCGTGAGCTGGCGACGCACTTCCGGGGGTACGACCTCACCGACACGGTGGTGGTCTCGCCGGACCTCGGTAACGCCAAGCAGGCGGCCGCGTTCGCCCGGATGCTGAAGGTGCCGGTGGCGGCCGGGGCCAAGCAGCGGTTCTCCGACGACAAGGTGGTGATCAGTACGGTGATCGGCGACGTGGTCGACCGGGACGTCATCGTGCTCGACGACGAGATCGCCAAGGGCAGCACGGTGTTCGAGCTGCTCGACCGGCTGCGCGAGCAGAAGGTCCGCAGCGTACGGGTGGCCTGCACGCACGGCCTGTTCGCCTCGGCGGCGCTGCGCCGGCTCTCCGCGGAGCCGGACATCGCCGAGATCGTCTGCACCAACACGGTGCCGATCCCGGCGCGGGACCGCACCGACAAGCTGACCGTGCTCTCCGTCGCCCCGGCGCTGGCCGAGGCGATGCGCCGGATCCACAACGGGGAGTCGGTCAGCGCCCTGTTCGGCTGACCGGGCAGGGTATGTTGCCCGGGTGACAGAGCAGGTGGTGCAGATCTACACCGACGGCGCGTGCAGCGGCAATCCCGGTCCCGGCGGCTGGGGCGCCGTGTTGCGGTACGGAACGGTGGAGAAGGAGCTCCACGGCGGCGAGGCGGTGGCCACCACCAACAACCGGATGGAGCTGATGGCGGCGATCCAGGCCCTGGAGAGCCTGACTCGGCCGGTGACGGTGCAGATCTACGTCGACAGCACCTACGTCCGGGACGGCATCACCAAGTGGCTGCCGAACTGGAAGCGCAACGGCTGGCAGACCGCCGCGAAGCAGCCGGTCAAGAATGCCGACCTGTGGCAGCGGCTGGAGGCTGCCGCCGCCCCCCACCAGGTGCGGTGGCACTGGGTCAAGGGGCATGCCGGGCATCCGGAGAACGAGCGGGCCGACCAGCTCGCCGTCCGGGGCATCCGGGAGGCCACCGGCGAGCGCGATCGTTCGCGGGCCGTCCCGGCCTGACCCGCGCGGTACCGGGTGATCGGTCAACCGTAGGTTGACGAAGAGCAGAGCGTCAACCTACGGTTGACGCATGGAGCGACTACCGGTACGCCTCGACGACCTCATCGAGTACGTCCGCCGCCAGCACCCGACCGGGGACGCCCTGGAACGGCTCACCGACGCGGTGCTCGTCGGCGAGTACCTCGGCGACCTCGCCGACCACCTGATCGGACACTTCGTCGACCAGGCCCGCCGCTCCGGTGCCTCCTGGACCGACATCGGCCAGAGCATGGGGGTCAGCAAGCAGGCCGTGCAGAAGCGCTTCGTGACCCGCCGGTCCGACCAGGACGAGCGGATTCCGGCCAGCGCCTTCGCCCGGTTCACCGACCGGGCCCGCAACGTGGTAACGCAGGCCCAGGCGGAGGCCCGGGACGCCGGCAGCGCCGAGGTCGGCACCGAACACCTGCTCCTCGGCATCCTGCACGAACCCGACGGCCTGGCCGGCCGGGCGATCGCGGCGCTGGGCGTTTCCGCCGAGGCGATCCGGGCGGGCGTCCGCGCCGCCGCCGGGCCCACCCCGGCCGAAACCACCGCGTCCGACGCCACCATGGCCCGGTCGACCACCGACGGGCCCGACCCGGCCGGAACCCTGCGCCGACCCGTCCGGCGGCACGATGCCCCCGCCGAGCCCGGCTCCACGGCATCCGACGATCCGGCCCGGCAGCCGGACCACCTGCCGTTCTCCCCCGGCGCCAAACGGGTACGGGACCGCACCTTCGCCGAGGCACTGCGGCTCGGCCACAACTACGTCGGCACCGAGCACATCCTGCTCGGCCTGCTGGCCGCCCCGACCGAGCCGGGCGCCCGGATCCTGATCGGGCTGAGCGTGACCCGGGACCGGGCCGAGGAGTGGATCGTCGACACGCTGCGGGACCTGTCCCGGTCGGCCAGTTCCGGCAGGTGAGCACCGGGACACCGGACGCCGGGACGCTCTGGCGCAGCCGCGACTTCCCGCTGTTCTGGGCCGGTCAGGCGCTCTCCGCGCTCGGGGACTCGTTCTCGCTGCTCGCCGTACCGCTGCTGGTGTTGCACGCGACCGGCTCGGTGACCCGGATGGGCCTGCTGACCGGACTGGTCGGGGCGGCGTCGGTGGCAGCGGGGATCTTCGCCGGCCACCTGGTCGACCGGATGGACCGGCGGCTCCTGCTGCTCGGCTGCGACCTGTTCCGGGCCGCCGGGTACGCCAGCATCCCGGCGATCTGGCTCTTCGCGCCGCAGCTCTGGCTGCTCTACCTGGTCGCGCCGGCCTGCGCCGCCGCGGGAATGGTCTTCCAGGTCGGCTACGTCGCCGCCGTGCCGGCGCTGGTCGGTCCGGCCCGGATCACCCGGGCGAACGGCCAGCTCTACGCGACGTACGCGGCGGCCGGGATCATCGGTCCGGTACTAGCCGGGCTGCTCTCCTCGGCCGTCGGGCCGACCGCCGCGCTCGCCGTCGATGCCGGCACCTTCGCCCTCTCCGCGCTCGGCCTCTGCTTCGTCCGGTTCCGCAGCCGGCCGACGCACCGGGCCGGGGACGCGGTGGCGGAGACCCCGCCGGCGGACGTACCCGACTCCGGGCCGACTCCCGGGGCCCGGGCCGGCCGGACCGGCTGGTCGGACCTGCTGGTCGGGATCCGGTTCCTCTGGCGACATCCGGTGCTGCGCACGTTGACGGTCCTGCTGTCGTTCCTGACCTTCCTCACCATCGGGTTGACCGACGTCTTCATCTACCACGTCAAGCACGACCTCGGCGGCTCCGACGGCAACGTCGGGCAGGTCCTCGCCGCCGCGGCCGGGGGCACCATCGTGGCCGCGCTGCTGGTCGCGCCGGTACGCCGGTCGCTGGGCTTCGGCACCTGCTGGATCGGGGCGTACGCGCTGGGCGGGCTGGCCGTCGCCGGTGCCGGACTGACCCGGGACGTACCGGCGCTGGCCCTGCTGGTCGCCGCCTACGCGTTCGGGACCAGCCTCGCCGGGATCTGTTCGATGTCGCTGCGCCAGCAGGTCACCCCGGATCATCTGCTCGGCCGGGTGACCTCGGCGTTCTGGACCCTGCACTCCGCGCTCGGCCCGCTCGGCGCGGCCGTGCTGACCGGTGCGGTGGCCCGGTACGGCACCGCACCGGTCTGCCTCGCCGCCGGGCTGACCTGCCTCGGCATCGCCGCCGCCGGCACGCTGACCCCGATCCGGGTGCCGCGTCCGGAACTCGTACCGGCACGGACCGCCGATCCCGCCTCGGGCTGAACATCTCGGGGCCTGCCTACTCGTCCGCAGGTAATCACACCCGAGGTCCGGCGAGCGTTGTCCCGTGGCGGCGCCGAATATCAGCGCGGCCGCACCGGGACGCTGACCGGTCGAAACGGTGGCCGGACGGCCGGCCACCGACGACCACTCAGGGGCTGGTGCAGGTGAGGTCGCTGGGCGGGGTGTTGGTCCCGGTCCACGAGCCCTGGAAGCCGAAGCTGGCCGACCCGTTGACGCCGAGCGTGCCGTTCCAGCTCACGTTCCGGACCGTGACCGACGATCCGCTCGCGGTCAGCGTCCCGTTCCAGAGCTGTCCGATCGTCTGTCCGTTGGCGAAGGTCCACCGCACCGTCCAGCCGTTCAGCGTGCCGGTGCCGTTGTTGCGGACCGTCACCTCGCCCTGGAAGCCGCCCTGCCACTGGTTGATCTGCCGGTAGGTCGCGGTGCAGGCGGTGCCGCTGGGCGGCGGGGTGCTGGTCGGCGGCACGCTCGGTGTCGGAGAGGAGGTGGGCGGCCGGGTGGTGGCGGTGGGCTCCGGGGTCGCGCCGACCGGCGGGAAACGCAGGATCCGGTCGTCGGTGGCGGCCGGCGTGCCGCGGCCGTCCCGGTTGCTGGTGGCCACCCAGAGCGAGCCGTCCGGGGCGCGTTCGACGGTACGCAGCCGGCCGTACTGGCCGGTGAGCTGGGCGGTCGGGCTGCCGGCGACCCCGCCGCTGCCGTTCAACGGCACCTGCCAGAGCCGGGTGCCGCGCAGCGCGGCGACGAAGAGCATGTTGCCGTCGATCGCGGCACCGCTCGGCGACGCCTCGGCGGTCGACCAGGTGACGATCGGGTTGCGGAACCGCGGATCGTTGCCCTGACCCTCCACCGTCGGCCATCCGTAGTTGCCGCCGGGCACGATGTAGTTGACCTCGTCCCAGCTGTTCTGCCCGAACTCGCTGGCGTAGAGCCGGCCCTGGGCGTCCCAGGCGAGCCCCTGCA
Organism: Plantactinospora sp. KLBMP9567; assembly: GCF_033446045.1. Classification (NCBI taxonomy): domain Bacteria; kingdom Bacillati; phylum Actinomycetota; class Actinomycetes; order Micromonosporales; family Micromonosporaceae; genus Plantactinospora; species Plantactinospora sp. KLBMP9567. Next base: position 188,890 of record NZ_JAWQRR010000004.1, on the reverse strand, counting down.
CGTTGCGGTGGCCGAGGCTGTAGACCAACGAGCCGGCGGTCGGGTTGTCCGGCGGGGCGCTGCCGTCCGGCCGCATCCGCAGGATCTTGCCGTTGCGGCTGGACGGGTTCTGCGAGTTGGCGGTCTGGCCCGCGTCGCCGACGCCGGCATAGAGCATGCCGTCCGGACCGAAGGCGATCCGGCCGCCGTCGTGGAAGTTCGCCCGGGCCAGCCCGGTGAGGATCGGCGTCTGGGTCTGCGGCGCGTCCAGCCGGAACCGGACGATGCGGTTGTCGCTGGCCGAGGTGAAGTAGGCGTACACGTAGCGGTCGCTGGCGTAGCTCGGCGAGACGGCCAGGCCGAGCAGCCCGGCCTCTCCGCCGGGCGAGACGCCGGAGATGGTGGCGACCTGCTGCGGGGTCTGCCCCGGGCGGATCTGCAGGACCCGGGCGGTGTCCCGCTCGGCGACCAGCGCGCTGCCGTCCGGCAGGAAGGCCATCCCCCAGGGCGCCTGGAGGTTGGTGGCGACGGTCTGCGGCCGGCCGAAGTCGAACTCGCCGGCGGCCAGCACCCCCATCCCGCCGCCCGGTGCCGACGTCGTGTCAGCGACGGCGAACCCGGCGCCACCGAGCACGACGGCGAGCGCCGCACCCGTGACGAGAAGCCGACTACTCCTCATGCCGCACCTCCAGGCGGACCAACCTCTTCCCCGGGCACGGCCGCCCGACGACACAGAGATGGTTGTCAATGTATCACCGCCGCCCGGCGCGGTCTAGATCAGCTCCGCCGAGGGCGGACGAGCCGGTCCCCGCCCGGCCGGCCCGCCCGCGTCCTCGGCGGGTTCCCCCGCCCGTCCTTCACCCGGGTGCGACCACACCACACCGGGCGACGGTCCGGTCGGACCGGGCGCCCACCTCCCCGGCCGCCTGCGCGAGTACGAAACCCGGCGCCCGCCGCCCGCCGGACCAGAGATGATCATCACGCTCGACGCGCCCTGCCAGTGGGATACCGTTCTGTTGGTCCCGACGTCGTCGCATGAGTCACCATCCCTGCCATCCGTCGGCGCGGGCCCGCTCGGCCCGGGTCGGCGGGGTGTCCCACCCCGCCGGCAGAGCCGAACGATCCGCAAACTTTCGGTGCCAGCCCGATAATTCGCTGTGATGCGGCGCACGCTACGACGCTGTGAACGAACGGTCAAGGATTGCGCCAGCCGGAAACCTTCGAGCTACTTTCGGCCTAAGTAGCCTCTCGACGCGGGCACGACTTTCCGGAAACATGTCGGAAGTACGTGTGCGCGCCCGCGTCCAACCTCACTTCGACGTGCGGGCGGCTCTGGAAGAGGCCAGCAACAAGCGACAGGAGGCTGCCCGTGAGCAGCAACCGCAACGCCGCCGACACCGGTCGGACAACCACCGACGTCGAGCGGCTTGAGGTCACGGGGGTGCACGATGGGCATCCGCACGACGGACAGCTCACCGCTACCGTCGCGGCGGACGCAGCACCCAGCGACAGCCCCGCTCCCGACGCCCTGCCCCGCTGGCAGGATCCGCGGCTGCCCGTCGCACAGCGGGTCGACGACCTGGTCGCCCGACTCTCGCTGGAGGAGAAGACAGCGCAGCTCTACGGCATCTGGGTGGGTGGCGACGCCACCGGTGAGGACCTGGCGCCGCACCAGCACGAGATGGCCAGCGAGGCCCCCGACTGGCGAGGGCTGATCAGCGCCGGCCTGGGCCAGGTCACCCGAGCGTTCGGCACCGCACCCGTCGACCCCGCCCTCGGCGCCCGGGCACTGGCCCGGATGCAGGAGGAGATCGTCGCCGCCAACCGGTTCGGCATCCCGGCGATCGCGCACGAGGAGTGCCTGACCGGCATCATGACCTGGAAGGCGACCGTTTATCCCACCCCGCTGGCCTGGGGCGCGACCTTCGACCCGGAGCTGGTCGAGCGGATGGCCGGGCAGATCGGCTCGGCGATGCGGATGCTCGGCGTGCACCAGGGGTTGGCCCCGGTGCTCGACGTGATCCGCGACCTGCGCTGGGGGCGCTGCGAGGAGTCGATCGGCGAGGACCCCTACCTGGTCGCCACCATCGGCACCGCGTACGTCCGGGGCCTGGAGTCCGCCGGCGTGGTCGCCACTCTGAAGCACCTCGTCGGATACTCGGCCTCCCGGGCGGGCCGCAACCACGGGCCGGTCGGCGCCGGCCCGCGGGAACTGGCCGACGTGCTCCTCCCGCCCTTCGAGATGGCCCTGCGGGACGGCGGCGCCAGATCGGTGATGCACGCCTACAACGAGATCGACGGCGTACCGCCGGCCGCCGACCCGGAACTGCTCACCCGGCTGCTCCGGGACGACTGGGACTTCACCGGCACCGTCGTTTCCGACTACTTCGGGATCAGCTTCCTGCAACGGCTGCACAGCGTCGCGGCCGACCTGGGCGAGGCGGCGGCGCTGGCGCTGGCCGCCGGGGTAGACGTCGAGTTGCCGTCGGCACACTGCTACGGCAGCCCGCTGGTCGACGCGGTCCGGGCCGGCACCGTACCGGAGGCCCTGGTCGACAGGGCGGTGACCCGGGTCCTGCGGCAGAAGTGCGAACTCGGCCTGCTCGACCCCGAGTGGTCGACGGTGCCGCCGGCACTCGCCGCAATCGCCGAACGGAGCAACGGCGACGCGCCGGGCATCGTCGAGGGCTCCGTCGACCTCGACCCACCCGCCAGCCGGGCGCTGGCCCGGGAACTCGCCGAGGAGTCGGTGGTGCTGCTGGCAAACTCCGGGGCGTTGCCGCTACGCCCGGAGAGCCGGATCGCCATGGTCGGGCCACTCGCCGACGACGTCGCCGGGATGCTCGGCTGCTACACCTTCCCCAGCCACGTCGGCAGCCAGCATCCGGAGCTGTCGGACGGGGTCGAGATCCAGACTCTGCTCGCCGCGCTCCGGGCCGAGCTGCCCGAGACTCCGATCAAGTACGCGCCCGGCGGCACCGTCGACGGCCCGGCCGACCTCGACGCCGAGGCGATCAGCGCGGCCGCGGCGGTGGCCGCCGAGTCCGACGTCTGCGTGGCGGTACTCGGCGACCGGGCCGGACTCTTCGGCAGAGGCACCTCCGGCGAGGGCTGCGACACCGACGACCTGCGGCTGCCCGGCGCCCAGGCGGAGCTGCTGGCGGCACTGCTGGACACCGGAACCCCGGTGGTGCTGGTGCTGCTCGCCGGCCGCCCGTACGCACTCGGCGACTCGGTCGACCGGCTCGCCGCGGTGGTGCAGGCGTTCTTCCCCGGCGAGGAGGGCGGGCCGGCGGTGGCGCGGGTGCTCAGCGGAGCGGTCTGCCCGTCCGGCCGGCTGCCGGTCGGTATGCCGCGCAACCCGGGCGGCCAGCCGAACAGCTACCTCAACCCGGTGTTGGGCCAGAAGACCGAGGTCAGCAGCGTCGACCCGACCCCGCTCTTCCCGTTCGGCCACGGCCTGTCGTACACCACGTTCAGCTGGCCGGAGGTGCGGGTGGAGGATGCGGTGCCGGTCGCGGAGCGGCCGGTGCAGGTACCGACCGACGGTGCCGTCACCGTCTCGGTCTCGGTCCGCAACGACGGCGACCGACACGGCACCGAGGTGGTACAGCTCTACCTGCACGATCCGGTGGCCCAGGTGACCCGCCCGGTGGTCCGGCTGATCGGGTACGCCCGGGTGCCGCTGGATCCGGGCCAGACCCGGCAGGTGGATTTCCGGGTGCACGCCGACCTCTCCTCCTTCACCGGCCGACTCGGTCACCGGGTGGTCGAGCCCGGCGACCTGGAACTGCGGCTCTCCGCCTCCAGCGCCGAGCACCGGCACACCGTCCCGGTCCGGCTGACCGGCCCCGAACGGCGGGTGGACCACCGCCGGCAGCTCGTCGCCGAGGTGACGCTGCGCTGAACCCCTTCCACCTCCCCCTGCAGTCCGTGGCCGAGGTGGGAACGCGGGGCGCCCGCGCGCCGCTGCCCAGGTTGACATGGGTTCGCTGACGCCGCCGCCCGCGCCAGGACGACGGGTACCCAGCCGCCCGGCGCCCCGATGGTCGGCGGTCGGGGCGCCGGGCCCACCCGGTCGGCCGGCGGTCGCCCGACGGGTGGCCGGTCGACCGGGCATACTGACCGGGGTGATCCTCGTCGGCACCTCCGGCTGGCAGTACCGCGACTGGCGGGACCGGTTCTATCCGACCGGCCTGCCGCAGCGACGCTGGCTCGAGCACTACGCGGAACGGTTCGGCACGGTAGAGGTGAACAACGCCTTCTACCGGCTGCCCGAACGGGACGTCTTCGCCGGCTGGCGCGCCCGTACCCCGGACGACTTCTGTGTGGCGGTGAAGATGAGCCGCTACCTGACGCACATCAAGCGGCTGCGGGAGCCGGCCGAACCCGTCACCCGGTTCCTCGACCGGGCCACCGCGCTCGGTGACCGGCTCGGTCCGGTGCTGCTGCAACTGCCGCCGAACCTTCCCGCCGACCTCTCCGCGCTGGCCGAGGTGCTGTCCCGGTTTCCGTCCGGCGTACAGGTCACCGTGGAGCCCAGGCATCCGTCCTGGTGGACCGACCAGACCCGGCGGGTGCTGGAGCGGTACGGCGCCGCGCTCTGCTGGGCGGACCGGGGCGGCCGGCCGGTCACGCCGCTGTGGCGTACCGCCGACTTCGGTTACCTGCGGTTGCACGAGGGCCGAGCCGAGCCGCGTCCCCGGTACGGCCGGGCCGCGCTGCGCTCCTGGCTGGACCGGATCGCCGCGGCCTTCCCCGGCGACGAGCCGGTCTTCGTCTTCTTCAACAACGACCCGGGTGGGGCCGCGATCGTCGACGCCGGTGTGCTGGCCGCGCTCGCCCGGCGCCGGGGCGTACCGGTCAGCCGGACGCCGTGAGCGTCCCGACCGACCGGCGGCCGCCCGCCCGGCACCACGGCAGGCGGGAATGCCGGGCTACGGCATGATCTTGACGAGGTCCTTCGGCATGCTCGACTTGACGTCGTCCCACTCGCCGTCGGTGACGTGCCGCCGCAGCGCGTTCAGTACCGTGTTGACCACAGTCGCCGGTCCGCCCTCGACGTCGAACGGGAAGCCGGCGCGTACCTCGTAGAGGAACTCCTCCCGATTCAGCTTGATCGGGACGACGCTCGGGTCCCAGCCGTCGAAGTAGAGCCCGCGCACCAGCAACGGCAACTGGGCCGCGAAGTGCGCGCTCTCCTGCACCGGCAACCGGTCCCGCAGCAGGTGCAGTACGGTCCGCAGCGCCGCGTACGACTGGTTGCGGCGTTCCTTCGGCCACCCGTACGCCTGCTCGATGTCCTTGAGGATGAGGTTGGTCTTGTCTATCGATGTCTCGAAGGCCGAGTACGAATTGTTCGTCACGACTGATCCCCCGTCCCGTCTCGGCTACTGGCCACCCTTGCCATGCTCCCCGGAGGGCGGGTGAGCCCCGCTCACCCGGGGCGGGTGATTCCGGCCGGCTACGCCGACAGGAGGTCGCGGAGCTTCTCGGCGTTCGTCTGGGCGTAATCGCGGTAGCAGTTGTTGAACAAGACGTGCGTCTGCGCGGTGTCGCCGGCCAGTTCGCGCAACTTCGGCGCCCAGTCCGCCAGCTCCCGCTCGGAGTAGTGGTAGCCGAACTTCTGATAGATGTCCTTGCTGGTCCACTTGTCGCTGTGCCCGTGGAACCGGACCACCGCCAGATCGGCGGTCGCGGCCAGCACCGGCGGCACCGACGAACGGTGGCCCTGCGGCATGTCGACCGAGACGTACGCCAGCTCGTGCTTGCGGAGGAACTCCAGCGTCTCCTCCCGGTTGCCGTCGGCGAACCAGGAGGCGTGCCGGAACTCGAAGACCGGCCGCAGCGGGCCGCAGCGTCGCCGCACCTCCAGCAGGTACTGTTTGTTGTCCCGGCGGATGGTGAACCACGGCGGGAACTGGAACAGCAGCGCGCCGAGTTTGCCCGCCTCGGCCAGCGGCTCCAGCGCGGAGAGGAAACGCGTCCACACCTCCTCGTACGCCTGCGCCGGCAGGTCGCCGGGGTAGACGTTCTTCTTCTCCGTCTCCGGCCGCAGGTCCTTGTAGAGCGCGGAGACCCGGGTCGGGTGCCCGGTGAGCAGGCTGAACGCCTTCACGTTGAAGGTGAACCCGGCCGGGGTGCGCTCCACCCACAGCTCGGCGGTGCGCTCGGCCGGCGGCGAATAGTAGGTGGCGTCGACCTCGACCAGCGGAAACCGTTCGGCGTAGTAGCCCAACCGCCGTTCCGGAGTGTCCGCGCCCGCCGGATACCAGCCGGATTCCAGCAGCGTCCGGTCCGTCCAGGAGGCCGTGCCGACCCTGATCTCACCCATGACTCCAGTTCACCCGCCCCGGCCGGGACGGGCAAGCCGGGCGCGGTCGGGGCGGACGAGCCGGGCGCGGCCCACCCCCGTCGTCGGTCGGGTCCGCTCAGGCCGCCCTGCGTTCCCGGGACTGCTTACAGGTGACGCAGGTGGTCGCGGAGGGGAAGATCTCCAGCCGCTCCACCGGGATCGAGTCGCCGCAGCCCTCGCACCAGCCGTACGTCCCCTCGGCCAGCCGGCTGAGCGCGTGCTCGAACTGGGCCCGACGGTCGAGGATGGTCCGCAGCAGCGACTGTGCGGTGTCCCGCTCGGCCGTTTTCGTACCGCTGTCCGCCTGGTCGTCGCCGGCCGTGTCGCCGACCTCCACCAGTCGCAGCACCTGGCTCTGCGCCAACGCCTCGTCGTATTCGACGGTCAGCTCGTCGTAGCGGACCTGCAGGGCACGGCGGATCTGGTCGCTGTCGGCCGCCGAGCGGCGAGTACCGATTGCCTCGTTGACGAGCATGCGCTGCCTGCCTTTCCGTCGAAGGTACGGATCTGCGGTCCTGGACGGTACTGTCCGGGTCGCTCCGTCATGAGCAGCGCGATTACCCCGCCGCCGTCGCCGGCAAACCGCCGATTTCCCGCCCCGCCGTCGGCCCTGGCAGGCCGTGCCGAGCGGTCAGCGGACGCTCTGCGACTCGACCAGCGCCGGATGCCGGGGATCGTCCAGCCGGACCACCACGTCGGCGAAGGACGCCGGCCCGACCTCCTCGGCGTACCGGGCGAACGCCGGCAGGGTCCAGCGCTGCGCCGGCGGCGTACGCCGGGCCAGCGCACCGGGCGAGAGCACCAGGTGGACTGCCAGGTCGAACGGGAGGCCGCCGCCGAGCAGCAGCGGCCCGCTCACCAGTACCACGCCGCCGGGCGGCAGCGTGACGTAGTCCGCCCGGGTGGCCCGGTCGGTCTCGGCGTTCCACAGCGTCGGCAGGATCCGCCCCGAACCGGCCGGGCCGGCGGGGTCGAGCACCTCCCGGCGCAGCCCGGCCTCGTCGAGCCAGCCGAGGTAGTACGCGTCCGGGTTGGTGCGGCCCTGCTCGTAGCGGAGCGACGCCGGCCGGAGGAAGTCCGCCGCGTCGACGCGTACCGCCGGGCGGCTCCGGACCCGCAGCGGGTCGACCAGCGCGTCGCCGAGCCGGCCCGGCTCGGCGGCCGGCGGCCCGTCGACCGCCACCCGCAGCCGGCCGCCGGCGCGCTCGCCGGCCAGCCGGTCGGCCAACTCCTGCACCAGCAGTTCCGGGCTGATCGGGCGGACCCTCATCCGACCATCCTGCCCCGGCCCGGGTCGGCGCCGACCGCCCGGGGCCGTGGTCGCGGCGGATCCGCCGGCGGTCGGGCGGCGGGACCGCCCGGGGACCGTGGTCGCGGCATCCGCCGGCGGTCGGGCGGCGCCCGGTCAGGTGTCGCGACGGCGCAGCACGAGGTAGCCGCCGAGCAGCGAGGCGGCGGTCCAGAGCACGAGGATGCCGATCCCGGTCCACGGTCCGTAGTCCCGGACCCACCGGCCCTCGTCCTGCGGCCCGGCGAGGTGCAGGATCACCCAACTGGTCTGGTCCGGCAGGTACTGGGTGACGGTACGCAGTCCGGGGATGTTGCCGAGGCCCTGCGAGCCGAGGAAGAAGACCGGCAGCAGCACCGCCAGCGCGCGTACCGGGCTGCGCAGCATCGCCGCCACCCCGAGCGCGAAGAGGCAGAGCAGCACGAGGTGCAGGCAGCCACCGATCACGGCGGGCAGCGCGCCGTCGGCGCCGAGCCCGACGCCGTACCGGCCGAGCGCGGCCTGGGCCGCGAAGAAGCCGACCAGCACGGTGGGCACCGCGACCGCGCCGGCCAGTAGTGCGGTGGCGAGCACCTTGCCGGCGTAGCAGCGGCCCCGGCGCGGTACCGCGACCAGGCTGGCCCGGATCGTGCCGGAGCTGTATTCGCTCGCCATCACCAGCACCCCGAACACCACCAGGGCGAGTTGGCCGAGCGTGAGGCCGTAGAAGGCGGGGAAGAGCGGGTCGAAGAAGCCGGCCCGCTGCTCGGGGGACTGCGCACCGAAGCTGAGCCCGGCCAGCAGGCTGATGCCGACGCCGACGACGAAGGTCGGCAGCAGGGTCCAGACCGTCGACCGGACGGTCCGGATCTTCGTCAGCTCGGCCCGCAGCACCGCACCGAGCCCGGGCTGGGCGGCCCGGTCCCGCACCGGCCCGCCGGTCGTCGCGCTGGTTTCCGTCACCGCACTCACCGCTCTCCCCCGTCCGCCCGCTGACCGCCCCGCACCCGCTGACCGCCGTGCACGCCTGAACTCCCGTGCACGCCCGAGCTGCCGTCCGCCCTCCGATCTCCGGCCGCGCCGCCGTCGACGCACGCCGGCGGGTCGTCGCCGGCCCGGTAGTGCACCGCCGTCGCGGTGAGCCGCATGAACGCCTCCTCCAGGGACGCCCGCTGCACGCCGACCTCGTGCACGGTCAGCCGGTTGGCCGCGACCAGCTCCCCGATCCGGGCGGCCTCGCTGTCGTACGCCAGCAGCGTCCCGTCCGGCTCCGCCTCGACCCGGATGCCGGCGGCCGCCAGTACGCCCCGCAGCCGCTCCGGCTCCGGAGTCCGGATCCGTACCGCCGTGCCGGAGTTCGCCTCGACGAACTCGCGCATCCCGGTGTCGGCGAGCAGGCGGCCCTGCCCGATCACCACCAGGTGGTCCGCGGTCAGCGCCATCTCGCTCATCAGGTGGCTGGAGACGAAGACCGTCCGCCCCTCGGCGGCGAGCCCGCGCATCAACTCCCGGATCCACCGGATGCCCTCCGGGTCGAGCCCGTTGACCGGCTCGTCGAAGAGCAGCACCGGCGGGTCGCCGAGCAGCGCGGCGGCGATGCCGAGCCGCTGCACCATGCCGAGCGAGAAGCCGCCGACCCGCCGTTTCGCCACGCTCTGCAGACCGACCAGCGCCAGCACCTCGGTGACCCGGGAGCGCGGGATCCGGTTGCTCTGCGCCAACCAGAGCAGATGGTGGTACGCGCGCCGTCCCGGATGCGCCGACCGGGCCTCCAACAACGCGCCGACCGAGCGCAGCGGTGCGGTCTGCTCCCGGTAGCTCCGGCCGTCGATCAGCACCTGGCCGGCACTCGGGCGGTCGAGGCCGAGCATCATCCGCATCGTCGTCGACTTGCCGGCGCCGTTCGGTCCGAGGAAGCCGGTCACCTGCCCGGGCCGGACGGCGAAGGAGATCCCGTCGACCGCGACGGTTCTGCCGTAGCGCTTGCTGAGATTGCACACGTCGATCACGCCCGCCACGCTAGGCAGCTCCGGCCGCCGGAACAGTCCTCGAAAGTCGTCGACTCCGGCCACCAATGTCGACGGGCCACGCCGGTCGGGTGCGGAGTCGGCGGCCGGTGCCGGCGGGTGACCGACGGACGTAACCTGCTGACATGCGTCGACACCTGCTGCCCGTGGTCGTACTGCTGGCGGAGACCGCGTTGTTGCTGGCCGGAGCCGGGGACGGGGCGTCACCGTGGGGCGTCGCCGGGCACGCGGGGCTGGTGGCGCTGGTCATCGCGGTACGCCACCGGGCCCCGGTCGGCGCGCTGATGGGCGCGCTGCTGCTCGTCGCGCTCTCCGACGGCGGGTACGTGCTGCTGCTCTGGGCCGCCTACCAGGCGGGGCGGGAGTCGCTGGACCGTACCCGGGCCGTCATGCTGGGCGGGGCGCTGACCGGCGCGCTCGCCGTACACCTGGTGAGCGCACCGGCGGATCCCCGGACGATCCCGAACCTGGTCTCCACGTACCTGGTCTTCGCCGCGCTGCCGGTGCTGGTCGGCCGGTACCTGGCCCAGCACGAGCGGCTCGTCTCCACCCTCGACCGGCACAACCGGCAGCTCCGCCGGGAACGGGAGCTGCTCGCCGAGCAGGAGCAGCTCCGGGAGCGGCTGCGGATCGCCCGGGACATGCACGACTCGCTTGGTCACCGGCTCAGCCTGGTCTCGGTGCAGGCCGCCGCGCTGGAGGTGGCGGAGCTGCCGCCGGTGCAGCGGCAGGCGGTGCGGCAGCTCGCCGGGGCCGCGCGCGGCGCCCTGGACGAGCTCTACGAGCTGGTCGGTGCGCTACGCGGCGGGCACGGCACCGATCAGCGGTCGCCGGGCTCGGAGCGGATCGGCCCGCTGGTGGCGGAGTTCCGCGCGGCCGGGACGCCGGTGACCCTGCGCGAGGAGGGAACTCCGCGCCCGCTGCGGAGCGCGGTCGGTCAGGCGGCGTACCGGGTGGTCGAGGAGGGGCTGACCAACGCGCTCAAGCACGCCCCCGGCCAGCCGGTCACGGTACGGCTCCAGTGGGAGCCGGACGCGCTGCTGCTCACCCTGGACAACCCGCTGCCCAACGACCTGAGGACGACGGCCGACCCCGGACCCACCGCCGGCACCGTCGAGGCCGCCGGCATCCGCAAGGCCGCCGGCATCCGCAAGGCCGCCGGCATCCGCAAGGCCGTCGAGCGGGGCGGCATCCGCGAGGCCGTCGAGCGGGGCGGCATCCGCGAGGCCGTCGGTGCCGGCACCGGCAGCGGCGACGCCGAGGGCATCCGGCCGGGGGCCGTCGGGCACGGGCTGGCCGGGTTGCGGGAGCGGGCCGACCAGGCGGGCGGACTCGTGGCGTACCGGATCGTCGAGCCCGGCGATCCCGCCCTCCCGGACGGCGGCGGGCGGAGCTGGCGACTCCTCGCGATGCTGCCGGCCACGGAGTCGGGCGGGGAGAGCGCGGAGCCGGCCGCGCCCGCCGGGATCCGTACCCTGGCCCTGGGGCTCACCACCGCGGCCGTGATGTTCGTGGCGATGCCGGCGAGCATGCTGCTGGGAGTGCGGTGACGTGATCAGGGTGCTGCTCGCCGACGACGAGCCACTGATCAGGGCGGGCATCCGCACGGTGCTGGAGTCGGCCGGCGACATCGAGGTGGTCGCCGAGGCGGCGGACGGCAGGGCGGCGGTCGACGCGGCGCTGCGGCACCGGGCCGACGTGGCGCTGCTGGACATCCGGATGCCGGTGCTGGACGGACTGGACGCGGTCGACGAACTCGGCCGGCGGCTGCCCGGACTCCGGGTGGTGGTGCTGACCTCCTTCGGGGCGAAGCCGAACGTGCTGCGGGCGGTACAGGCCCGGGTGGCCGGGTTCGTGCTGAAGAACTGCACGCCCGAGGAGCTGATCCGTGCGGTACGGGCCGCGAACGACGGAGACGCCTACCTCTCCCCGGCGGTGACCCGGCTGCTGCTCGGCATGGTCGCGCCGGAACCGGCGGGACGCCGGCGGCAGGCGCGGGACCGGCTGGCGGCGCTGACCGCACGCGAGTCGGAGATCCTGCGCCTGGTCGCCGAGGGTCTGTCCAACGCGGAGGTGGGCCGGCGGCTGCGGATGAGCGAGATGACCATCAAGACCTACGTGAGCCGGATCCTGGCGAAACTGGACTGCACGAACCGGGTGCAGGCCGCCCTGTTGGCCCGCGACGCCGGGCCCGCTCCGTGGGAATGACGACTCGCCCGGGGGTGGGCCAGGTGTGACGGTCGCCGGGTCAGGCGTTGCGGTCGATGGTGACCACGGCGTCGTCGGCCAGCCGGTAGCCGACCCCGTAGACGGTGGTGATCAACGGTACGTCGCCGACCTTGCCGCGCAGTCGCCGGATGTGCACGTCGACGGTGCGTACCCCGGTGTGCTCATAGCCCCAGACCGCGGTCAGGAGCTGGAGTCGGGTGAAGACCCGCCGGGGGTGCGCGACCAGGTGCATCAGCAGGTCGAACTCCAGCCGGGTGAGCGGCAGCGGCTCGCCGCCGAGCAGCACGGACCGGGACGCCGCGAGGATGTGCAGCTCGGACGAGCCGATGGCGGTAGCGGTGACCGGCCGGGCCGGGGTGCGCGGCACGGCGGCGTCGGCGCGGCGCTCCGGCTGGCCGGCGGACCCACCGGTGATCGTCGCCTCACCCCGTTCCACCAGCTCACGGGCGGCCTCGAGTAGTCGGCGGGCCGGTGCCGTCAGAACCTCCTCGTTGCCGATCAGCGGGATGGATAGCGTCACCGTCAGCGTCGGCGTCGGCGCGGTCGACCCGGCGGGCCGGCGGGACGCTCCGGGCGGTCGACCGGGGCCGACCGGCTGGGCGCTGTGCCACCCGGTACGCGACGAGGCGGGGCTGACCGACATGGTCCTCCTTGGCTGCAACGGGTGTTCCCCCACGGCCCGAACCGCCGCTGCCTCGATGCTTCCGGCCACCGAGGCAAGGGTCAAGGGGACACGACGATGCATGAATGTGACAATCGACAAACTCACCGGAATCACTTGCTCGCTCTTAGTACCAGATCATGTCACGCCCCGCACGCCCGGCAGGATGGTCAACATGCGGGGTGTGGTGACGGGGTTCGCGGTGATCTGGTCGGTCACCCTGGTCGGCTACCTCGTCGGCCGGTACGACCTGCTCGGCCCGCACGGCACCGTGGTGATCGCCCGGCTGGTCTTCCTGATCGCCACCCCCGCACTGCTCTTCGGCACCCTGGCCCGCTCCACAGTGGCCAATCTGTTCACCCCGGCACTGGCCGCCTTCGTGCTGAGCACCCTGATCGTGGCAGCGGCCTACCTGCTCGTCGCGCGCTTCGGCTGGCGCCGCCCGGCGGGCGAGTCGACCGTCGGGGCGATGTCCGCGTCGTACGTCAACGCGGCCAACCTCGGGCTGCCGGTCGCCGCGTACGTGCTGGGCGACGTCTCCTTCGTCGCCCCGGTCCTGATCTTCCAGGTGCTGGTGGCGGCGCCCCTGGCACTCGGGGTACTGGACGCCACCACCACCGACCGGGGCCTGTCGGTACGCCGGCTGGCGCTACTGCCGGCCCGTAACCCGATCATGCTGGGTTCGGCCGGCGGGTTGCTGGTCTCGGTCTCCGGCTGGCAGCCACCGGCCGAGCTGCTGCGCCCGTTCGACCTGGTCGGTTCGGCCGCCGTCCCGCTGGCCCTGATCGCGCTCGGCATGTCGCTGCCCGGCAGTCGCCCGCTGGCGGTCGGCCCCGGCGCCGCGCAGCGGTACGTCGCGGTGACCCTCAAGATCGTCGTACAACCCGTGGTGGCGTACCTGATCGCGCGGTACGCGCTGGGCCTGACCGGGCCGGCCCTGCTGGCCGCCGTGGTCACCTCGGCCCTGCCGACCGCGCAGAACGTCTTCGTCTTCGCCACCCACTACCGGCAGGCCCAGTCGCACGCCCGGGACGTCGTGGTGCTCTCCACCATCGCCGCCGCCGTCTCGCTCGCCGCCATCGCCGCCCTGCTCGGCTGAGCGCAGCCGCCCCGACCGCCGGACCGGACCCGGCCTGACCGCCGGACTGCCGGACCGGAGCCGGCGCTTCCGGACTCCACCGACCCCTGGCCCCGCACCCCGTCGGTCAGGCGCCGTCGTCGATCCGTACCGGGGCGTCGTCGGCGAGCCGGTAGCCGACCCCGTGCACGGTGGTGACCAGCGGAACCGACCGGGCCACCTTGGCCCGCAGCCGGCGTACGTGCACGTCGACGGTGCGGGCGACCGCGTGCTCGTACCCCCAGACATTGCTGAGCAACTGCAACCGGGTGAACACCCGGCGGGGGTTGCGGGCGAGGAAGACCAGCAGGTCGAACTCCAGCCGGGCGAACGGGACGGGTCGCCCGCCCTGGAGTACCACCCGGGGGCCGGTGAGCACCCGCAGCGCCCCCGCACCGGCGCCACCCGGACCGGTCGCCGACCCGGCGACGTCGGGCAGCACCGAGGTGGCACCGTCGGCCAGCAGCGGATCCGGCAGGTCGGGCAGCACCGAGCCCGGGTCGGTGGCGGCATGGCCCGGCAGGGGGGTCTCGGTCGCCACGTCGGCGCCCTGGTCGCGCAGTTCCCGGACCAGTCCCAGCAGCAGGGCCAGCTCCGGGGTGACCCGCCCGCCGACCAGCGGAAGGTCGACGGTGACCCGGATGACCGGTGCGGTCTCGGCGGCCGGCGACCGGCGACGGGCCGAGGTGGCCCGGCGCGGTCCGGCCGGCGACGGCGTACGCGGGTGGATGGCGACGACCGACATGGGAACTCCTTCGTGGGACGTTGGTCCGGTCCACCCGCGTGCGGTGGCGCGCGGGGTCAGGTGAGCGCCCGCCCGGGGGATGACCGGCGGGACGAAATCGGATTGGGCGTAGGCGTCGGTCGCGGGTTGGGCGTAGAGGTCGGTCGGCCCGAAGGCGGGTAACCCGAGCCCCCGCTGGCGGGGGTGGAGCCGGCCGCGCGCCACGGTCTCCTCGACCAGCGTTCCGGCGGCGACCAGGAAGGCACCGGCGGACCCGCCGTGATCGTGCAGGTCCGTGTGCTGGCCGGGCAGCCAGGTGAGCAGCCACACCTCGTGGTCGGTGGCGCTGGCCAGTCGGTGGTACCAGCGCTCGACCGGATCGAAGCGCAGCGGCACCGGCCAGCCGGCCGGGCTGGCCGCGTCCGCCGCGTACCGGCGGGCGACGGCCAGCGGGTCCGGCCCGGTCAACGGCTTCGAAGAAATGGAGATCATTTTCGGTCCTCAGGGCAGGCGTCCGACTACCGGCGAGGGTAGCCCATAAAACCTATCTGCTTAGTAGGTTTTTCCACAAGCCCCGATCGGCACCCGGAGTGGCCCCTCCCGGTGAACCACCGACCGGGGAAGCCACCCGAGGGCCGAGGAGTCCGCTCAGGCGCCGCCCTCGTTCAGGGTGACCGTGACCGGCTTGTACCCGGTGCCGGTCACGTCGAGGCCGGCCGCCCGGACCTGGTCCAGCGCCGCCCGGACGTGGTCGTTGGTGTACGCGGTCGGCTCCGGCCGCTTGGTCAGCACCGTCTTGCCGTCCTGGTTGCGGGTGGTCAGCGCCAGGTCGACGGTGGCGTTCCAGGCCGCCTCGTCGACCACTCCGATGCCGCCCGGCGACGGCCAGACCAGCTTGTTGACCTCGTTCGCCTGCCACAGTTGGTGACTGGCGCCGAGCTTGGACCCCCGCTTCACCACCAGGTCACGACACTGGGTCACATTGTCCCGGCAGTAGATCCACCCCTTCAGGGTGCCGGCCAGGAACTTCGTCGCGGTCTCCTGATAGCGCTTGTCGTCCGCCAGCCGCTCGCTGCTGGCCCAGACCGCGTCCTGGAGCATCGCCGTGCCGACCGTGTTCCAGTCGAGCACGGTGAACGCCTCCGGCTGGTAGAGCTGGCCGGTCTTCGGGTCCTTCGCCTCCAGCAGTTGGGCGTACTCGTTGTAGCTCATCGCCTGGGCGGCGTCGATGTCGCCGCGCAGCAGCGCCTGCATGTCGAACTGCTGCTGCACCAGCGTGACGTCCCGGCCCGGGTCGAGCCCGGCCCTGGTCATCGCGGCGAAGAGTTCGAACTCGTTGCCGAACCCCCAGTTGCCGACCTTCTTCCCCCGCAGGTCGGCGGGCGAGGTGATCTTCTTGTCGGCGAAGCTGACCTGGTAGGTCCCGGACCGCTGGAAGATCTGCGCGATCTGGGTGATCCCGGCGCCCTGCTCCCGGGAGGCCAGGGCCTTCGGCACCCAGGCCACCGCGAAGTCGGCCTGCCCCTGTGCCAGCACGGTCTGCGGCACGATATCGACGCCGCCCTCCAGGATCTGCACGTCCAGGCCCTGCTCGGCGTAGAAGCCCTGGTCGGCGGCGGCGATGAAGCCGGCGAACTGGGCCTGGACGAACCACTGCAACTGCAGGCGGACCTTGGTGGTCCCGCCCGCCCCGGTGTTCGGGGTGCCGGCGGTGTCCGCCGTGCCGCAGCCGGTCAGCAGGGCGACGCTCAGTATTCCGGCGACCAGGCCGCGGCCGAGATGGCCGCCGAAGCCCGGAAGCAGACGTGCCGATGTTCGCATCGTTCCTCCAGCGGTGAACTCCGTTCGGGGCCGGTCGGCCCCGGGGTCGGGCTGCGCCGGGCGGGCGAGGGCCAGGCGGGTCGGGACTCAGCCCGGCCGCCGCGCGCGCCAGGGCATCGCGAGGCGTTCCAGGCCAAGGGCGGCGAGATAGAAGACGAGACCGAGTACGCAGGCCCCGAGCACGAACGCCCAGGCCCTCGGGTACGCGGTGTAGGAGGCGGCCGAGGTGATCCGGGAACCGAGCCCGTCCTGCCGCCCACCGAAGTACTCGGCCACCACGGCGGCGATCACCGAGAGCGAGGCGGCCTGCCGCAGCCCGGTGAAGACGAACGGCAGCGCCCCGGGCAACCGGACCAGCCGGGTGAAGGTCCAACCGCCGGCCGCGTAGCTGGCCATCAGCTCCCGGTGCACCGGCTTGACCTCGGCCAGCCCGCGCAGCGTGTTGAGGAAGACCGGGAAGAAGACCACGATCGCCACCACCAGCCGGCGCGGGATGCTGCTGGTCGAGGAGAACATGTTGTTCAGGATCGGGGCGAGCGCGATGATCGGCAGCGCGTTCAGCGCCGCCGCGACCGGTAGCGACACCTCGGCCAGGAACCCGAACCGACTGGCCAGCATCGCGGCGCCGAGCGCGGCCAGCGCGCCGAGGAGCAGCCCGATCCCGGCGTTGCCGCCGCTGGCCAGCCCGACCTGCCAGATGGTGGCCCGGTTGTCCCAGAACTCCGCGCCGATCCGGGACGGCGCCGGCAGCAGGAACGGCGCCACCCGGCCGAGGGTGACCGTCAGCTCCCAGAGCACCAGCCCGAGTACGCCGAAGAGCAACGGCGGCCAGGCGGACCGGAGCAGCCCGAGGGCCCCGGCCGGCCGGCGGCGGCCCCCGACCGGTGCGGCCGGATCCACCGCCACGGTGGGGTCGACCAGGACGGCCGACCCCGGCGCGGCTCCGCCGGTGGTCATGCCGGTGCTCCGGCGGCAGCCGGGTCCGCCCCCGCTGGCGGGGCTGACCCCGGCCTGCGCGCGCTGCCCGGTGGTGCGAGACCCGGGCCCCGCAGCGCCTGCCGGACCCGGGTGATGCCGGCGAAGAACGCCGCCGACTGCCGGGTCGCCTCGGTCCGCTCCCCCAGCTCCACCCCGACGGTCTCGACGATCCGGCCGGGCCGGGCGGACATCACCACCACCCGGTCCGACAGGTAGACCGCCTCCGGGATCGAGTGGGTGACGAAGACCGTACTGGTGCCCTTGCGGGCGCAGATCCGCAGCAGTTCGTCCTGCAACCGTTCCCGGGTCATCTCGTCCAGCGCCCCGAACGGCTCGTCCATCAGCAGCAGCGGTGGGTCCACCGCCAGCGCTCGGGCGATCGCCACCCGCTGCTGCATCCCGCCGGAGAGCTGGTCCGGATAGTGCCCGGCGAAGTCGGCCAGCCCGACCAGTTCCAGCATCTCCCGCGCCTTGGCCTGCCGGTCCCGCCGGGACAGGCCGCGCAGCTCCAGCGGCAGCTCCACGTTGCGGGCCACCGTCCGCCAGTCCAGCAGCCCGGCCTGCTGGAACGCGATGCCGTAGGCCAGGTCCCGCCGGGCCTGCCGGGCCGACCGGTCCGCCACCCGTACGGTGCCGCCGGTCGGCGGCACCAGGTCGGCCACCAGCCGGAGCAGGGTGGACTTGCCGCAGCCGGAGGGCCCGATCAGGGTGACGAACTCGCCCCGGCCGACCGTCAGGCCGACGCCGTCGAGCGCGGTCACCTCGTCCGGCCGGCCGACGTTGAACACCTTCGTCACCCCGGCCAGCTCGACGGCCGCACCGGGTTCGACCGGCCGCCCGGCGCGACCGCCCGGGCTCGGGCCGCCGGTCGACGCGACCACCCGATCGATCGCCGCCTCGGCTCCCCGGTCGACCACCGCCTCGGTCTCGGCCTGGTCGGTCACCGCCTCGGGCGCCCGATCGGTCACCGCACCGGTCTCCATCTCCGTCACCGCGTCGAGGCCCTTCGTCGGGGGGACAGCAGCAGTTCCGCGAGGCCGACCGCGCCGGCCACGACGAGCCCGAGCAGCGCCGCACCGAGCAGCGCGGTGTAGACCTTGGCCGGGTCGGTGGTCGCCTCCCGGGCGTACTCGACGACCAGCCGGCCGATGCCGCCCCGCGTACCGGTGGAGATCTCCCCGACCACCGCGCCGACCACCGCCGCCGCCCCGGCCAGCCGCAGCGCCGGGAAGAGGTAGGGTCGGGCCGCCGGCAGCCGCAGTTTCACCAGCGTGCGCCACCAGCCGGCCGCGTAGCTGCGCATCAGCTCCTCGGCGATCGGGGCCGGGGACTGGAGCCCGCGCAGCAGCCCCACCGCGATCGGGAAGAACGCCAGGTACGCCGCGATGGTCGCCACCGACATCCACGGCTGCCACGGGCGGGAGCCGATGCTGAACTGCCCGCCCCAGCCGGCGATCACCGGGGCCAGCGCGATCAGTGGCACGGTCTGGGAGAGGATCACATACGGCAGCAGTCCCCGCTCGGCGACCCGGAACCGCTGCATCAGTACCGCCAGTACGGCACCGACCAGCACCGCCGCGACGAAGCCGACCGCCACGGCGCGCAGGGTGAACGCGGCGGCCCGCAGCACCACCAGGCCGACCGGCTCGCCACCGGCCAGTTCGGGATCGGCGAACCGGCCGAGGATCTCGGCGACGTGCGGCATGGCCCCGTCGTCGGCCCGGGGCAGCAGCCGTACCCCGAACAACGTCGTGCCGTCCGGATCGCCGACGGCCTTGTAGCCCTCCCAGAGCAGCACGCCGAGCAGCGTCGCACCGAGCGTGCCGGCGACCACCCGGCCCCGCCCCCGCCAACCGCCACTCGCCGGCATGCCGCGCTCAGCCCGCCGTCGCCGGCACGTCGGGACCGATCCGGGGTGCCGGTGCCGGGGACGGCGCCCCGCCCAGCGCCGGGATCACCGACTCGCCGTACGCGGCCAGGGTGTGTTCCTTGTCGTCGTGCTGGAGATAGACGGCGAACTGGTCGACGCCGAGTTCCCGCAGCGCGGCCAGCTTCTCCAGGTGTGCCGAGACCGGCCCGAGCAGGCAGAACCGGTCGACGATCTCGTCCGGTACGAAGTCGGTGTGCGTGTTGCCGACCCGGCCGTGCTCGGCGTAGTCGTAGCCGCGCCGCCCGGCGATGTAGTCGGTCAGCGCTCTCGGTACCGCGCCCGAGCCGTCGGCACCGTACCGGGCGACGATGTCGGCGACGTGGTTGCCGACCATCCCGCCGAACCACCGGCACTGGTCGCGCTGGTGTGCCAGGTCGTCACCGACGTAGGCGGGTGCGGCGACGCAGAACGTGATCGCCGCCGGGTCCCGGCCGGCCCGTTCGGCGGCCCGCCGGACCGTGCCGATCATCCAGGCCGCGATGTCCGGGTCGGCGAGTTGCAGGATATAGCCGTCACCCACCTCGCCGGCCAGCCTCAGCGCCCGGGGCCCGTACGCGGCGATCCACATCTCCAGCGCCCCGCCGGAGACCCACGGGAACCGCACCTGCCGCCCCCGGTAGTCGGCGGTCCGGCCGTGCGCCAGTTCCCGGATCACCGTCACGCAGTCCCGCAGTTCCCCGATGGTGGTCGGCGGATAGCCGAGGGTACGCAGTGCCGAGTCGCCCCGGCCGATCCCGCAGACCGTACGGTTGCCGTACATCTCGTTGAGGGTGGCGAAGAGCGAGGCGGTGACGGTCCAGTCCCGGGTGCCGGGGTTGGTGACCATCGGTCCGACCATCACCCGCTCGGTCTCGGCGAGGATCTGCGAGTAGATCACGAACGGCTCCTGCCAGAGCAGGTGCGAGTCGAAGGTCCAGACGTGGCTGAAGCCGGCCGCCTCGGCCCGTTTCGCCAGCGCCACCACCTCGCGGGCCGGCGGGTCGCACTGGAAGACCACCCCGATGTCCATCAGCCGCTCACCGCACCCTCGGGAAGCCGAGGTCGACTCCGCTCGAGGCCGGGTCGGGCCAGCGCGAGGTGACCACCTTGGTCCTGGTGTAGAAGGCCAGCCCCTCCGGGCCGTACATGTGCAGGTCGCCGAAGAGCGACGACTTCCAGCCGCCGAAGCTGTAGTAGGCGACCGGTACCGGGATCGGCACGTTGATCCCGACCATGCCGCAGACCACGTCGTACTGGAACCGCCGGGCCGCGCCGCCGTCCCGGGTGAAGATCGCGGTGCCGTTGCCGTACTCGTTGGAATTGACCAGGGCGACGGCCTCGGCGTAGCTGTCCACCCGGACCACCGACAGCACCGGCCCGAAGATCTCGTCGAGGTAGTAGTCGGAGTCGGCCGCGACGTGGTCCACCAGGGACGGGCCGAGGAAGAAACCGGGCCCGTCGGCGGCCGGCAGCGCCCGGCCGTCCACCACCACCCGGCCGCCGGGCCGGTCCAGGTAGGCCCGCACCCGGTCCCGGTGCTCGCCGGTGATCAGCGGCCCCATCTCGGCGTCCGGGTCGCTGGCCGGGCCGACCCGGATCCGCGCCATCCGCTCCGAGATCGCCTCGACCAGCGGGTCGGCGACCGCGCCGACCGCGACCACCACCGAGACCGCCATGCAGCGCTCCCCCGCCGAACCGAACCCGGCCGAGACGGCGGCGTCGGCGGCGGCCCCGACGTCGGCGTCCGGCAGCACCACCATGTGGTTCTTGGCCCCGCCGAGCGCCTGTACCCGCTTGCCGGCGGCGGTGCCGGCGGTGTAGATCGACCGGGCGACCGGGGTGGAGCCGACGAAGGAGAGCGCGGCCACGTCCGGGTCGGCGATCAGCGCCTCGACCGCCGACCGGTCGCCCTGGACGACGTTGAACGCCCCGTCCGGCAGCCCGGCCCGGCGCAGCAGGTCGGCCAGGAGCAGCGAGACGCTCGGGTCCTTCTCGCTCGGCTTGAGCACGAAGGTGTTGCCGGCGACCAGCGCGGTGCAGAACATCCACATCGGCACCATGGCCGGGAAGTTGAACGGGGTGATCCCGGCGACCACCCCGAGCGGCTGCCGGATCGAATAGACGTCCACCCCGGTCGCGGCCTGCTCGCTGTAGCCGCCCTTGAGCAGGTGCGGCGCGCCGGCCGCGAACTCGACGTTCTCCAGGCCCCGGGCCAGTTCCCCGGCCGCGTCGGCCACCGTCTTGCCGTGCTCGGCGGAGAGCAGGGTGGCGATCTCCTTCCGGTTGGCGTCCACCAGGTCGCGGAACCGGAACATCACCTCGGCCCGCCGGGACAGCGACGCCGCCCGCCAGGCCGGTTGCGCGGCGGCGGCGGAGCGGACCGCGGCGCGTACCTCGGCGTCGGTGGCGGCGACCACCACGGCCTGCCGTTCTCCGGTCGCCGGGTCGTAGACCGGCAGCCGCCGGTCCCCGGTGCCGGCGACCTCGGCCCCGTCGATCCAGTGTGGAATCTCCCGCATCACGCCACCTCAGTTCAGGTAGGTCGACAGTCCGCGCCGCAGGTAGCGCCCGTGCCCGCGCCGCCCGTGGTACGCCCCGTCGGCGACCAGTACACTGCCCCGGCTGATCACGGTGTCGACCCGGCCGGCGATCTCGTAGCCCTCGTACGCCGAATGGTCCATGTTCATGTGGTGGGTGGCGACGCCGATGCTGGTCCGGCCGACCGGGTCGTAGACGACGATGTCGGCGTCGGAGCCGGGGGCGAGCACCCCCTTGCGGGGATAGAGCCCGAACATCCGGGCCGGGGTGGTGGCGATCGTCTCCACCCAGCGCTCCAGGGTCAGCCTGCCGTCCACCACGCCCTGGTAGAGCAGGTCGACCCGGTGTTCCACCCCGCCGATCCCGTTCGGGATCTTGGAGAAGTCGCCGAGCCCCAGCTCCTTCTGGTCCTTGAAGCAGAACGGGCAGTGGTCGGTGGAGACCACCGCCAGGTCGTTGGTGCGCAGCCCCTGCCACAGGTCGCGGTGGTGCGACTCGTGCCGGCTGCGCAGCGGGGTCGAGCAGACCCACTTGGCGCCCTCGAAGCCGGGGGCGCCGAGCTGGTCCTCCAGGGTCAGGTAGAGGTACTGCGGGCAGGTCTCGGCGAAGACGTTCCGGCCGGCGTGCCGGGCCGCCGCGACCTGTTCGAGGGCCTGGCTGGCGCTCAGGTGCACGATGTAGAGCGGGCAGTCCCGGGCCACCTCGGCGAGCCGGATCGCCCGGTGCGTCGCCTCCGCCTCCAGGGCCTCCGGCCGGGTCAGGCCGTGGTGGATCGGGTCGGTCTCGCCCCGGGCCAGCGCCTGCTGCACGAGTACGTCGATCGCGATGCCGTTCTCGGCGTGCATCATGATCATGGCGCCGTTCTCCCGGGCCCGCTGCATCGCCCGGAGGATCTGGCCGTCGTCGGAGTAGAACACCCCCGGGTACGCCATGAAGAGCTTGAAGCTGCTGATCCCCTCGTCGGCGACGAGCATGTCCATCGCCTTGAGCGCGTCGTCGTCGACCCCGCCGAGGATCATGTGGAACGCGTAGTCGACGTGGCAGTTGCCGTCGGCCTTGGCGTGCCAGGCGGCCAGCCCGTCCTGCACCACCTCGCCGGTACGCTGCACCGCGAAGTCGACGATGGTGGTGGTGCCGCCGTACGCGGCCGCCCGGGTGCCGGTGTCGAAGGTGTCGGAGGCGTTGGTGCCGCCGAACGGCAGCTCCATGTGGGTGTGCGCGTCGATCCCGCCGGGGATGACGTACTTCCCGGTGGCGTCGACGACCTGGTGGTCGCCGTCCGGCGCCCGCCCGGGTGCGAAGAGCGCGACGATGGTCTCGCCGTCGACCAGGACGTCGGCGGCGTGCGTGCCGGTCGCCCCGACGACGGTGCCACCCCTGACCAGCAGTGTCATGGTGTGCCTCCTGTTCAGGGCTGGACCAGGTCGCCGTACGCGTCCGGGCGGCGGTCCCGGTAGAAGGCCCACCGGTCGCGTACCTCGGCGAGCAGGCCCAGGTCGAGGTCCCGGACGATCAGCTCCGCGGCGTGGTCGTCGCCGACCTCGCCGACGAACTGCCCCTCCGGATCCACGAAGTACGACGTGCCGTAGAAGTCGTTGTCGCCGAGGTCCTCCACCCCGACCCGGTTGATCGCCCCGACGAAGTACTCGTTCGCCACCGCCGAGGCCGGCTGCTCCAGCTTCCACAGGTACGCCGAGAGGCCCCGGCTGGTCGCCGACGGGTTGAACACCACGGTGGCACCGGCCAGGCCGAGCGCCCGCCAGCCCTCCGGGAAGTGCCGGTCGTAGCAGATGTAGACGCCGATCCGGCCGACGGCGGTGTCGAAGACCGGATATCCGAGGTTGCCGGGGCGGAAGTAGAACTTCTCCCAGAATCCCTTCACCTGCGGGATGTGCGTCTTCCGGTATTTGCCGAGATATCTGCCGTCGGCATCGACCACCGCGGCGGTGTTGTAGAGCACGCCGGGCTGCTCCTGCTCGTACATCGGCAGCACCATCACCATGCCGAGTTCGGCGGCGAGCGCGGCGAACCGCTCCGTGGTCGGGCCGGGGATCGACTCGGCGTACGCGTAGTAGCCCTGGTCCTGCACCTGGCAGAAGTACGGGCCGTAGAACAGCTCCTGGAAACAGATGACCTTGGCGCCCTGTGCGGCGGCCTGCCGGGCGTACTCCTCGTGCGCCTTGATCATCGATTCCTTGTCGCCGGTCCAGTTCGTCTGCACCAGGGCCGCGCGGATGATCTCTGCCATGGTCGAACCTCCTCGGCACCGTGCCCGCTGGTGGTGCTCGTCGGTGGAGAGCCTGCTGACCTTGCGATGACCTTGTGTGACCTTTGATTTTCCGACCGGATGGCGTAGGACTTTAGTGACACAAGTCGGGGCGGACAATGGCCAATTTGTTACTGATTTTTTCGGAGAAGTAACATGCTGCAGCTCATCGCCAGCGCGATCGACGACCGTACGGCCCGGGGCGTCGCCGCGGCGGTGAGCCGGCTGGTCCGTACCGGCGAGCTGCCGGCCGGCACCCGGTTGCCGACGGTCCGCTCCGTCGCCCGGGAACTCGGGATCAGCCCGACCACGGTCAGCGAGGCGTGGCGCTCGCTGGCCAGTGCCGGGGCGATCCAGACCCGGGGTCGTTCCGGCACCTTCGTGCTGCCACCCAACCGGCTCCGGCAGAGCCTCCGGTACGCCCGGCTCACCGCCAGCCCGGCGACGCTGCCGCACGACTTCTCCACCGGCGTACCCGATCACGACCTGCTGCCGGACCTGGCACCCGCGCTGCGCCGGATCGGCGACACCCGGCTCACCACCTCGTACCTGGAGGAGCCGGTGCTGCCCCGCCTGGAGGTGGTACTCCGGGACCGCTGGCCCTTTCCACCGCAGCAGCTCACCGTGGTCGACGGCGCGCTGGACGCGCTGGACCGAGTGGTCGGGGTGGCCGTCCGGCTCGGCGACCGGGTACTCGTGGAGAATCCGGCCTTTCCGCCCCTGCTCGACCTGCTCGACACCGTCGGTGCGGTGCCGGTACCGGTCACCCTGGACGGCTCCGGCATCGC
Organism: Plantactinospora sp. KLBMP9567; assembly: GCF_033446045.1. Lineage (NCBI taxonomy): Bacteria > Bacillati > Actinomycetota > Actinomycetes > Micromonosporales > Micromonosporaceae > Plantactinospora > Plantactinospora sp. KLBMP9567. The sequence goes on along the minus strand of NZ_JAWQRR010000004.1, from coordinate 164,231 downwards.
GCCGGGCTCGCTCGCGGCCGGACTCGATCGGGCCCCGGTGGGGCTGCTGCTCCAGCCCCGGGCGCACAACCCGACCGGCATCTCGATGACGCCGGAGCGCGCCGCCGAGCTGGCCAGCGTGCTCGCAGGGCACCCGCTGGGCGGCACCGTCGTGGTGGTCGAGGACGACCACGCGGGCGACATCGCCTCCGCCCCACCGGTCTCGCTCGGCGAGTGGCTGCCCGAGCAGGTGGTGCACATCCGCAGCTTCTCCAAGAGCCACGGCCCCGACCTGCGGCTCGCCGCCGTCGGCGGGCCGGCCGCGCTGGTCGCCTCGGTCGCCGACCGGCGCCTGCTCGGCCCCGGCTGGTCCAGCCGGGTACTCCAGGCCGTACTGCTCGACCTGCTCACCGATCCGGCGACGGTCCGGGTGCTGGCCGGCGCCCGCCGCGAGTACGCCCGCCGCCGCGACCTGCTCACCGCCGCGCTGGCCGACCGGGGTGTCGACGCTCCGGCCCCGGACGGGATCAACATGTGGATTCCGGTACGCGACCAGCAGCAGGCGATGCTCTCGCTCGCCGCGCACGGGATCGCGGTCGCCCCCGGCAGCCCGTTCGAGATCGATCCGCTCGGCACCGACCACGTCCGGCTCACTGTCGGACTGGTCCGGGACGGCTTCGACGACCTCGCCGACCTGCTCGCCGACGCGGCCGGCGGACCACACCGGGCCAGCGGCCGCCGCCTGCGTACCCTGCGCCGCAGCATCCGCTGAACCGAGCCGGGGCGACCGTTCGGCCGCCCCGGCTCGGTGGTACGGCGGGCGGTGCGTCGGTGGCTCACCGCCACGGTGGCGGCGGCGGGGCCCGGACCGCGAAGAGGGTCTTTTCGCCGTCCGGCACGTAGACCGTGTCGCCGGTCGCTGCGGGCGCACCCGAGTTCCGGTCCCCGGCCGCGAAGCGCCAGCCCACCTGGCCGGTCGCCGGATCGAACGCGTACACCGTGCCGTCGCCAGCCGCGCTGGAGTAGAGGATCGCACCGGCCGTGACCAGCTCGGACGCGTGGAACACCGCCGACCAGAGCAGCTCGCCGGTCGACGCCCGGTAGGCGTTGGTACGCCAGCGGTCGAAACAGCAGCCGGTGCCGAACGGCACGTAGACGGTGTCGTTCCGGACGACCGGGGCGGCCACGAGCTCGGACTCGTGGCTCCACAGTTTCCGGCCGTCCCACAGGTCGAAGGCGCCCAGGTAGCTGGCGGCTGCCGTGATGTGCACGGCCCGCTCCGAGACCACCGGGGCGGCATCCACCGGGCCCGGCAGCCCGGAATAGCTCCACCGGACGGCACCGGTAGCCGCGTCGAGCGCGTACAGCGTGCGGTCGCCGCCGACGTAGACGACGCCGTGTGCCACCGTCGGACCGGTACCGTCCGAGCGGCCCAGGTTGCGGCTCCACCGGAGCTGGCCGGTGGCCTGGTCCAGCGCGTAGAGGTTCGGGCCGAGACTGCCGTGCTGGTCGGCGACGTAGACGAGCCCGTCGGCCGCGCTCAGCGTCGCGCGGAGGCTGCCGCCGACCCGGTAGCTCCAGCGGATCCGGTGGGTGTCGACGTCGAGTGCGTACAGCAGCTCGGAACCGGCGAGGTAGAGGACGCCGTCGGCGATCGTCAGGGTGGTGTCCGGTTCGGGAACCGGGTGCGTCCAGCGGACGGTGCCGGTCGCGGCGTCGAGCGCGTAGAGGGTGCCGTCGGCGCTGCCGAGATAGACCGTGCCGACCGCGACGACCGGGCCGGCGTGGGTCTCGTCGGCGGCGGTGAAGGTCCACCGGAGCTGCGGTCCGGTGGGTCCGGTCGGCCGGCCCGGCAGGCCGAGGTGTATCCCGGAGAGGTAACCGAGCAGGAGTGCGAGCGCCGCTCCGGCCATGGCCCCGGCGAGGGTGCCGGCGGAGGTGCGGCGTCGAATCGGCTCGGGCGGAGCCCGCAGGACCGTCGAGCGACGGTCGATCCCGGTGACGTTCACGTTTCCCACCCATCCCCAGCGCACGTCGGCTACGACGAAGCGGAGTCCGGGTAAGCCACCACTTACCCGGTCATCGTAACCCCCGGAATGACGTACTTCAATCAAACGGGCGAAAGGCGCACGGCGCTGCCGCCGGCCGTGCGCTCGCGGGCCCGCCTGGTCAGCGCGTGGAAGCCGGTGCCGAGCGCCGCGACGACGACGACGTTCCGGACGACCAGCAGGACCGTGCCGGGCCAGTCGGGATCCGTCGACACCTGCGCGTAGTACCACGGGAACAGCGCACTGGTCAGCGCGGTCGCGACCATGATCAGCGCGCTCGCGACGCGCTGCGTGGTGTCCCGGCGGGTCAGGCAGACCGCCGCCACCCCGATCAGCCAGAGCATGTACTGCGGGGAGAAGACCCGGCTGGTCACCACTGTGGTCAGGAGCGCGAGCAGCGCGACGTCGAAGCCGAAAGTACCGGTCCAGATGCGTCGCCGTCCGCTGACCAGCCACCAGAGGCCCAGTGCGCCCAGTCCGAGCACGGTCAGGACGGGAAGCCCGATCGCCACGGGTCGCACCAACGGGTGGTCGACGAACTCCATCGCGCCGTAGGTGTACCGGACGTCGATGGTGCGGTCGCCGAGCCGGGCCAACACCAGTGGGGTGGCGCCGATCGACTCGATCTGGAGGCCGCGATCCGCCTGGTTGCCGGTGAAGCCGGACCAGGCGCCGGTGAAGGCGAGCGTGAGGGCACCGCCGAGCGCGGCGAGCGTCACGACGAAGCCGGTGAGGATCGGCCGGAGGCCGCCGAACGGTCTGGCGGCGATCAGCAGCACCGCCGGCCAGACCTTGATCAGCGCGCCGATGCCCAACGCCGCACCGGCGACGACCGGACGGCGCAGCATCGCGGCGAGCGCGATGACGGCGGCCGCGGTGACGAAGATGTCATACCGGGCGTACGTCAGCAGGTTGAGGAGCGGGACGACCACGGCCCACGCCCCGGCGCCGAGGAGCAGGCCGTCGCCACGGGCGAGTCGGAGCAGGGTGAGCAGGACCAGCAGGTCGGCGACGAGGGCAAGGGTGAAGAACGTGATCTCGTACGAGCCGACCGGGTCTCCCGCGACGTGCCGGAGGGAGCGGAAGAGTGCGGCGGCGCCGGGCGGGTACTGCCACATCGGATCGTCGTGCGGAACCTGCCAGTCGAGCAGCGCGTCGGTCCAGCGGCGGTAGAGCGCCACGTCGGCGAAGACGTTCCCGACCGGAGCATTGATCACGTTCGCATAGATCAGGACGAACACCGCCCGGGTGACGGCCCAGACTCCGACCACACCGATTGCCGACCGCAGCCGGCCCCTCGGATGGGACTGTCCACCCACGCGATCGATCGTCGGCACCCGCTCCGCCTATCCACCAGGGTCAATGCCGGCGGAAGGAGTCTAGATCCGGCGGGCGGCTCGGCACCCCCGGTTGCAGAATCTGGTGCCGTGCACCCGTACCCCGAGACGGGCGGGTAGGCCGTCAGCGCGTCGGTGGGTGCCCGACGAACGCCCGCCAGGCAGCCGACGCGAAGCTCAACACCAGCCCCGACCGTTCCTTGCTGTCCCGCACCGCAACCACCCCCGGCAGATTGTCCGCCACCTCGACACAGTTGCCGGTCTGGCCACTTCGACTACTCGTCCGCCAGCACGCACCGCTCAGGTCGCCCATTTCTCCGCCGCCTCCGAAATCCGCTCGATCGACTGCTGGTGCGGCAGTGCCTCGGATCGGATCGCCTCCCACGCCTTCAGGATCCAGGCCAGAACCGGACCGCCGACCACCACCTGCCCCGGCGCCTGGTGGTCCAGATAGGCGACGTCCTCGTTGTCAGGCAGGGTGGCGATGATGAAGGCACCGCCGAGCCCAGAGTACGCACCGACCGATTCCGGCACGACCTGCATTCGGACGTGCGGCATCTCCTTGGCGATGTCGACGAGGTGGAGGAGTTGCTCCCGCATCACCTCGGGTCCGCCGACCGGCCGCCGCAGCACCCCGGCGTCCAGCACAACGGTGAACTGCGGCGGGTTCTCCCGACGCAACACCGCCTGCCGTTCAAGCCGAGCCGCCACCCGTCGCTCCACCTCGCCAGGAGTCAGCAGGCCACCACTTTCGAAGATCGCCCGGGCGTATGCCTCGGTCTGGAGCAAACCGGGGATCGTCGTGTTCTCGAACGTCCGCAGCGCCTCGGCCAGTTCCTCGTAGAACAACCACTCCTTGGCCCAGACCGGTGACTCGTCAGCCTTGACCAGGTCCTCGTGGAGACGCATGAGCAGGCCGCCGGTGTTCAGCACTTCGTCCGCGACCTTGAGGAACTTGGGGGTCGGTGGGCGTTGGCCGGTCTCGACCGAGCTGACGTGCGAGCCGGAGAAGTGCATCAGCTCCCCCAGCGCCTCCTGACTGAGCCCGGCCGCGACTCTGCGGCGGCGCAACTCGCGGGTCAGGAACTCGGACGGTGACATGGTCATCTGCCGCTTCTCCCCTGCTCGTGATGGACTCGTGCCGTCAACCGCCTCCACGGCCTCAGTCGATCACTCTCCGCGATCAGCAGAGTGCCGGATCAGGGCGTAGTCGCGTCAACAGCGGACCGTCACCGCCGCCAATGCTCCGGGTTGCCCATCCTCTGCCCACACATCGGCTGGTTTCGCTCACGGTCGCCCATCGTCTCTGCTCCTCGTCCTGTCGGGGCGGACCGGCCAACCCAGGCGGACGGCATCAGCGCTCTGAGCGTGATACCACCAGGTCATCATGATGACTTGGTGGTATCACGCCCAGCCGGCATATGTCCCCGCGCCCGGACGACCGACCCGGCCGGCGTGCGTCCATCGCTGTCACGACCGGGACCGGGCCGACACCGCAGCCGGGACCGTGTCGACACCGAGAGCCGGGACCGTGTCGACGCCGAGAGCCGGGACGAGGACGAGAGCCGGGACGACGCCGAGGGCCGGTAGCACCAGGGTTGGATCGCCGGCTGACCGGAGCGGCGGGGCCTCCCGGGCAGCCGCATTAGGATCGAGGCGGCGAAGCCTGCGCCCGCCGGTGCCCGTGGTGCCGGCGGGCGCGACTCACCGGAACGGGGGAGAACTGATGGGTGCGGTGGTGACGGCGGTGTCCCGGGACGAGGGGCACCATGGGCGTGGTACGCCAGGGCGGTGAGATCCGGCCCGGCGACGGGATCACGGTCGAGCTGCCGCCCGAGCCGCACCGCCCCCTCGACCGGGTCTGATCCGCCCGGCGCCCCCGCCGGCAGCGGTACTCAGACGAGCAGGCCGCCGGTCGCCCGGATGTTCTGTCCGGTGATCCACCCGCCCTCGGGTCCGGCGAGGAAGGCAACGACGGCCGCGATGTCGTCCGGCAGGCCGAGCCGGCCGAGTGCGGTGAGGGTGGTGGCCCGGGTCAGCGCCTCGGCCGGATTCGACGCCCGGAGCAGGTCGGTGTCGGTCGCGCCGGGCGAGACCGTGTTGACGGTGATGCCCCGGGGGCCGAGTTCCCGGGCGGCCACCGCCGTGAGCTGTTCGAGGGCGGCCTTGCTGGCGCAGTAGAGGGCGAGTCCCGGAGCCGGCAGCACGGTGTTCAGGGTGGAGATGTTCACGATCCGACCGCCGTCCCGCAGCACCGTGGCCGCCTCACGCATCGCCAGCAGCGAAAATTTCGCGTTGACCGTCATCACCCGGTCGAACTCCTCGCCGGTGAGGTCGGCGATCGGCGTCGACACGGCTATCCCCGCGTTGTTGACCAGGATGTCGAGGCCGTCGCGCACCGGAGCGAACATCGGCCCGAGGCTGGCCGGGTCCGCCTGGTCGGCGCGGACGGCGACCACGTCGTCGTACCGGGAGACGAGTTCGTCGGCCGCCACCCGGTCGCTGCGATAGGTGAAGACCACCCGGGCGCCGGCCTCGGCGAGTCGTCGTACGATCGCCCGGCCGATGCCCCGGGAACCGCCGGTGACCAGTGCCGTCCTGCCATCCAGCTTCATGCGCGGGACGCTATCCGGAGCCTGGTGCGTGGTCTTGAAGAAATGCGCACAGCTCGGTCGGGGTGAGGCCGGAGAGTGCGCGCACCTCGCGGGTGAAGTGCGGCTGGTCGGCGTACCCGGTGTCGGCCGCCGTTCCCGCCAGGTCCGCACCCTCGACCAGGAGCCCGATCGCGTGCTGGAACCGGGCGGTCCGGGCCACGGTCGCCGGTGACAGCCCGATCTGGCGGCGGAAGCCGACCTCGAGATAGCGACGGCTGACTCCGAGCCGATCGGCCAGCGCGCCGATCCGGAGCCGCTCGGGGCTCTGCGAAAGCAGCCACCAGGCGGCGGTGACCAGGCCACCCGCCGCCCCGGCCGGCGCACCGGCCAGCCAGCCGGTGAGCGTCTGGTCAAGGAGTCTGAACCGGCTCGGCCAGTCCGGTGCCGCGCCCAGCCGTTCGGCCAATCCGGCGGCGCGCGGACCGACCAGCTCCGTCAGCGGTACCGTGACCTCGGCCAGCTCCGGCATCGGTACGCCGAGCAGCGCCGACACCCCGGCCGGAGTCATCCCGACGCTGACCCCGTACGCCCAATCGGTCTGCCCGGCCACCGTCGCCGTACGACGTGCCCCGGTGACCAGGGCGCACGGCTCCGCGAAGTCGACCAGCAGGATGACGTAGCTCAACGGCAGCAGCCGGTGCGGGATCCGGACCCGGGATCCGGCCCGGAATCCCGCATAGCCCAGCACATGGTGCCGCAGCCGGGGGTGCGGGAGCCGGACGATCGTCTCGCACGCCAGGGACTGTGGTTCCGCCGGTATCGAATGGATCTGCGTCAGCCGGGTCATCAGCCACCATCATGGCCGGCCGGGCAGACCACCTGCCACGGGCCGGTCGATGCCCGTTGACGTCCCCGCCCCGGCCACTGACGTCTCCGCACCGGCCGTTGACCTCCCCGCCTCGCCCACTGACCTCCCCGCCTCGCCGATTCCTGCCGCCGCCGTCGGAAGCTCGACGACCCGGTCCGCCCAGCGGCTCAGCAGCGCCGGGTCGTGCGTGACGAGCAGCACCCCGGCCCGGTGCGCCCGCTGGTAGTCCGTGATCACGGCGGCGACGTGCGCCTGGGTGGAGGCGTCGAGCATGGCGGTGGCCTCGTCGCAGAGCAGGTAGTCGGGGCGGTGGGTGAGGGCGCGGGCCAGGCAGGCGCGCTGGAGCTGCCCGTCGCTGACCGCGTGCGGGCGCCGGCCGAGCAGGTCGGGGGTGAGTCCGACGTGGTCGGCGAGTTCGGCGACCCGGCGGAGGATCCCGTCGTCGGGGTGCCGGGTGGCCCGGAGCGGTTCGGCGATCAGGTCGGCCAGGTTCAGCCGGGGGTCGGCGGCGGCGCGGGGACTCTGGAAGAGCACGGCGATCCGGGTACGCAGGGCGACCGGCACGGCGTACCGGGTGCCGGCGACCGGGGTACCGTCGACCGTCACCCGTCCATGATCCGGCCGGTGCAGCAGGGCGAGCACCCGGACCAGAGTGGACTTGCCGCCGCCGGACGGTCCACGTAGCCCGACCGTCTCGCCTCGGTCGATCCACAGGCTCACCCGGTCGAGCACCACCTGCCGCCCGTAGCTCGCGGTGACCTCCTGCGCGGCAAGCTGTGCCGGTACGGGTACGGGTGTGACGGTCACGACGGGACTCCGGCGGCGAGCGGGTGGTGGCAGGCGACCGCCCTGACGTCGTACGCCGTCAACGGGGGTTGCCGCTGGCAGGCGTCGGTGGCGTACGTGCAGCGGGCGGCGAAGGCGCAGCCGTCCGGCAGGGCGGTGAGCATCGGCGGATGCCCGGGTACGGCTCGGAAGGCGCGATCCGGTAGCGCGTCGAGCAGGGCGGCACCGTACGGGTGCGCGGGGGCTGCGAAGAACCGCCCAGCGGGCAGGTGTTCGACGATCCGGCTGGCGTACATCACCGCGACGGTGTCGGCGACCCGTTCGGCGGCGCCCAGGTCGTGGGTGATCAGCACGACGGATTGTCCGCTGTCGCACCTGCGGCGCAGCAGGTCGAGGGTGTGGTCGACCAGGGGCCGGTCCAGCCCGCTGGTGGGTTCGTCGGCGATCAGCAGGGTCGGGTCCGGGGCGAGGGCGAGCGCGGTGACCAGGCGTTGCGCCATGCCGCCGGAGAGTTCGTGCGGAAAGCGGTCCAGGTCGGCAACGTCGAGGCCAACCTGGGCGGCGACGCGTTCCGCCGCGCCGACGGCTTCGGCTCGGGTGTGCCGGTGGGCCCGGAGCGTCTCCTCGATCAGCCGCCGGCCGGTACGCACCGGGTTGAGCGCGGTGGCCGGGCTCTGCGGCACCAGACCGGCCAGCCGGCCCCGGACCCGTCCGGCGAGTACCCGTTCGCCGCAGCCGATCAGGTCGATCGGGCCGCTCGGTCCGCCGCCGGGCTGGTGCAGCCGAGCCTGGCCGCTGACGGTGGCGTTCCGGGGCAGCAGCCCGAGCAGGGCGTGGGCCAGCACGGACTTGCCGCAGCCGGATTCGCCGACGACGGCCAGCAGTTCGCCGGGGTGGACCCCGAGGGTGAGGTCGGTGACGGCGTGCACGGTCGCGTCCCGGAGCCGGAACCGGACGGTGAGCCCCTCGACGTCGAGCACCGGACCCGCACCGGCGGTGCTGCTCCGATCGGTCTTCACAGTTGCAACTCCGCTCGGACGCGGGGATCGAGCCGGTCCCGCCAACGGGCGGCGAGCACGGCGATGGCCAGGGTGACCACGACGATGACCGCCCCGGGGGCGAGGCTGGCCCACCAGGCACCGGCCAGCAGCGATCCCTGTCCGTCGTTGATCATGTTGCCGAGCGAGGCGAGGTGCGGCGGCAGGCCGAGCCCGAGAAAGGAGAGCGCGGTCTCGTGCCAGACGGCGTGCGGAATCATCAGCGTGATGGCCAGGGCCAGCCGGGGCAGCACGTGCGGCAACAGGTGTCGGGTCAGCACCCGTCCCCGGCTCGCACCCCCGGTGATCGCCGCGTCCACGAACGGCCGGGTACGCAGGCTCAGCAGCTCGGACCGGACGATCCGGGCGGTGGAGAGCCAGTGGGTGAGCCCGATCGAGGCGATCACCGCGCCGAGGCTGGGGCGCAGCATCGCGACGATGAAGATGCCGAGCAGCAGGTGTGGCAGGGCCGCGACGGTGTCCACGATCCGCATCAGTACCCGGTCGACGCGGCCGCCGACGGTGCCGGCGATCCCACCGACGATCCCGCCGATCACGGTGGCGACCAGCGCGGCGACCGCACCGACCAGCAGCGACACCCGCAGCCCGTAGAGGGCACGGTGCGCGACGTCGCGGCCGAGGTCGTCGGTGCCGGCCGGATGGGTCCAGGACGGGGCCAGCCGGGTCCGGTCCAGGGCGACGGCGCTCTGGTCGAGCGGCCAGAGCAGGGGTGCGAGCAGGCCGGCGGCGATCGCCACCGCCAGCACCGTGCCGGCCACGGCTGCCCCGGTCCGGCCGGCACCCAGGCGGAGACGGGGCCGCCGGCCGGCGAGCCCGGCGCGGGTACGGGTCAGCTCAGCCATCGAGGCGTACCCGGGGATCGGCGGCGGCGTAGCCGAGGTCGGCGGCGAGGTTCGCGGCCAGCACCACGGCGGTGGTCAGCAGGGTGATCGCGGCCAGCAGCGGGAAGTCGCTGCCCAGCGCGGCCTGCACGGTGACCGCGCCGAGTCCGGGCAGCGAGAAGACGGTCTCGACCAGTACCGCACCGCCGACGAGTTCCGGCAGGTGCGTGCCGACCAGGGTGAGGAACGGCAGCAACGCGGTGCGCAGCGCGTGCCCGAACAGCACCGTCCGGCCGGGCAGTCCCCGGGCCCGGGCGGCGAGCACATGGTCGTCGCGGAGGCTCTCGGCGACCGCGTCCCGGACGAAGAGCACGAACCACGGGGCCTGGGAGACCGCGAGGACGCCGATCGGTAGCACGAGGTGGTGGGCGACGTCGGTCCACGAGGTGCCGGTCGCGGTCACGTCGGTCAGGCCGCCGGCCGGCAACCAGCCCAGGGCGAGTGCGAAGAGGGCGATGGCGGCGAGGCCGAGCCAGAACACCGGCATCGACCCGACGGCGTACGCGGCCGCCCGCAGGCCGCGGTCGAAAAGCCCGCCGCGCCGGTACGCGGCCAGCGACCCGAGCAGCAGGCTCGCCACGAGTACGACGGCGAGCGCGGCGCCGACCAGCAGCAGCGTCCAGCCGGCCCGGGCCGCGATGACCGAGCCGACCGCCTCGTGCCGGCTCGTCGACCACCCCAGGTCGCCGCGGAGCAGGTTGCCGACCCAGCGCAGGTACTGCACCGGCAGCGGGTCGTCGACACCCCAGTTGGCCCGGAGCTGCGCCAGGTTCTCCTCGGTGGTGGTGAACGCCGCCGCCCCGGCGTACTGCTTGGCGGCGTCGACCGGGGAGGCCGCGCCGAGGGCAAACATGCCGATGCTGGTGGCCACGAGCACCGGTACGGCGACCAGGAGCCGGCGCCGGACCACGGCACCCGCCCCGGCGAGCCGGCGCCGGGTCGGTTGCCGCGTCACCGCCGGGTCCAGGTGTTGATGTTCCACCAGAGGCTGTTCGCCACGTCGTGCTCGTGCGCCTCGACCCGGGGCGTCACGCCGTCGATCGAATCCCGCAGCACGTAGCTGTGCTTGAGATAGCTCAGGTAAACCCACGGCACGTCGGCGGCGAGCTGCTTCTGGAACGTCGAGTACGCCGCCTTGCGCCGGGCCGGGTCGGACTGGTCCCGGCCCTGCTGCAACGCCTGGTCCACCACACTGGACTTGTAGTGTCCCGGGTTGAAGTAGCCCTGCCCGGCGAACCGGGACCCGAACAGCTTGTAGGAGACGAAGTCCGGGTCGTACGGGGTGCCGTAGCCCATGATCAGGGCGTCCGAGTTGAGCCGCGGGTCGATCGCGTCCCAGGTCAGCCCCTCGGGGGTGATCTCGATGCCGACCTTCTTGGCGTCGGCGGTCACCGCCAGCGCCAGTTCCTTGCGCAGGCTGTCGCTGGCCGGGTACATCAGGGTGAACCGGGCCGGGCGGCCGCCCCTGGCCCGGATGCCGCCCGCGCCGGGCGTCCAGCCGGCCGCGTCGAGCAGCGCGGTGGCGGCGGTCGGATCGGCGGTCGGCTTGCCGACGACGGCCGGTTCGGCGTATTCCGAGGTGGGTGGGACGGGGCCGTAGGCCGGTTCACCGGCGCCGCCGAGTACCCCGGCCACCATCGCGGCCCGGTCGACGGCGAGGTTGAGGGCGCGGCGGATCGCCGGGTCGGCGGTGACCCGGTTGCCCATCGGCAGCATCACGCCCCGGTAGTCGGCCGTCGGCACCCGCTCGACCCGGTAGCCGGCGCTGCCGTCGAAACCGGCGGCGAGCTTCGGGGCCAGCTCGGCGACGTCGAACTCGCCGGCCCGCATCCGCTGGGCCCGGATGTTGTCGTCGGCGACGAACGCCACCACCAGCCGCCGGTTCGGCGGCCGGCCGCCGAAGTACCGGTCGTTGGCGGTGAGCACCAGCCGGTCGCCGGGGGTCCAGGACTCCACCTGGTACGGGCCGGTGCCGACCGGCTTCCGGTTGAACTCGGCCTTGTTGACGTCCTGCCCGCTCAGCGCCCTGGCCGGCACGACGCCGAGGGTGAGTCGTTGCAGGAACGGCGCGTACGCGTGCCGGAGCCGGAACACCACCGTGGCCCGGTCCGGCGCGTCGACCGACTCCAGCATCTCCAGGTCGGATCGGAGCGTGGAGTCGACCTTCGGGTCCAGCACGGTCCGGTAGGTGAAGACCACGTCGGCGGCGGTGAGCGCCGCACCGTCGTGGAACACCACCCCGTCGCGCAGCTTGGCCGTCACCGTCCGGCCGTCCGCCGAGACCGTCGGCAGTTCCGCCGCGAGGCCCGGCACCAGCCGGTTCTGCGCGTCCCTGGCGACCAGCCCGTCGAAGATCAGCGACGCCCCGTCGACACCGTAGTTGAGCACCGGGTTCAACGTGTCCGGTTCACCGGCGGTGGCGACCACGAAGGTGTCACCGGCGGCAGGCGCCCCGGGCGTCGTCGATGACGAGCAGGACGCGAGAGCGAGCAGGCCACCGGCGGCGGCCACCGCCACCAGTCGTCGGACGGTCGGACGGATCCGGATCACGGAGGTCTCCCACACAGGTCGGACATGGACGCGCCGGCCGACCGGGCACGGTGCTCGACACCGGCGCCGGACGGCCTGGGACCGGGCGCCGACGACCTGACGGAGCCGTCTGGCCCAGGCGATGCCAGGTCAGCAACACCCTTGACTGATCACGGTGGCAGAGTTGCAAAACTTTGGCAACAACGATGAGTTGGCTTTAAGCTTGTGATCTTGTTCGCGTAACCGGCTGTCCGCGAAGCGGTCACGCCACACGGTCGGCACTGTTGCCATATCAACCACCCGGCGGTGGCGAGCGGCGGTAGCGCCGGCACGCGCGGCGTACGGTGCCGATCTCGGTGGTGCAGGACGGCGCGCAGTCCGGTCGTACGGTCGCGGGCCGGCCCGGCGCACCGGTGTGGGCAGCGTTCGAGGCGGACCGGGCCGCGTTCGAGGAGCGCTTCCTCGACTCGCTCAACGGTCGCCGCTGACCCGATTCTTCGGCCGGAGCGCCGTGCCCCGATAGTGGGCGCGCCTGGAGTCGACACCGGTAGTCGGCGGCGAGCCAGGCCGACGGCTACGAGCCGCGGCTGATGTCGAGCAGGTGGTGCTCCCCCTCGTGCACCGTGTGCCGGCCCAGCCACAACAGCGTCCGGACCTGCCGCTGCGGCCACGGATAGCTGCCGGTCCTGGCCAGCTCGGGCGGGCCGAGCCCGCCGAAGGCTGTCGCCAGTTCTCCGGCGGCTGTGGCGAGCTCGCCGAGCACCACGGCCGGATCCCGCCGGTTGTACGCGTCCGCGACCACCCGCTCGTCGCGTCCCATCGGAGTGAACTCCGGTTCGTCGACGGCCAGCGCCAGGGCGAGCCGCTGGTGCTGCACCCGGAAGACGTCCCGCACGTGGCAGGCGTACTCCAGTGGCGACCAGACCCGCTCCGCCGGACGTCGGCGCGGATCCCGGGCGGCGCGCAGCCCGGCGGAATACCGCGGCCCGAACCCGCGCAGCCGGTCGGGCAGCGCCTCGGCCGGCACGGAGGCATAGTCGAACCCGCACTCGTCGCAACGCTCCACGACACCAACGGTACGACCGCCGCCGCGACCGGCCCCGCTCCGACTGGGTCGGGCGGGTCACACGGCGCTGACGTGTGCGGCCAGCAGACGCCACCCGGACCCCTCGGTGTGGATCCAGGTCCGGGTGTACCGGACCCGGGCGGTGAACGGCGTGCCGGCGAGCGCCCCCGTGAGGGCACCCAGGAACCAGGTGACGCCGGTGTCCCCGCTGACCAGGACGGTCAACTCCTCCTCCTTGACCTCGGTCAGCACCTGCTCCCGGGTACGGTGCACCCGCAGGTCGTCCTGCTTGTCGTAGAGCCGACCGCCCGGCCCGGTGAAGACGAGCCGCTCGTCGATCAGCCGGTCCAGCTCGGCGACGTCCGAGCTGAGCTGGGCGGCCTATAGCCGCCGCTCGGCCGCACGGAGCGCCTCGACCCGGGAATCGTCGGACATCCGAACCCACCTCCAGCGTCGCACCGCCCACCACTCGGGCCCCGACCCAGGGTCGACCCGGCGGTGGTGCCGGGGCAACGGTTTGCGCTCTCGGCGGATTCCGCTGCCGGGCGACCGTCGCCACCGGTTGCACGTCGGCCGCCCACTCCGCCGCCCTGGCTTCGGACACGACTGGCGGCGCCAGGGACGCGGTCCGCCAGTATCGCGCCTCAGCGGGACGAGGGCTCCCAGACCGCGCCGTCGTGCGCGAAGAGCACCCGGGCCGGGTCGCGCTCCAGCAGCCGGGGCAGCCACTCCGGCACCGGCGGCAGCGGTTCCGCCACCCCGTCCCGGGCCGCCCGCAGGGCGAGCCGGGCCGCGCCGAACTGGAAGGCGAAGTCGTGGGCCTGCCCGGCCAGGATCACCGTGCCGTCCGGTTGGCGTACCGCCGGGTCGGACCGGTTCACCGGTCCATCGTCGCGGCCGGCGGCGGCCCGGCAAAGACCGGTTCACCATCATCGGCGTAACGGTGCCACGGCGACGGCCAGCCGTACGCCCACTTGACCGGTTGAGTTCCGATCCGGTGACCTGCTTGAATGTCTCGGGAGCACCGGGCCGGGCACGTCTCACCTCTCGCACCGTGACAGGAGACAACCATGCTCCGCAGGCCCCTGCTCAGCACCGTACTGGCCGCGCTCGTCGTCGCGCTCGGCACGGTCGTCATCGCCAGACCCGCGCTGCCGGCGGAGGCGCCGGCACCCGTGCGCATCATGCCGCTCGGTGACTCGATCACCGGCTCCCCGGGCTGCTGGCGCTCCGTCCTCTGGAACCGCTTGCAGAACACCGGCTACACCGGTATCGACTTCGTCGGCACGCTCGGCCCGCAGGGCTGCGGACAGCCGTACGACGGGGAGAACGAGGGGCACGGCGGCGCTCTGGTGACCACCGTGGCCGACCAGAACCAGTTGCCGTCCTGGCTGGCCGCCACCCGCCCGGACGTCGTACTGATGCACTTCGGCACCAACGACGTCTGGAGCAACCGGGCCACCGCGACCATCCTCGCCGCGTACGGGAAACTGGTGGACCAGATGCGAGCCAGCAACCCGGGCATGAAGATCCTGGTCGCGAAGATCATCCCGATGGCGCCGAGCACCTGCGCCGAGTGTGGCCAGCGGGTGGTGGCGCTCAACGACGCCATTCCGGGCTGGGCGGTTTCGAAGACCACCGCCGGATCGCCGATCGTGGTGGTCGACCAGTGGAGCGGCTTCAGCACGGGCACCGACACCTACGACGGCGTGCACCCCAACGCCGCCGGCGACCAGAAGATGTCCGACCGGTGGTACCCGGCGCTGACGGCCGCGCTGGACGGCGTCACGCCCACCCCGCCGCCGACCCGGACCCCCACACCACCGCCGACCCGGACGCCGACCCCGCCACCGCCCACCACCACTCCGCCGCCGGCCGGCGGCTGCGCGGCGACCTACCGGAGCATCGGGCAGTGGCAGGGCGGCTTCCAGGGTGAGGTGACGGTACGCAACGACGGCACCGCACCGAGCCGGTCCTGGACGGTCGAGCTGGCGTTCGGTTCCGGCCAGCAGGTCAGCCAGGCCTGGAATGCCACCGTTTCGCAGAGCGGCAGCACCGTGACCGCCCGGAACGTCGGCTGGAACGGCGCGCTCGCCCCCGCCGGTACGGCCACGTTCGGCTTCGTAGGCAGTTGGACCGGTAGCAATCCGCCTCCGGCGGTCGGCTGTACGTTCGGCTGACCGATCAGCCCGCGGCGACCTTGTAACCGGCGACCGACGGCCAGCGGACGGTGAGTACCACCGCCGGTTCCGGGGCCAGCCAGGAGTGGTCGACACCCGGTCCCCAGACGACGTAGTCACCCGGCCTGGTCAGCACGACGGTGCGGTCCCGCAACTCGACGTGGAACCGGCCGGAGACCAGCACCAGCAGGGCGGTACGCCGTTCCCCGGTCACCCACTCGGCCCGGGTGTCGCCGGCCGGGTGCACGCCCCACTTGACCTCCACGTCGGCGCTGTGCCGTACGTCCACACCGGGCATGAAGTGGCCGAGCAGCCAGCCCCCGTTGTCCGCGCCGTCGACACCCGCCTGGCCCACGTAGATGCCGTCCCGCACCCGGCCCTCCCCTCCACAGGTCGGGCAAGTTATCACGGGAGCGGCCCGGTCCCCACCGCTGGGGACCGGGCCGTCCGTGCCGGATACGGCTGTGGCTACCAGTTGCTGCCCAGGAAGCTGGGCTGGCTCTGCACGTTCAGCTCCTTGAACCTGGTCAGGTGCGCCGTCCAGATCCGCCAGTCCCGCAGCTCCAGTACGTCCAGACCCTTCTGGATGTCGTTGGAGTAGATGTGGCCGTTGTACCAGTACGCCGACCACGATCCGCCGATGATCCGGCGGTCCGTCGAGAGCGGGCCGCGCTCCCAGTAGGCGATCTCGACCGGGCGGGCCGAGTTGGTGAAGTCGAAGACCGAGACGCCGCCCTGGTACCACGCCTGGACCATGATGTCCCGACCCAGCACCGGAATCAGCGAACCGTTGTGCGCGACGCAGTTCTCCAGGCTGGTGTTCAACCGCGGGATCTTGTAGTAGCTCTTGAAGACGAGGTTGCGGCCGTCACCCCGACCGGCGATGTCGTAGATGGCGTTGGCGCCTCGGGTCGGCGCGACCGTCTCGACGCAGGTCGCCCCGGAGCCGCCACCGAGTTCGTCGGTGAAGACCACCTTGGTGCCGGAGTTGTTGAACGTTGCCGAGTGCCAGAACGAGAAGTTCACGGTGTCCCGCACCCGGTTGATCACCCGAGGCGCCTCCCGGTTGGCGATGTTCAGCAGGATGCCGTCACCCATGCAGGCGCCGGCAGCCAGGTCCTTGCTCGGGTAGACGGTGATGTCGTGGCAGCCGCTCGTGGTCGAACTGCCGTTGCTACCCGGGTTGCCACCGTCCGGGAACAGGTTCGGCACCGCTACCACGGCGGCCTGGGTCGGCTTCTTCACCGGCACCTTGACGATCGAGATCGAGTCGTGCGGGGTCGCGCAGCCGGCGTAGGTGTCCGACGGTCCGTACGAGGCGACGTAGAGGTAGACCGACTTCTTGTCCTTGCTCGGCACCAGGGTGTGGGTGTGCGAGCCGCAGGCGGTCTTCACCGCCTTGATGTAGCGCGGGTTGCGCTTGTCCTTGATGTCGAAGATCTTGATGCCCTCCCAGACCGTCTCGCTGCGCGGCACGCTCGTGCTGGCGCACGAGTCGTCGCTGCGCGGGTCGTCGGTGGAGAGGAACAACAGGTCACCGTAGACGGAGATGTCGTTCTGCGAGCCCGAGCACTGGACCTGCGAGACGATGGAGGGCCGGGCCGGGTTCTTGACGTCGTAGATGACGAAGCCCTCGTAGTTGCCGGCGAAGACGTACCGGCCCTGGAAGGCGAGGTCCGAGTCGAGGGCGCCCTCGGTGGCGAAGGTGCCCTGCTTCGGGACGTTGGCTATCTGGCGGAGGTTCGGACTGCTGGAGATCTCGTCCACGCCGGGCGGGCTGGCAACGTCCGTTGTGGTCTGGCCCGTTGCGGCCACTGGCTGGGCGTTGCTTGCCGGGGCAACGGCAACGGTCACCACCAGGAAGGAGAGGGCGGCGAGCCCGACGATCCGTAGTCGCCGCGGCCCTTGTGGGGAGAGTTTGAACATCTGGCGGCACCCTTCGAAAGGGGTTGACGATTGTGCAGACCTTACCTGGAGTCAGAGTACGTCGATGTGATCCCTATCACATTATTGATGATCAAGGAACTTCCCCTGATCATGCTCCGACCAGGGGCGGTCCACAAGGCATAAACCGGGCCCACCGGCCGGGACAGGCCCGGAGCAGGTAGCTCTGAAGTGGACGGACACCGAAGGGGTCGACGAGTAGATTTCATGTTCGTCCACCGAATGGTCGACCTTGCCCGCACCGCGAGCCTGGCCGACAGGGTCACCGGGGCAGCCGGTATACAGGGGCAATGCGCAACACCTCCCTGGCCGGACAGATGCGGACGGCGGCCACCGCACTGCTGGACGCGCTGCCGGGGCCGGCCCGGGCGCTGGCCGCCCGCCCGTTCGACGACGAGGCCGGCCGCCGCTGGATCGAGTACCGGCCACTGCCCCGGCCGGGTGCCTGCCTCGCCGACCTCGACCGGACCGGCCGCAAGGCGACGCACCGGCTGCTGGCCAGCGCGCTGAGCCCGCACGCCTACGCCCAGGCGGCCGCCGTCATGGCCCTGGAGGAGGTACTCGACCGGCAGGAGGACTGGCGGCGGGGCCGACACAGCGACGACTACCGGATCGTGGTCTTCGGCGACCCGGCCCGGGACGACCACTGGTCCTGGCGGTTCGAGGGACACCACCTGTCGGTGACGATGACCGTCGCCGGCGACCGGGTCTCCCCCGCACCGCTCTTCCTGGGCGCCAACCCGGCGACGGTGAGCTACGGCGGCCGCCCGGTCAGCCGGCCGCTCGGGCCCGAGGAGGATCTCGCCCACGCCCTGCTCGACGCGGTCGGCCCGGACGGGCGCGGCGCGGCGGTGGTCGCCGACGAGGCACCCGCCGACATCCGCAGCGGCACCCGGGCACGGTCCGACGGCCGGATCGAGCCGGTCGGGCTCCGGGCCGGCGGGCTCGGACCGACCGGCCGGGCGCTGCTCGACCAGCTCGTCGCGCTCTATCTCGACCGGCTCCCGCCCGAACTGGCCGGTCAGGAGGCGGCCCGGGTCCGCCGGGGTGACCTCTACTTCGCCTGGGAGGGCCCGACCAGGCCGGGCGGGCGGCACTACTACCGCGTCCAGGGCGAGGACCTGCTGATCGAGTACGACAACACCAGCGAGGACGGCAACCACGCGCACACTGTGCTGCGCCGCCCGCGCGGCGACTTCGGTGCCGACCTGCTCACCGAACACCGGGCCACCGGCCACTCCTGAGACGGCGACGCCGAGTCGGGCGGCCGGCGCCCGGCCGTCGGGTCAGCCGCCGCGGCGCCGGCCGAAACCGCCGGCCACCGAACTCGCCGGTGGGCCGAACCCGTCGAAGCTGGTCGGTTCACCGCGCCCCTGGTCGAACTGCCGGACCAGGCTGCCGCCGAGTCGTACCCCGACCGAGCCGAGCAGCAGGCCGAGCAGCTCGACCGCGACCAGCCCACCGCTCGCCCCGTGCTCCGGCTCACCCGACCTGATCAGGCAGGCGAAGACAAAGAGCACCGCGACGGCGGCGTTCACCAGGTTGAAGATGATCGCGGTGCGCCGGGTCGGATCGCCCGGCACGTCCCACAGGTCGACCATGCCGGCCGCGGTCGCGAGCCCGCCCGCGACCAGCGCCGCGACCGCGGTCCAGTAGCCGACCAGCCCCAGGATCGCCGGGCCGCCGAGCACGTCGGCCAGGTCGAAGACCGTGGCGCAGACGAACAGCCCGAACGGAAAGGTCACCAGCATGGGCTGGATCGGGTGTCCGTGCACCCGCAGGCGGCTCTGCATGGTGACGCCTCCCCGGCTCGCTCTCGACCAGCCCCAGCCTGCTACCCCCGGGCCACCCGGCCGAAACGGACCGCAATCGCGCGGTCCACGCCGGACGGTCAGCCGTCGCGGCGCCGGGCCACCGAGGTGACCAGCCGCTCGGCCACGTCCCGGAGCGGGATGGCCAGCGCCGCCGAGGCGGACCGCAACACCCGTAGCGCCTCCGTGGCCGGACAGCCACGTTGAGTCATGATAACCCCGACCGCCTGGTCGATGACCTGCCCTGCGGTGAGCGTTTCGTCTGGGTCGCCGGCGGCCCCGGTCTGCCGTGACCGGTCCCGCACCGCGCCGAGCAGCAGTCCGGCGTGTTCGGCCAGCAGCATCGCGCTGAGCTGTTGGCTGGCGGTCAGCGCTCCGGGCTGGCGTGCGTACAGGTTGATCGAGCCGACCACGTGCTCGTCGACGTCCACCGGTACGGCGAGCACCCCGCGTACGCCGAGGGCCAGCGCGCGGCCGGTCCACGGCCGCCACCGGGTCTCGGTGCGCAGGTCCCCGGACCAGACCAGTTCCCGGGAGCGGATCGCCACCATCGCCGGCCCGTCCTGGCCGTGCCGGACGTCGTCGAGATCGCCGAGTCGAGGCTCCGAGGCCGCGACCGAGGGGGGCGCCCCGGCCCGCAGCACGGTGACCCCGCACCAGGTCACCGCCGGGATGGCGTCCCGGACGGTACGTACCAGCCGGTCCAGCGCGGCGTCGAAGTCGTCGCTCGCGATCAGTCCGGCAGTCACCTCGCGGAGCAGGGCGGCGGTCTCCAGCACGCCCGGGGCTTCGGTCGACGGCTCCGTCGTCGTCCTCAGCCTCAGCACCGGTCCGAAACCCCCGCCACCACCGCGGCTGCCGCGGTACGTCCGGTTCGCGCCGTCGCCTGTCTCATGGTCGCCTCTCCCCCGCCGTTCCCGATCCCGTGCCGGTACGGACCTGCGCTACTACCCGAGCGCCGGGTGGACAAACCACCCGTTCCAGGAAGAGAACGATCCCGCCCGTCCCGGGGTTGCCGTCAGGCTTCCGACGATCAACCCCGGGATCGCGGTGCGGTCCGGGTCAGCGCGAGCCGGAGCTGAGCCGGCGGCCGACGGCGGCGATCAGCCGGTCGAGTTCCGAGCCGAACGGGTTGTCGTGCACCAGGTAGGTCCAGGTGGCGCTGGGTCGCGCCAGCTCTCCGTCGCCCGGCTCCCAGTCGTCGTCGAACTCGTTCTCCTCGAAGGTCTCCACCGTACGGGTCTCGATCTCCGGTACCAGCGCGTTGAACGCCGGCACCGCCGACCGGTGGAACTCGTCGAGCGGGTCGAGCCGGCCCAGCGCCCGCAGGTGTACGCCCTCGCGCACCTCGGAGAGCTCGGCCAGGTGCAGGGCCCAGAGCCGGTCGAGGTGGTAGAGCGCGATCGACCGGCCGACCTTGGAGAGGAGTTCCTCGTCCATCTCCTTGGCCCGGTCCGGGAAGCGCTCGGTCAGCATCTCCGCCGCCACCTCGGTGGTGAGCAGCCGCTCCCGGCGCTCGGCCAGCGCCTTGCGCTGCTGCTCGATCACCACGCTGTAGCGCCAGGTGTTGCGGTGGATCTCGTGGTTGACGCCCTCGGCGATCCGCTGGGCGTGCTCGACGGCGAAGTCGACCTGCTCGTCGGTGACCAGACCGTCGGCGTTCATCCGGGGCGACGGCGGGATCGCGTCCGGGGCGTGTCGGATGACCAGGTTGTCCTCCAGGCTGACGAAGAAGACGGAGCGACCGGGGTCGCCCTGCCGGCCGGCCCGGCCCCGGAGCTGGTCGTCGACCCGCCGGCTGTCGTGCCGGCCGCTGCCGATCACGAAGAGGCCGCCGAGTTCGGCGACCCGGTCCCGGTCGGCCTGGTCGCTGCCGCCGAGCCGGATGTCGACACCCCGGCCGGCCATCTGGGTGGAGACGGTCACCGCGCCGTACTTGCCGGCCTCGGCGATGATCGCCGCCTCCTCGGCGTCGTTCTTGGCGTTGAGTACCGTGCACGGCACCCCGGCCTCGCGCAGCGCCTCGGCGAGCCGCTCCGACTCCTGCACGTCCAGGGTGCCGATCAGCACCGGACGCCCGGTCTCGTGCTGCTCCTGGATCTCCTGGATCAGCGCCTCTTCCTTCTCACCCCGGGTGGCGTAGATCCGGTCCGGGTCGTCCACCCGGACGCAGGGGGTGTTCGGCGGGATCACCGCGACCTCGAGCGAGAAGAACTCCCGCAACTGGTCGCCGACCAGCACCGCCGTGGCGGTCATCCCGCAGACGGTCTTGTAGAGCGCGACGAACGCCTGCACGGTGATGGTGCCCAGCACCTCACCCTCGGCGGTGGCGTCGAGCCCCTCCTTCGCCTCGACGGCCGCCTGGAGCCCGTCCGGCCAGCGGCGGCGCTGGGCGACCCGGCCGCGCATCTCGTCGATCAGCTCGACCCCGTCGTTGCGGACGATGTAGTCGACGTCCCGGTGCAGCAGGGCGTGCGCGTGCAGGGCGACGTTGACCGCGGAGAGCTGCTCGACGTGCTCGGCGTCGTAGAGGTCCACACCGCCGAGCCGGGATTCGACCTCGGCCAGCCCGGCGTCGGTGAAGGCGACGCTGCGGCCGTCGTCGGCCACCGTGTAGTGCCGGCCGGCGCGCAGCCCACGCACCACCGCCGCTGCCTGGTGCACCGGGTCCTGCTCGCCCGGCACCGCACCGGCCAGCACCATCGGCACCCGGGCCTCGTCGATCAGGATGGAGTCGGCCTCGTCCACGATCGCGGTGGTCAGCGGCGGCTGCACCCGGTCGTCGATGTCGGTGACGAGCTGGTCGCGGAGGAAGTCGAAGCCGGCCTCGCTGACCGAGACGTAGGTGACGTCGCAGGCGTACGCCGCCTGGCGCTCTTCGCGGGTGGACGCCTCGGTCACCCAGCCGACGCGCAGCCCGAGCAGCCGGTAGACCGGCTCCATCCACTCGGCGTCCCGGCGGGCCAGGTAGTCGTTGACGGTGAGCACGTGCACCGGCCCGTTACCCCGCCGGACGTGCCCGTACGCGGCGATCGTCGCGGTCAGCGTCTTGCCCTCACCGGTGGCCATCTCGGCGACCTTGCCGGCGAGCAGCGACATGGCGCCGAGCAGCTGGACGTCGTACGGCCGCTGGTCGAGCCCGCGCCGGGCGGCCTCGCGGCCCACCGCGCAGATCTCGACGAAGTCCTCGGCCTTGCCGGCCGTCTCGGTCAGCTCGGCGTCGTCCAGCTCGGTGAGTTCCTCCTCGCGCGCCTCGATCGTGGGCAGCAGCTTCTCCAGCGGCGCCAGATCAACTGTGGTGCCCGGACGCTGGAGGAAACGCCGGACCCTGGTCTTCAACCGTTGCGACACACCCATGACGGGCAACGGTACGCGAACTCTCCGGCAAAGTGCGGCCCGCCCGGCCGCGTGCCGGGTCCGCTCTCGGCCGGGCCGGTGGCCGGATGTCCGTACCGCCCGAGTGTGCCCGGATGGGCGGAATGCGAGCGGGCCCCCGGCGCCCTCCCCGGAGTGGTCCCGGGCGGGTGCCGGGACGGTTGATCCGGGGCCGGCGGGGAAGGCTGTAGGGCTGCACCGGGCCCGGCCGGGCACCGGTCGAGGCAGTGGGGGAGGTCGTCCATGCGGCGCTCGCGTACACCCGTGTCACCGGCGCTGGAGGCGTGGTCCACCCACCGTACCGGGGTGGCCGACCAGTGGACGCCGCGACAGCTCGCGTACCTGAAGGGGGACCGCACGGTCAGTGTGGTGATACCGGCCCGGGACGAGGAGTCCACCGTCGGCGCGATCGTGGCGGCGATCCGGGCCTGCCTGGTCGAACAGGTCGAGCTGGTCGACGAGGTCGTGGTGGTCGACTCCCGGTCCAGCGACCGGACCGCGGTGGTGGCGGCGGCGGCCGGGGCCCGGGTGGTCGGCCAGGACGAGATGACCCGGGGGCTGCCCCGGCTGGACGGCAAGGGGGACGCGCTCTGGGCCGGGCTGGCCGCGTCGACCGGGGACCTGGTCGCCTTCATCGACGCCGACCTGCGGGAGTTCCAGCCCCACTTCGTCACCGGACTGCTCGGCCCGCTGCTGACCGACCCGTCCGTCGCGTTCGTCAAGGGCTTCTACCACCGCCCGCTGGTCGGCACCAGCGGAGTGGAGGCGGAGGGCGGCGGCCGGGTGACCGAGCTGGTGGCCCGCCCGCTTTTCAACCTCTTCTGGCCGGAACTGGCCGGCTTCGTCCAGCCGCTGGCCGGGGAGTACGCCGGCCGGCGGGACGTACTCGAACGGGTGCCCTTCGTCTCCGGTTACGGCGTCGAAACGGCGATGCTGATCGACCTGCTGGAGATGTGCGGCCTGGACGCCCTCGCCCAGGTCGACCTCGGCGAACGCCTGCACCGGCACCAGGACACCGAGGCGCTCGGCCGGATGTCCGGGCAGATCATGCACACGGTGTGGCAGCGGCTGTGCCGGCGGGGCCTGGTCGAGGAGACCGCGCCGCCGGGGAACCTGCTGGTGCAGTTCCGCCGGGACGGCAGCAGCGCACTGCCCAACCTGGATCGGGAGATCGTGGTCAGCGACGTCTCCGTCCGAGAGCGCCCGCCGCTGGCGGAACTCCGGCCGTCGTCGTCCCGGCGGGCGGCGGTATGACCGGGCACCGGGGTCCGGCCGGGCGGCGCCGCGTGACGGGGCATGCCGGCCCGGCCGGACGGGTTGCGGGGGACGACGCCGGACGAGCCGCGGAGGTCGCCGGACGGGCCGGGGAGGGCGGATGAGCCTGACCGTGCTGATGAACGCCGGGCCGTGGCTTCCAGTGCCACCGCCCGGGTACGGCGGGATCGAGAACGTGGTCGCCACCCTGGTGCCGGAGCTGCGCCGGCTCGGCGTACGGGTGGTGCTGGCCTCCACCGCCGACGCCACGCTGCCGGTCGACGAACTGCTGTCGGTCTTTTCCGACGGCCAGTTCGGGGCGCTGCAACGGCCGTACAACCAGGTCTGCGGGATCTCGCACGCGCACCTGTCCGGGGTGGTCCGGGCGCTACGCGAACGGGACGACATCGACCTGGTGCACGACCACGTGGAGGCGGTCGGGTTGGCGGTGCTGACCGCGATGGGCCCGGGGAGCGGTCCGGCGCTGCACACCCTGCACTGGGACCTCGGCAAGCACCCGGACCTCTACGGGTATCTGGACGGCGGTGACCGGGTCCGGGTGAACGGCGTCTCGGCGGCGCAGCTCGCCCGGGCGCCGCGGGCGCTGCGCGCCCACGCGGTCGGGCATGTGCACCTGGCGACCCCGTTGGCGGTGCAGGCCGATCGTCGATCGCCGGTCGAGAAGTCCGACCACCTGGTGATCCTCGGCCGGATCACGCCGGGCAAGGGGCAGCACGTCGGGGCCCGGCTCGCCCACCAGGCCGGGTTCGACCTGGTGCTGGCCGGACCGGTCGGGCCGTACCGGCGGCCCGAGGAGCTGGCCGCGGCCGGGCCGGAGGCGGGACAGAACCCGGACGTACGGTACTGGCGCGAGCAGGTCGCCCCGATGGTGGACGGCGACCGGGTGCGCTGGGTCGGAATGGTGGCTGGGAGCGCCCGGGACGAGCTGGTGGCGGCGGCCCGGGCCAGCCTCTTCCCGCTGTGCTGGGAGGAGCCCGGGGGCACGGCGGTGATCGAGTCGCTCGCGCTCGGCACCCCGGTGCTGGCGATCGGCCGGGGCTGCCTGCCGGAGCTGATCGAGCACGGTAGGACGGGCCTGCTCGCCGACGACGAGGAAGGGCTGGCCGACCTGGTGCGGGGGGCCGTCGGGCTGGACGAGCGGGACTGCCGCCGGGAGGCCAGCCGCCGGTTCACCCCGGCGATCATGGCCGAGCGGTATGTCGAGCTGTACGAGCAGGTACGCCGGTCGGCCGTCGCCGCGCCGGGCTGACCCATGCGGGTCCGGTCCGGGCATCGCCGGACAGGGCGGTCGGCGTCGGCATGGCTGTGCCGGGGCGGCGCGACCGGGGAGACGACACACGGAAGGGTCCAGCGCAGTGCACAGAGCCAGTTCGACGGTGACCCGGCCGCACACCGGCCGGTCACCGGTGAGCACCGCCGCGGTCGGGGTCGCGGTCGCCTTCCTGGCGCTCGGCGTACTCGGTTTCATTCCGGAGATCACCAGCGACTACGACGAGCTGCGGCTGGCCGGGCACCGGTCCGACGCCCGGCTCTTCGGGCTGTTCCAGGTCTCCGTGCTGCTCAACCTGGTACACCTGCTCACCGGGGTGGTCGGGCTGGCGCTGGCCCGGACGGCCACCGGAGCCCGCAGCTTCCTGATCGGCGCCGGCGCGGTCTACCTGGTCCTGATGGTCTACGGCAGCGCGATCGAGCAGGACAGCGCGGCGAACTTCCTGCCGGTCAACGACGCGGACAACTGGCTGCACCTGGGCCTCGGCATCGCCATGATCGCGCTCGCCACCCTGGGTGGCCGGCGCCGAACCCGCCGCTGACCCGGGCAGTTGCGCCGGTTTTCACCCGTTAGAGGCAAAGAGAGCGGAAATTGCTGGCCTGCCGGGTTTTGCCGTTCGAATACCGGGTAGCCGCCCCCTCGTCCTAGCTGGCGAATCAGGTACGGGGTGAGCCGGGCATGCCGAAGCGGGTGGTCACCGATCCCGGGCAGCAGCGCGGGCCGCTGGTCCTGGCCCCCGCCCGGTCCGGCGGCTATCCGGGCCCGGTACGCCGGGCGATCCGGGGCAGCACGCTGATCCGGCTGCTCGGCACCACGGACGCCAAGCAGATCGGCCTGCTCTACATGGTCACCGGGTTCGGCTTCTTCCTCGTCGCCGGCGCGATGGCGATGCTGATGCGGGCCGAGCTGGGCCGTCCGGGGTTGCAGTTCCTCTCCACCGAGCAGTACAACCAGCTCTTCACCGCGCACGGCACGATCATGCTGCTGCTCTTCGCCACCCCGCTGGCGTTCGCGTTCGGCAACTACGTGGTGCCGTTGCAGATCGGGGCCCCGGACGTGTCGTTCCCCCGGCTCAACGCGCTGGCGTACTGGCTCTACCTGCTCGGCGGCTCGCTGGTGCTGCTCGGCTTCCTCACCCCGAACGGCTCGGCGGACTTCGGCTGGACCGCATACACCCCGCTGAGCCGGGACCAGCACTCGCCGGGGATCGGCCCGGACATGTGGGTGATCGGGCTGGTCCTCTCCGGGCTCGGCACCATCCTCGGCGCGGTCAACCTGATCACCACCATCCTGACCCTGCGGGCACCCGGGATGACCATGTTCCGGATGCCGGTCTTCACCTGGAACATGCTCTTCACCGCCCTGCTGGTGGTGCTGGTCTTCCCGCTGCTCGCCGCCGCCCTGCTCGCGCTCTACGCCGACCGGCGGATGGGTGCGCACGTCTACGACCCGGCCAACGCCGGCCCGCTGCTCTGGCAGCACCTGTTCTGGTTCTTCGGCCATCCCGAGGTCTACATCGTGGCGCTGCCCTTCTTCGGCATCATCACCGAGGTCATCCCGGTGTTCGCCCGCAAGCCGATCTTCGGCTACAAGGGGCTGGTCGCCGCGACCATCGCGATCACGATCCTCTCGATGACCGTCTGGGCGCACCACATGTTCGGCACCGGCCAGGTGCTGCTGCCGTTCTTCAGTTGGCTGAGCTATCTGATCGCCGTACCGACCGGAGTGAAGTTCTTCAACTGGATCGGCACGATGTGGAAGGGGCAGTTGACCTTCGAGACGCCGATGCTCTTCTCGGTCGGGTTCCTGGTCACCTTCCTCTTCGGCGGGCTCACCGGGGTGCTGCTGGCCAGCCCGCCGGTGGACTTCCACACCACGGACACCTACTTCGTCGTCGGCCACTTCCACTACGTGCTCTTCGGCACCATCGTCTTCGCCGCGTTCGCCGGGGTCTACTTCTGGTTCCCCAAGATGACCGGCCGGCTCCTCGACGAACGGCTGGGCCGGGTCCACTTCTGGACGATGTTCCTGGGCTTCCACGGCACCTTCCTGGTGCACCACTGGCTCGGCAACGAGGGCATGCCCCGCCGGTACGCCGACTACCTGCCCACCGACGGCTTCACCGTGCTGAACACCTTCTCCACGATCAGTTCGTTCGTGCTCGGCGCCTCCACGCTGTTCTTCATCTACAACGTCTGGAAGTCGTGGCGGTTCGGCCGGATGGTCGACGTCGACGACCCCTGGGGATTCGGCAACTCGCTGGAATGGGCCACCACCTGCCCGCCGCCGCTGCGCAACTTCGACCGGATGCCCCGGATCCGGTCCGAGCGGCCCGCCTTCGACGCGAAGTACGGCCCGCTCGTCGCCGACCTCGGCCGGGACCTGCCACAGCGGTCCACCCGACCGCCCCAGGAGGTCCGCGACGAACTGCGGCACGAGGAGCGCCACCCGGAGGCCGAGGTGCCCGCCCCGGAGGGGGCGCACGGCGCCGAGGCCGCGGTGGCGCACCACCCACCGGCCCGGTCCGGTGCCCGCCCGATCGAGGTGCCGGAACCCGACGAGGTACGCCGGCCGGCGTTCGAGCCGAGCCAACCCGACGAAGACATCGACGACGCTGCCCGGGGCGGCTCGGAGAGCCCACGGTGGCGCACCGGGCGGACCCCTGGCGACCAACCGGAAGAGGAGGACGGTCGATGACGACGAGCGGCGTACCAGCGGCCCCCGGCGCGCCGGTCAGTCCGCGGGCAGCGCGACCAGGCCGGCGGCGCTGAGCGAATGCTGCACCACTGGTTGCGCCCGAGCCAGCCGCCACCGGACTCCGGCCCGGTGCGCGGCGTCCCGCCCGGCGACCAGGGCGGCCAGCGCCGGTCCGTCGAGCTTCGTTACGTCGGTCAGGTCGATCGCCACCTCCGACGGATGCCGGTCGGCGACCGCCTCGACCACCGCCTGGCGCAACTGCTCGGCGGTGTCCCGGTCGATCTCCCCGGTCACCTCGACCACCACCCGCTCCCCCACCTGGCGCACCGAGAGCCGGGCCGGCTGGCCGCCGGCCTCGGCCCCGCCGGCCTGCCACGGCGACGGCGAATCGGCGAGCATCGCCTGCCGCAGCCAGGTGAGCGCCCGGGAGAGCAGCCGGGAGACGTGCATCTGCGAGATGCCGAACCGGGCGGCGATCTCGGCCTGGGTCTGGTTGCCGTAGAACCGCATGGCGAGGATCCGCCGCTCCCGCCAGGGCAGCCGGCCGAGCAGCCCGCTGACCGTCACCCGGTCATCCACCGACTCCAGGTCGGTGTCGGACTCGCCGACGAGGTCGCCGAACTCCGCCGAACTCTCCCCGCCGACCGGCGCGTTCAGCGAGGCCGGACTGTAGCCGGCCGCCGATTCCAGCGCCGCGAGGATCTCCTCCTCCGGCGTCTCCAGCCGGGCGGCCAGCTCGGCCACGCTGGGCGAGCGGGACAGCTCGCTGGTCAACGCCGCGGTCGCCTGGCCGACCTCCAGGATCAGGTCGCGCAGCCGCCGGGGCACGTGCACCCCCCAGGTCCGGTCCCGGAAATGCCGCTTGATCTCGCCCACGATGGTGATCGCGGCGTACGCGGTGAACGAGCCCCGTTCCGGGTCGTACCGGTCGACCGCGTTCACCAGGCCCAACCGGGCCACCTGTTCCAGGTCCTCCAGCGGTTCACCCCGGCCCCGGTAGCGCCGGGCCAACCTGCCGGCGAACGGCAGGGCGAACCGGACGAGGTCGTCCCGAGCCTCCTGCCGGCGTTCCGGCGGCAGGCCGGCGATTCTCGCCGCGTACGCCAAGGCGGCCGCGTCCAGGTCCTCCAGCCCACGCTCGGCCGGTGGTGTGGTCGTGATCTGTCCGAACATCCGCGCCTCCCTCAGGAAGGTCCCCCGCCCGGGATGCGAATCCGGTCATCGGTGCCGTACGGAACGTCACCTCGCCGGAAGCGAACATGTACCGAAACTGGACGGATGAACGCCCGCACACTCCGCTGCGCAGCACGATTGACCAGTAGCGTCAGCGTTCTTCCCGCCCTGTAGGTACTCAATCACGGGACGTGACGTCCGCGAGGAGTTTTGCGATCAGGGGGATCAGCAGACCAGCAGCCCCTGCGGGGCGCCGCTGGCCCGCAGCCCGGCCAGCGCCTCCACCACCCGCAGCGGCGCGGGCGCCGGCAGGTCGTAGGGCTGGTTCCGGAGTACCTCGGTGGCGTGCCGGGTGGCCACCGAGGTCACCGGGTAGCCCCGGGCGGCGACCCGGTCCACCGCCCGGCGGAGGCGCCCGAACGAGGCCACCGCGAGCCACTGCGGCAGCCCCGCCAGCGCCGGCGAGCGCAGCCCGGGCGGCTCCGGCAGTACGTCCAGCGAGCTGAACGGCGCGCTGCCGGCCAGCCACCACTCGGCACCGGTCACGCTGCGCGCCGTGGCGTTCTCGCACCAGTACGGCACCAGCCCGGCCCGGACCACCTGCCACGGGTCGATCAGCCGCCCGCACTCCACCACGCACCGGTCGCCGCTCTTGCCGGCCCCGCGCAGCCACCACCGGTACACGTCCGCCGCGGCGGCACTCAGCGCGTCCGGACCGGGGAAGAGCACCCGGTGCAGCGGGCTGCCGGCCCCCCGTGCCCAGTCCAGCAGGCTGGTCTCGAAACCGGGCTCGACGCCCTGTTCGGCGTACCCGGGGCGGTCGCCCTCCGGCGCGTCCCAGCTCGCCCCGTCACCGCCGGCCCCGCGCAGCACCTGACCGAGCAGATCGCTGCCGGCCCGGAAGTCGGCCGGCTCCAGCCCGCTGGCCGGGCCGCCGAGTTGGAAGCTGTGCCCGTCACCCGAGTCGAACACCGGCCAGGTACGCACATCGCGCAGCAGCAGCACCGGAGCGCCTGGCGCCAGCCGGCTGCCGAGGAACTCCCGGTACGCCTCCGGCAACGTGTGCCAGCGGACCACCAGGGACACCGTCGAGCCGGCCAGTACGCCCCGACCGGCCGGATCGTGCACCTGCCGCACCCGTACCCCCGGATTGCCCCCGATCAGCCGGGCCGCGATCCGAGCGCCGTACGCAAACGCCTCGACCGGTCTGTCCACCCGGCCGTCCGGCCACTGCACCGCCACGTCGAAACCGGCCGGCAGCCACGGCACCCCCATCGCGGTGGCCAGGTGGATCGCCCCGCCGTGCGGCGAGCCGATCACGACACCCGGATACCAGCGCGGCGGATAGTGCCCAACCATCCACCGGGCCACCCGGCCGGCGTCGAACGCACCGGCCTGCTCGGCGGTGAGCGCGGTGCGGGTGGCGGCCCGGGCCAGCGCGGAGCGGCGTACCGCCTCCGGCGCGCCCCGGAAGCGCGACAGCAGCGGGTGGTACCCGAGGTCCGCGCAGTCCCGGCCGCGGACCCCGCGGGACGCCACGGCCAGCAGCACCCGGCCAGTACTCTCCGGCGACACGATGCGGTCCGGCTCCGGGAGCCCGGACCCGCCCGCGGCCAGCCACTCCTGCATCTCCCGCACCGGGCTCACCTCCCTCGTCCGCGCTGCCCGGGCCTTCCCGTCCCGATCGCGTCTAAACGGGCGGTCAGCAACCTCGCGGGCGCAATTCGGAGGACGGCCGGTTATGTCCGGCCGCAGCGCCTCCGGCCCGCCACGCCCGGTGCGGGTCGAGTTGCCCCGGGCGGGCCGGAGCCGGATGATCGAGGGCTGTGCGCCAGTTGAACTTCGGGCCAGCCGGCGGCCCCCGGTACGCCAGCTACTTTGCCATCGCCGTCGTCCCGTTCGCCCTGGTCGTGACGGCGATGGCCGGCTGGCAGGCAGCGTCGGGCGAGGGGCTTCGGCCGCTCGCGTTGGCGACCCTGGTGACCAGCCTGGGCGGCCTGTTGATGGCGGTCGGCCTGCTGCTGGCGGAGCGGCGGAGCCGGGCCGGACGGTCGGCGGGCCCGGACGGGATCCGCACCGGGCGGCAGAGCGTGCTCGCCTGGACCCGGGTCGGCAGGCTGAGCCTGCACAGCGGGGCCGGCGACCAGCGCCTGCTGGCGGCCTGGCCGACCGGGGCGCGCACCCCGGTCTGGCTCGGTTCGGTGGACCGGGCCGACGTGCCGGCCGAGGAGGCGATCCGGCTGGTCGAGCAGTGGGCCGGCCGGCAGGTCGAGCGCGCCTGATCCGGCGCTCAGAACTGGCGAACCGACCCCGCCATGGTCACAGTCAGACCAGGTCGGCGCCGTTGGCGGCGCGTTCGGCCAGGGTCTGGGCGCGGCCACGGACCGCCGAACCGGCTCCCTCCGCGACCCCGCCGGCGGTCAGGGCACGCAGGTCGGCGAAGGGCTGATCCGGTGCGTCCAGCGGGATCGACGGGTCGACCACCGCCTCGATCAGGGTGGGCCGGTCGGCGGCGATCGCCTCCTCCCAGGCCGGCCCGATCTGGTCCGGCCGGTCGACCCCGATGCCGTGCAATCCGAGCAGCCGGGCCCAGCCGGCGTACGGAATGTCTCCGGCGCGTACCGCCTCGGGTGACGGCATCCCGGGCGCGGCCGGCCGGTCCAGGTCCGGCCAGGGTGCCCGGACCGCCCCGGTGTCCGGCCCCCGCTCGGGCTCGCCGCCCCGACCGGCCCGGTCCTCGTTGTTGAGCACCAGCAGCACCAGCCGGGGATCCGGCCACTCCGGCCAGTGCTGGGCCACGGTGATCAGCTCGGCCAGTCCGCCGGACTGCATCGCACCATCGCCGAGCAGCACGAAGACCGGCCGGTCCGGCTGGGCGAACTTGGCCGCGACGGCGTACGGCACCGCCGAACCTACCGAGGCCAGCGTGCCACAGAGGTGTGCCCGGACTCCGGGGGGAAGTTGGAGGTGCCGGGCGTACCAGTAGGTCACCGACCCGACGTCCACCGCGACCGAGGCATCGACCGGAAGTCGCGGCGAGAGTTCCCGGAGCACCAGCCGGGGGTTCAACCGCGCGGTCCGCTCCTCGGCCCGGGCGTCGCACTCGGTCCGGGCCCGGTCGACGGCCCCCTCGATCATGCCGCGCCAGTCCCGGTTCTGCCGCTGCGGCACCCGGGACAGCAGCGCCCGCAGTGTCTCCCGGGCGTCGCCGATGAGCGGGATGTCGATCGGATACCGGCTGGCCAGCCGGCTGCCGTCGATGTCGATCTGCACCGCCGTGGCCTGCCCCGGCACCGGGTAGTAACCGGTCCACGGGTCGTTGGTGCCGACCATCAGCAGGGTGTCGCAGCCGGCCATCAACTGTGCGCTGGCCGCCGTGCCGACCTGGCCCAGCACGCCCGTGTGGTAGGGCAGCCGCTCGTCCAGCACCGGCTTGCCCAGCAGCGAGGTCGCCACCCCGGCGTCGAGCCGGTCGGCCAGTTCGACGATCTCGTCGGCGGCGCCGTAGCCGCCCTGGCCGACCAGGATCGCGACCCGCCGCCCCGCGCCGAGCAGTTGGGCGGCGGCGTTCAGGTCCTCATCGTGCGGCACCACCCGGGCCGGCGGCAGGCCGGGCGCCGAGGCGAGCACGCCACCGCCGTCGGGGTGTGGCATCCCGTCGGGTACGGCCTGGCCGAGCAGATCGTGCGGCACCACCAGGCAGGTCGGGCTCCGGGTCGAGACGGCGGTACGGATCGCCTGGTCGAGCAGGTAGGGCACCTGCTCCGGCACGGCGGCGGTACGCAGGAACTGGGCGCAGGCGTCGCCGAACAGCCGGGGCAGCTCGATCTCCTGGTACGCGCTGCCCAGCGCGCTGTACGTCTGCTGCCCGATGATCGCGACCATCGGCTTGCTGTCCAGCTTGGCATCGTAGAGGCCGCCGAGCAGGTGCAGCGCGCCCGGTCCCTGGGTGGCCAGGCACACTCCGACCGTGCCGGTGTACTTGGCGTGCCCGGCCGCCATGAACCCCGCCGCCTCCGGCTGCCGGGACGGTACGAAGCCCGGATCGCCGCCAGCCCGGCGCAGCGCCTCGACGATCAGCGCCACCCCCTCGCCGGGTTGCCCGAACACCCGGGGCACCCGCCAGGCCCGCAGCCGTTCGACCAGCAGGTCGGCGATGGTCCGGTCCGCCGTCGCCGTGCTCGTCCGCACCGTCGACCGCCCCGGGTCAGCCATTGCGACCTGCCGGGGTGCTGGCGTCGACGTAGCGCAGGACGGCGCCGACCCCGTCGGTGAGGTCGGGCGCCTGCTCGGGGCCGAGCACCGTGACCCCGGCGTCGGTGCCGACCAGCGCGCGGACCAGGGCCGCGTCGGCGCGTACCCGCAGTGGCTCGGCGATTGACATCGCCCGGAGTTCGTCCGGACCGGTGGCGATCTCGGTCGGCTCCGGGCCGATCCAGAGTTCCTCGGTCGAGGAGGGGTCGTCCACGATCAGCATCGTGTCCACCTGGCCGCGTTGCAGTGCGGTCACCACGGCGTCCAGGCCGGCGCCGACGTCGCGCTGCATGCCGAACTTGTCCATCGCCACGTCGGTGTGCGCGGCGGCGACCTCGGCGATGGCCTGCACGGTGACGTCGTCCAGGGCGGTCTGGTCGGCGCCGGCGGCCGGGAAGCCGGCGTCGGTGTGCACCACCCGGTCCTGCCAGAAAACCGGAAGCTGTGCGGCGAGCAACTGCCGGGCCCGGGTCTCCCCGGCGACCACGATCACCTCGGCACCGACCCGCTCGGCCAGCGCGGCGGTGGCCGACGCGGCGTCGCCGGCGTTGCGCTGCCAGGCCAGCTCGGCCGCGTGCTGGAAGTGCGGCTGCGACCAGCCACCCGGCTGCACCTTGCGCAGCGGCCACTGGTTGCCGCCCTTGACGTGCGCGTGCCGGGGTACCCCACCGGCGCTCACCGCGGCCACGTCCGCGCCGGTGCGGCTGGCCAGTACCCGGACCCAGGGCACCTGCTCGCGGCGCTGGGCGACCAGCGGCATGGTGTGCGCGACCGGCCCGTGCGCGGCGATGTCCTTGCGCGGCGGTGCGGTGAGGTACTCGGTGAGCACCGCCTCGCCGCCGGTGGCGAACGCGGCGAGTCCGTAGTCGCCGGGCATCGGGTCGTGCCCCCGGATCACGGCGTCGAGGGCCGCCACGTCGCGCGGGTCGGTCCGCTGCTCAGCGAGCCGTTCCTGGAGGGCCCGCCAGCGCAGGTCGAGCGCGGGATGGGCGTCGTGGGTGTCCCGGGAGGCGTCCAGGTAGACCGACGTCCACGGGCCGGGATGGGCACAGATCGGACGCAGGAAGGACAGCTGCATGGGTCGTCCCCTCTCCAAGGTCGTGCCGGGGTTACCCACGCCGGTCGGCTTGTCACCTGAGCGCGCCGCCGGGAACCACCGGGTGTCCGGAAGCGTCCCCAGCAGCCAGGAGTGAGCAGTTCGTCACATCACGTGAAACTGATTCACTCATTGCGGGTTCATTCGCCATGATCGATACAATTTGTGCTCGGGAGCGGACTCTCGGTGGTGAGCAGATGGACGGTGAACTGTTTCCCGAACGGGTCGCCTGGCGTCCCGGACCGGTCATCACCGGTCACGTCGTACGGCTGATGGAGGGTTACTCCCGGGAGATCCGGGTCGGGCAGCCCGTCCTGGTCGCCGTACTCGGCACGGCGGCGGTGGTCCGGGTGGCGCTGCTGCTGCTCGCCTCGGTGCTCCGGGCCGGTGCCGGTGCGGGCGCCAGACGGAAGTGGAAGGAACTGCGCAAGGGGCCGGAGTTCCTGGTGACCCCGCTGAGACTGCGGGACGGCGGTGGTGTGCTCTGCGAGATGGAGATCCACGGACACCTGCCGCAGAGCGCGCTGGAGCCGGCGGACCACGTGCAGGTGACCGTACGCTCGCAGAAGGACGCCGGGCTCGCACCCCGGGTGGAGCGGATCGTCAACCTCACCACCGGACAACTGCTCACGCCACGTACCCCGACCCTCTGGTCACACCTCGGGCCGGCACTGCTGTCCCAGGCCGCGATCGGCCTGCTGCTGATCGGCGCGCTCGTCGCCTGGCTCGCGCTGGGACGCTAGCGCGCACCCCGGACGGGCTCAGGGTCGGGCCGCGTCCTCCAGCGGCCGGTCGGCTCCGGCCGGCTGCCCCGCACCGGTGCCCGAGCCGGTGGAGGAGACGGTCAACAGGCCACGGCGCCGGGCCCACCGCTCGAAGCCGAGGGTGGCGAACGGCGGTACCGCGCAGACCAGTGCGACGCCGACGGTCAGCCAGCGCCACCGGCCGAGCCGGGCCACCAGCAGGACCAGCCCGACGTACGCGAGGAAGAGTCCACCGTGCACCGGGCCGAAGATCTGCACCCCGATCTCGTTGCCGGGCGGGCCGTACTTGACCGCCATCCCGACCAACAGGGCCAGCCAGGAGATCGCCTCGGCGACCGCCGCCAGCACGAACAGTCTCACCGCCGTACGGTGCATCCGCTCCCCTCCCGCTGGTCCGCATCGGCGATCCCGCCGGCCGACCGCTTGAGATCCGGTCCGGCTGACAGCTTAGGCGACGCCGCCGCCCCGGCTGTCCGGACCGTCCTCCGCACCGGCGCGGCACCCCCTCTCGGGGAGGAGGTTCTCCCCCTCCCGGGTGAACCGGGCGGCATCCTTCTACGCCCAGCGGCGTACGGGTGATGCCCACCACGGGGGGACGCCAGGAGAGCGGCTACGGAGGATCATGAGGTCATGACGATTCATGGTCCCGGGGACCGGCCGTGATCGCACTGACACTGGCGATCGTCCTGTCGGTGGCCTCGGCAGCGGCGTACGCGGGCGCGGCGGTGCTGCAGGAACGGCTCGCCACCCAGGCCGGACCGACGGGGGACGCAGGGCGAGGCTATCTCGGCACCGTC
This sequence comes from Plantactinospora sp. KLBMP9567, assembly GCF_033446045.1. Classification (NCBI taxonomy): domain Bacteria; kingdom Bacillati; phylum Actinomycetota; class Actinomycetes; order Micromonosporales; family Micromonosporaceae; genus Plantactinospora; species Plantactinospora sp. KLBMP9567. Next base: position 128,449 of record NZ_JAWQRR010000004.1, on the reverse strand, counting down.
CTGCGCCGGTCCGGCTGGTGGCTGTCGGTGGCGGGCAACGGCGCGGGCGCCGCCCTGCACGTCGCCGCGCTGGCGTACGGGCCGCTCTCGGTGGTGCAGCCGCTGGGCGTACTCACCCTGGTGCTCGCGCTGCCGATCGCGGCGGCCGCCATCGGTCGCCGCGCGTCGGCCCGGCAGTGGTCCGGGGCCGCCGCCACGGTGGCCGGCCTGGTGCTGCTGCTCGCGCTGACGCTGCCCGGGGCGGGCGACCACGACCTCCTGCCCGAGCAGGGCTGGGCGCTGGCCGGGGTGGCGACCGCGCTGGTGGCCGCGCTGGTACTGGCCGGCCGGGCGAGCCGGTCGGCGCTGCCGCGCAGCCTGCTCACCGCCACCGCGGCCGGGATCGCCTTCGCGGTGGCCTCCGCACTCACCCAGCTCGTCTCCGGACTCGTCACCGACGGCGGCGCGGTGTTCGCCACCGCCGGCCTGGCGGTGGCGGTGGCCGGGATGGCCGCGGCCGGGCTGCTGCTGTCCCAGGTCGCCTACCGGGGCGCCGGGCTGGGCGCACCGCTGGCCACCGTCACGCTGGCCAACCCGGTCGCCTCGGCCGCCATCGCCGTGCTGCTGCTCGGGGAACGGACCGCGGGCGGCTACTGGGGCGGCCTGGCCGCGATGGCCGGTGCCGGCCTGGCCGCCTGGGGCGTGCTGCGACTCGCCTCGACCGACCAGCTCCCGCCGCGCCGGCGGCGGTCACGGCCGGGGCGCCGGGGTCCGGCGCGGCTCAGGGGCGCGGTGCCGATGCCCTGCCCGAACCGGTCGGCACCCGCCAGCCGCTCGTCGGCCGCCCCGGTCCGCGCCGGGCGGACCGCCACAGCACCACCAGCCAGACGACCCCGATCACGGCGACGAGCGCCAGCCCAAGCCCTTCCAGCGCCGGCATCAACACCGCCTGGACCGGGGTCGGCTGGCCCAGCGAACCGTCCAGGGTGAGCAGGCCGCGCGCGCCGGTGAAGAACAGGGTCAGGTAGAACGCGATCGTGTGCATCGCGTCCCAGAGCGCGTGCAGGATCGCCACACCCAGATAGGCGAAGAGCAGCCGCAGGCCGACCACGAAGTGGTCCCGGCCGCTCGGCGCGAAGAGCACACCGCCGAGGATGGCGGTCCACAGCCCGTGCCCGACCGGCGCGACCAGGCCACGCAGGATCTCCGTCTGCACCACCTGCACCACCGACAGGCCCTGCACGGTGAAGAGCGCGATGAAGGCGTACCCGGCGGACTCCAGTGCGGAGAAGCCGAAGCCGACCGCGGCGCCGAGGATCATCCCGTCCCGGATGCTCTTGGCCGCGAGATGCCGGGTCAGCAGCGCCAGCGCGGCCAGCTTGGCGGCCTCCTCGATCAGGCCGACCCCGAGGAAGAGCAGCACCGACGGGCGCAGCAGGTACGACTCCAGCACGGCCGAGGCGAGGATCCCGAGTACGCCCCCGGCGAGGAAGGTGCCGAAGACCGCGCTCACGGTGACCTCGCCGGTGTCCCGGCGCTGGAACGCCCAGGCCACGAAGGTCACCGGCACCAGGAAGCTGCCGAGCAGCACCAGGGTGGGCAGCAGGGTCGGGTTCCCGGTGAGGAAGATGACCACCACCGTGGCGAGCCAGAGCGCGAGGCCGACCAGGAAGATCCGCAGCCACTGGCGGCGCGGCGTGACCGGCAGCGCCGCCGTCCACTGCCTGCCGACGCCGTCCATCACGCCTCCGCACGGTCCGCCGCACCCCGGTGGCCAATCCGGGGCGTACCCGCTGCGGGTGGGGTCGAACGTGCCGTTGCGGCGCGCCGCTGGTCCGGCCGAGCGACCGGGACAGCGCCTCGCGGCGGTCGGGCCGGGGTCCGGGTCACGCCCTGAGTACGACCTTGACGCACTCGTCCGCCTTCTGCCGGAACATCTCGAAGCCGATCGGCGCGTCCTCCAGCCGCAGCCGGTGGGTGATGACGAAACTCGGGTCGACCTCGCCACGGCGGATCCGGTCCAGCAGCATCCGGGTGTAGCGCTGCACGTGGCACTGCCCGCTGCGCAGCGTCAGCGACCTGTTCATCAGCGAACCGATCGGGAACTTGTCGACGAAGCCCGCGTACGCCCCGATCACCGAGACCGTGCCGCCGTTGCGACAGCTCATGATCGCCTGGCGCAGCGCATGCGGCCGGTCGGTCTCCAGCCGGGCCGACTGCTTGACCCGGTCGTATCCGGACAGCACCGCCGACGAGTGGTGCCCCTCCATGCCGACCGCGTCGATGCAGGCGTCCGGGCCCCGGCCGCCGGTCATCTCGCGCAGCGCCTCGACCACGTCGACCTCCTCGTAGTTCAGCGGCTCCGCGCCGGCCCGCTCCTGCGCCATCCGCAGCCGGTACGGATAACGGTCGATCGCGATCACCCGCTCGGCGCCGAGCAGGTATGCGCTGCGCATCGCCAGCAGGCCCACCGCACCGGCGCCCCAGACCGCGACGACCTCGCCACCGGTGAGCCCACACATCTCGGCACCCATGTAACCGGTCGGGAAGATGTCGGAGAGGAAGAGCACCTTCTCGTCGGACAGGTCGTCGGGGACCTTCAGCGGTCCGACGTCGGCGAAGGGCACCCGGGCGTACTCGGCCTGGCCGCCGGCGTACCCGCCGAGCATGTGCGAGTAGCCGAAGAGGCCGCCCGGCGAGTGCCCGAGCAGCTTCTCGGCGAGTCCCGCGTTCGGGTTGGAGTTCTCGCAGAGCGAGTAGAACCCGGTCTGGCAGGCCCGGCAGTTGCCGCAGGCGATCGGGAACGGCACCACCACCCGGTCGCCGATCCGCAGGTTGCCGACCTCCGGCCCGACCTCGACCACCTCGCCCATGAACTCGTGGCCGAGGATGTCGCCGTGCTTCATCGTCGGGATGTACCCGTGGAAGAGGTGCAGGTCGGAGCCGCAGATGGCGGTGCTGGTGACCCGTACGACGGCGTCCCGGGCGTTCAGGATCCGCGGCTCGGGCACCTCCTCCACCCGGACGCTCTCCCGGCCCTGCCAGCAGTTCGCCTTCATGCACCACCTCCGGTCTGCGCGCGGTCGGTCAGCCGGACGCGCGCCCGGCCCGGGGCCGCGCCGGTTTCTGGAGTACCTGCTGCGGGGTGGCCAGCCCGGCCGGGCTGCCGTCCGAGCGGACGACCTCCCCGGTCTCGATGACCTGCTTGAACCGGCGCAGGTCGTCCCGGATCTGCTGCCCGGGTTCCTCGCCGAAAAGCGCGGCGACGGCCCGGCCCACCGCCCCGCCCGGCGGCGCGTACGCCAGGTCGACCCGGACCTCGGTGCCCCGGCCGCCGGCCGCGCGGGCGAACCGGACCCGCCCCGCGTTGGGTACCCGGGCACCACGCGCCGAACGCCAGGTGATCATCTCGCTGAGGTTGTCCTCGACCAGTTCGGCGTCCCACTCGATCCGCCGCCCGCCCGGGCCCCGGACGGTCCAGTGTGACCGCCCGTCCCCGTCGGAGCGGACCGACTCCACGTGGTACATGAACCGGGGCAGGTTCTCGAAGTCCCGCCAGAACCGGTAGACCTCGTCGGCCGGCCGGTTGACGGTGACGGTGGCACTGGCGCGCAGCGTCCGACGCCGTGCCCCGGCAGAGCGCCCGCTCCGCAGCGCGGCCAGCACGTCGACGGCGGTGATCCCGGCGACGGCGCCCAGGGTGGCGGCGACCCGCTGGAGGTGTTCGCCGCGCCGGTGCGGCAGCGCCCGGGCGAGCAGTAGCAGGTCCAGCAGGTCCCCGGCGACCCGGACCCAGGCCCAGCCGGCCGGCCGGCCGGCGAACAGCAGCCCCGGGACCGGCACCAGTTCCCGGGCACCGATCGCCCGCAGTACGACGGACGGGGCCGGCGCCGGGCCGTCCAGCCCGACCAGCCTGCCGACCTGGTGCGGCGCCGCGAGCGCCGCGACACCGAGGCCGAGGCCCAGCAGGCCGAGCGCGCGTGGCAGGAGTTGGCCGTCGCCGTCGGGCATGTCCAGCGTTCCGCCGGGCGTGTCCAGCGGTACTCCCCGCATTGTTCCCCCGTTCACCGTCGCCCGGCCGTCCTCGCCCGGCCGTCGTCGCGGACGCCGCGCACCATCAGGCTATCGGGCTGAACCCGAACAACCGTCGCAAAGCGGCAAACCAGCCGCACCGGACCCGGGCGGGCACCCGGGGTGGGCGCCGGGAGCGGACGGGCTCCGGCCTGTCGTCCGGAACCCGTCCGTGCGGCGTGTCGGGCCGGCACCGCCGCCGGCCGGTCGACTACTGGCCGACCTTGATGCCGGGCTCGCCCGCCATGAACTGGATGACCTGGCGCGGCTCCCGGCCCGGCACGTTCGGGCCGCGCAGCTTGCCTATCGGCAGGATGACCCGCCGGAAGGTGCCCTCGAGCATCATCGCCGTCGCGGTGTACCAGGCGACCACCGCGGAGGCGATCAGGATGTAGGCACCGGCGGTACGCCACGGCGAGATGTCGGCGATCTGGCCGACGGCCAGACAGGTCGCTCCGGCGGCGAGGGTCGCCAGCACCAGGGTCAGTCCGATGTTCTCGGCCAGCGCGGCGAACGCGCCGGACCAGGTGATCGCGGCGAGCGCGGCGAACCAGAAACCGAGCGCCACGAACGGGGTCGGCTGGACCAGCACGCCGATCGCGATCAGCAGGTAGAGGATCCCGTAGGAGAGCCAGAACGCACCCCAGATCCCGTGCATCGCGGTAGCCAGCCCGTCACGCGCCCGGTACGCCCACATCCCGGCCAGGAACTGCGCGAGCCCGCCCAGCATCGCGGCGAACGGGAACAGGAACGTCTGGGTGGTGGTGTTGCCGTACCAGCCGGCAAGGTTCGTGGCGACGACGAAGGTGGCGGCCGCGTAACCGAAGAGTCCCAGGATCGATGGCGCGGCCACCGGCTGCAGGGAGATCTGCGCGTGGTTACGCCAGAATTCGAACTCGCCATCATGACTGGGTTGCGCCGAACGTGACATATGGGTCATCACAGGCTCCTTCTACGCAGCGGTTCGCACCGCTTTGACGCGGTCGGGCACGTGGCCACCGCCGACTACCCGATGTAAGCGCCATTACACGGAAGGTCGACTTCGTCCGCCGCCGGGCGGCCCACGACAAACCGGCCGCCGGCGCGCACGGTACGCGTCGACGGCCGGTGAACGACCGGGCCTTACGGCCTGGGCTGGATCAGCGCTTCTCGACCGGTACGTAGTCCCGCTCGGCGGGGCCGGTGTAGACCTGCCGGGGGCGGCCGATCTTGGTCTCCGGGTCCGAGATCATCTCCCGCCACTGTGCGATCCAGCCGGGCAGCCGGCCGAGCGCGAAGAGCACGGTGAACATCTTGGTCGGGAAGCCCATCGCCTTGTAGATCAGCCCCGTGTAGAAGTCGACGTTCGGGTAGAGCCGGCGGGACACGAAGTAGTCGTCGGCGAGGGCGATCTCCTCCAACTGCATCGCGAGGTCCAGCAGCGGGTCCGGCTTGTTCATCCGGGCCAGTACGTCCTGGGCGGCCTTCTTGACGATGGCGGCCCTGGGGTCGTAGTTCTTGTAGACCCGGTGCCCGAAGCCCATCAGCTTGACGCCCGGCTCCTTGTCCTTCACCCGCCGGACGAAGGCCGGCACGTCGCCGCCGCCGGCCCTGATGTCGTCGAGCATCTCCAGCACCGCCTGGTTGGCGCCGCCGTGCAGCGGACCGAACAGCGCGTTCACCCCGGCCGAGACCGAAGCGAAGAGGTTCGCCTGGCTCGAACCGACCAGCCGGACGGTGGAGGTGGAGCAGTTCTGCTCGTGGTCGGCGTGCAGCACCAGGAGCATGTCGAGCACCCGGGCCACGACCGGATCGACCTCGTACGGCTCCGCCGGCACCCCGAAGGTCATCCGGAGGAGATTCTCGACGTACCCGAGCGAGTTGTCCGGGTAGAGCATCGCCTGCCCGATCGACTTCTTGTACGCGTACGACGCGATGGTCGGCACCTTGGCCATCAGCCGCACGGTGGAGATCTCCACGTGCTCCCGGTCGAACGGGTCGAGGCTGTCCTGGTAAAAGGTGGAGATGGCGCTCACCGCGGAGGAGAGCACGGCCATCGGGTGCGCATCCCGGGGGAAACCGTCGAAGAAGCGCCGCATCTCCTCGTGCAGCAGCGAGTGCCGCCGGATCCACTCGTCGAACTCGGTGAGCTGTGCCGTGGTGGGCAGCTCGCCGTAGATCAGCAGGTACGACACCTCCAGGAAGGAGGACTTCTCGGCCAACTGCTCGATCGGGTAGCCCCGGTAACGCAGGATGCCCGCGTCGCCGTCGATGTAGGTGATCCCCGAGGAGCAGGCCGCGGTGTTGACGAATCCGGGGTCGTAGGTGACGTACCCCGTCTCTTTCAACAGGTTGCCCGTGGCGATGCCGGCTGGGCCGTCGACCGCGGGCTTGACCGGTATCGACAGCTGGCCGCCCGGGTGGTCGAGTTTGACATCCGTCATGTGATCCTCGCTTCGCCGGCAGAATCTACGTTGAATTGCCTTCACTTTTTACGGTAATCGTGCAGGGTAGCCGAGGACCTCGGGTGGTCGACCGGTGAGTGATGGATCACGCTGGTCACACGTTTGCCGCCGGGACGAAACCTGCTATCCGCTGCCCCGACGCCGAAGTCCCGTCCGGGGGCGCATTGGCCGCGATCATGGGAGCCGGGTCCCGGCCGGGCCGGCGCGGATGGTCCCGGCACACCCGCCGGCGGCCGTCGCCGGCCGGGCCGATCCCCAGGTCAGACCGGGCCCGGCCGGCTGGACGGGTCAGTCGCGCAGTGGGCGCAGGGTGCCGGCGTCGGTGACCTGGAACACGTCCACGGTGTTCCGTCCCGGCAGGAAGAGCGACTCGTCGGTCACCAGGGCGCCGAACCGCTGCCCGCCCGGGTCCGGCGGCACCACCGGAGCCACCGCACCGATCCGGCCGTTGACCGCCACCGCCAGCAGCGCCCCGTTCGGTACCGAGTCGGGCACGGTGCCGTAGACCAGTGCCGGCAGCCGACCACCCGTTTGGTCAATCTGATCGAAATCGGACCGGTTCCGTACGGTCACCGAGCCGGCCTCCGGGCCGAGTGGAAGCTCGGCGACGGAGCGACCGATCAGGTCCGGTCGAGGCTGCGCCGGCAGCACCGGGCCCGCCCGACCGGCGACCACGTCGGCGAAGACACCGGCCGGCACCATACGCGGCTGCCCCGGCTGGTCGTAGTAGTGCTTGTCCGCGGGAGCCCGGGTGGTACGCAGCGCCGAGGCGCCGTCGGTCCGCCACGGCACCTCGACACCGGCCAGGTCGGCGACGGTCGGCAGCAGGTCGACGTGCTCCCAGTTCCGGTCGTCGACCGCGCCGGCCCGTTGCCCCGGCCGCTTCACGAAGAGCGGTACCCAGAGCACCTCGCCCGGCACCCGCTGCACCGCGCCCAGCCCGCGCCCCTGCACCCCCGGGGTGAAGCTGACCCCGTGGTCCGCGGTGAGCACCACCAGCGCGTCGTCGTAGAGGCCGGTCTCGTCCAGCCGGCGCAGCGTCTCGCCGAGCAGCCGGTCGGTGTACTCCACTTGCAGCAGGTACCGCCGGTAGGCCAGTTCGACCCAGCCGTCGCCGTCGTTGGGCATCCCGTCCGGTGAGCCGTAGCGGATCCCGGAGGGCAGGTAGTTGTACGGCGAGTGTGGCAGCAGCAGGTGCAGGAAGTGCAACGTCGGCCGGACGGTCGGCCGCAGGGTGGCGAGGAAGTCGGCGAACCGGGCCGGCTGGTTCTCGTCCAGCGCACCAAAGCGGAACTGCGGGTCCGTCGGCGGCGGATCGTCGGCGTCCCCGGCCTCGCGCCGGGTGATCTCCCGGTACGAGTCCTCGGGGTCGCGCTGCCCCGTCTCGGAGGGCGAGACGATCTGCTGCAGCAGGGTGGCGCTCTCCCGCAGCAGCGTCGGCAGGCCGCCCCGGGCGGATCCGGCGGCCCGGTCCGGGCAGACCCGTGGCGGGCAGAGCTGGGTGATGCTCTCCTGGGCCTGGATCTGGTACGGCCCGGCGAACGCCGTGAACAGGTTGTCCGGATAGCGCGAGTGGTGCGGCGCCTGCTGCTCGCCCGGATACCGACCGGTCAGCATCGCCGGCAGCGCGTACGGGGTGTAGCCGCTCACCCCGGTCGCGTTGCGGTACCAGGTCGACTCGCCGGCCAGCCGGGCGAAGTTCGGGTAGCGGCGGGCGTCGATCGCGCCCGACGCGTCGAGCAGGGAGGTCAGCGGAAACTCGTCCAGGATCAGCATCACCACCGGCGGATGCCTGACCCCGCCCCGGCTCGCCCCGGCGCCCGCCCCGGACCGCTCCCCCGGCAGCACCACGGCCGAGGCGGGCGAGGCGAAGACGAAGAGCAGTACGAAGACCAGTGGACCGACCGCGGCGACCCGGAGCACCTGGCCGGTGACCTGCCAGCGCCGGTACGCGTACGCCCCGGCGGCGCCGCCCGCCACGGCGAGCACGACCAGCGGCGCCCCGCGTACCGGGGTGAGTTGCTTGCCCACCTGGATCGCCAGCGCGGCGAGCAGCAGGCCGAGGGTCACCGTGTGCAGTACCGCCCGGACCGCCCCGCCCCGGGCCGGCCCCGCGACCCGGCGGCCCAGCAGCCCGAGCACCGCACCGGTCCCCCACAGCACCAACGGCGGCAGCACGGTGTACGCGGCCACCAGCAGCAGGATGTCCCGCCGGCCGGCGCCGTGGAAGAGGAAGAAGTCCGGGCTCTTTCCGGTCACGTCCAGCAGTGGCTGGGTGATCACCAGTCCGCAGAGCGCCACGATCTCCACCAGGGCCCGCGACTCGACCCGACGCCTTGACCCGGCCAATGGGGCGGCGTCGGTCGGTGGGGCGTCGTCGGGGGCGGGCCCGGCGGCAGCGGGCTCAGCCACGCGGCGTCCCGAGGTAGAGGGTGCGGGTGCCGGACGGCAGTTCGAGCCGGCGGACGATCGTGCACCGCTGCCCGAGCAGCCGCTCGAACTCCTCCCGGCGGTAGTCCGGGAAGAGGCCGGCCGGCTTGTTCGCCAGCAGCCGGGCCGCCATCGGGTCGTCCGGATGCACGAACTCGACCACCAGCCGGCCGCCGCCCTCCGCCGCCGCGAGCAGCCCGACCAGCCAGTCGACCACCTCGGGCAGCGGGACGTTGCGCCCGATGGCGAGATGGTGCACCACGGCCAGCGCGAGCACCGCGTCCGCCTCGGCGCGGGCGGCGAAGGAACCCCGCTCCACCCCGCGCCAGCCGCCGCCCGGTGACGGGTCGGCCAGGTCCATCACCAGCGGCAGCACCCGGCGCTCGCCGTCGGCCCGCAGCCGGCGGTAGAGCTGGTCGACCACGGCCGGGTCGCTCTCCACCGCGACCACGTAGTCGGCGTACCCGGCGGCCAGCCGCGAGTACGTGCCGTCGTTGGCGCCGAGGTCCAGCACCAGCCGGGACCGGTTCGGCTCGGCCAGGGCCTCGGCGACGAACCGCTCCTTGGCCTCCCGGTCGGCGGTCGAGTAGGTGCAGGTTTCCCGGTAGCCGGACCAGTGGCTGGCCGGCGGCTGCCAGTCGAGCCGGCCGACCAGCTTCTCCAGCGCGCGCAGGGTGGCCAGGACCAGGTCCCGGGAGAAGCCGGCGTCCTTCAACTCGGCCCGGACGGTGCCGGTGCTGGCGGCGGCGTACCGGGACTGGATGGCGTCGTGCAGGTGCACGTGCTTGAGCACGCCGGCCCGGAACCGCCGGGTGCCGCCGAAGAGCTTGCGCAGTTCGCCCGCCTCGATGCCGTCGATCCGGGATCGCAGCCAGGGCTGGAAGTCCAGCCCCAGATGTGCCTGGAGCAGCAGCGGATAGAGCAGGGTCTGGCAGAACTGCCGGTAGCCGGCCCACGGCTCGCCGTCCCGGGCCGGCTCGAACGAACCGATGTCGATGAAGACCGGCTCGGCGCCCCGCCACTGGAGGTTGTACGCCGAACCGTCCTTCGTGGTGAAGCCGGCCGGTACGGCCGTACGGAGGATCTCCAGGTGCAGCAGTGCGGCATCCCGCAACATGGCGAAGGACCACTCGTACGGGTACGACACGAACGGGATGCGCTCGTGCCGGAGTACGGTCGCCCACTGCTCGGCAGCGCTCGCCGGCAGTGTCGCCGGGTCGACGGTCTCGGTGCCGCAGACCTTACCGTCGGCGAGCAGCCGGCCGAAGAACTCTGCACCGGCGAGTGCTCGCCAGTCCTCGGCGGCCTGCGGGCCGAGGCCCCGGAGGACCTGGCCGTCGGCGTGGAAGACCCGGTTCGCCGGGTCGCGGAAGGAGCCGGGATCGGCTCGGGGAACGGAATCGGGGGCGCTGGACGTTGCCGGGACGGGAGGTGGTGCGACCATCGGGTGTGGACCGCCCTCAGTCCTGCTTCGAGGGCTGCTTGCGGAACCGGCTGGTCAGTCTGCGCCAGTAGAGTTTCGCCGCCACCGCGACCCCGGCGACGCCGCCGACCACGGCCTGCACGATGAGGCTGCCCGATCCCGCGTCCAGGTAGGCCAGATGTTCCATCTCCCGGCTACCTCCCTTTCTGTCTACCCCCGTACCCAAAAAAGAGCGCCGTGTCCGGCCGCCTGCCCGGACGACCCGACCCGCGCGCACGACAACCACGCCGACGCCCCGCAACCCACCGGCCAAGTGGCGGAAAGCAGAACGTCGGATGCCGTTAAACACACCGTACGCCGATGATCCGCCGACCGCACCGGCACCCGGAACGCCGGGCCGGCAGGTCCGATTCGTTCAAGACGCGGACGCAACCGGTTCCTACGCTGGCCGAATGACACCGAGACTAGACGCATTCGGGCTGGTCGTGGCCGACATGGCCCGATCTCTCGCCTTCTACCGGCAGCTGGGACTGGAGATCCCGGCCGGTACCGACACCGAGCCGCACGCGGAGTTCACCCTGCCCGGTGGAGTGCGCCTGATGTGGGACACCCACGAGATGGTCCGCTCGATCGAGCCGGACTTTTCGCCGCCGACCGGGTCGCAGATGAGCCTCGCCGTCCGGTGCGCCGATCCGGCCGAGGTGGACAGCGTGTACGCCGAGATGACCGCCGCCGGCCACGAGGGCCGCCTCAAGCCGTGGGACGCGCCCTGGGGGCAGCGGTACGCGGTGCTGCTCGACCCGGACGGCAACGGCGTCGACCTCTACGCCCCGCTCGCACCCGCAGCCGGCTAGGACCTGACAAGCTGCCGCAGTGGTACCCCGGCCAGGCTCCTGACCTCGCGGGACAGGTGCGCCTGGTCGGCGTACCCGGTGCGGGCGGCGACCTCGGCGGCCGGCGTACCGGACCGGGCCAGGGCGAGCGCGCGGCGCATCCGCAGGATCCGGGCCAGCGTCTTGGGGCCGTACCCGAACAGTGCCAGGCTGCGCCGGTGCAGTTGCCGGGTGCCGAGCCCCAGCGCGTCGGCCGTGCCGGCCACGTCGCCGCCGACGGCGAGCCCGGCGGCCAACGGCGCGGCGAGCGGGTCCGGGCCGCCGTCGGCGGCGAGCCGGGCGGCCGCGACCGACTCCAGCACCCGGCCGGGCCGGTCGTGCGACGCCACCCGCTCGGCCAGCTCGGCCACCTCCGGTCCCGGCCAGAGCGCGGCGAGCGGAACCCGCTGGTCCCGCAGCGCGTGTGCCGGCAGCCCGAAGACCGCCGGGCCGGTGCCCGGCGGGAAGCGCAGTCCCACGTACCGCTCGCCGGCCGGTCCGGCGGCGACCTGGGCGACCGTGTCCGGGCCGGCGACCAGCAGGCCGCTCCGGCTGGACCAGATCAGGTCCATGCAGCCGTCCGGCAGGACCCGTCCCGGGCCGGCGTCGGCGGTCCGGGTGACCGTCCAGACGACGGCACCGGCCAGCCCGGACATCCGCTCCCGATACACGGCCCCCAGCCTGCCACCCGAACGGGTACGCCTGCCCGGTCCGGGGCCGGGTTTGTAACCAGGACGACACCGGTGCGGAGCCCGGGATGCGAACCTGTGCCGCATGGCGACCTTCGCCGGCAAGAAGATCGAGGCGTACGTCGGCCCTCGGGAACTCGGCGCGGCCGACGACCTCGAACAGGTGGTGGTCGACTTCATCGCCGGCGCCCGGGAGAGCCTCGACATCGCCGTCCAGGAACTCGACTCGGAGCCGATCGCCCAGGCGATCCTGGACGCCCGGTTCCGGGGCGTCAGTGTCCGGATGGTGCTGGAGCAGGACTACCTGCGGACGGCCAAACTGCCCCGGGTCACCGTCCGGGCCGGCGAACCCGAGGCGGACGCCCGGCGCCGGGCCCAGTGGGAACCGGAGCCCGGCAGCCGCAGTCTGGAGCCGAACCGGCGGATCGTCGCCGCGTTGCTGCGCTGCAACGTCGACGTCAAGGCCGACTACAACCCGGCGATCTTCCACCAGAAGTTCGCGGTCCGCGACTACCGGCAGCGGGCCGCCGGGCGGGCGGCGGTGCTCTCCGGCTCGGCCAACTTCACCGGCACCGACTGCCACCGCAACCTGAACCACGTCGTGGTCTTCCACGACACCCGGATCTGCCGGGAGTACGCCGACGAGTTCGCCCGGCTCCGGCAGGGGCGGTTCGGGCGCGGCGAGCACGGCCGGGTGCCGAACGCGTACAACGTCGGCGGGGTGCCGGTGAAGGTGCTGTTCGCGCCGGACCACACCCCGGAACTGGAGATCATGAAGCAGATGCTGAAGGCGACCGCCCGGGTCGACTTCGCCGTCTTCACCTTCTCCGGCTCGTCCGGGATCGACGACGCGATGATCGCGCTGGCCGCCGCCGGACGTACCGTGACCGGGGCGGTGGACCCCGGGCAGGGCACGCAGAAGTGGGCCGCCACCCACGACCTCGACCGGGCCAACATCGCGCTGTACGCCCCGATCCGCTCACCGGCCTTCGGCAAGCTGCACCACAAGCTGATGGTGATCGACGAGGCGGTGGTGGTCGCCGGCTCGTTCAACTACACGGCCCCGGCGAACCAGTTCAACGACGAGAACATCTTCGTGGTCGGCAGCCCCTATCCGGACCTGCCCCGCCGGGAGGGTGGCCCGACCAACCTCGACCGGTGCGCCGAGATCGCCGGCCTCTTCCGTACTGAGATCGAACGGATCGAACTCGCCGGCCAGCGGTTCCTCGGGCGACGGTAGCCCCGGGCCCGGCACTCCGCCGGTGCGCGCGGCTGCGCGACGAGCGGCGGCTGCGTGCCCTCGGGATCGCCCGGGCAGGCGGGCCGGAGTGCCCGGTGGAGCCGTCGGACGTCGGAGACGCGGGTGAGCCGGCGGTGGTCGAGGGGTCAAGGGCGTCTGGCGGGTCGACCCGGCACAACCGGGCCAGCCGTTCGCCCGGGCGGGGGCCGTGCGCGACTGGGCGACGGTGGCCGACGCCTGGGCGGCACTCGTCACCCTGCTCCGGGCGTCGATCCCCGCCCCGGTCCCCCGCCGCCCCTGACCGGCACAGTGCCTGGCCCCGCCTGGGCGGTATATGCCGGACGAGCCTGATACCACGGAGTCATCACGATGACTCGGTGGTATCACCGGTAGCGGGAAGTGTCGCTCCGGGGCGCCCGTGCCCGTCGCCCGGAACGCCGAGCCGAGGAGCAACCCGGCAGAGGCCGTCGGTTCTGCTCAGACCTGGTGTTCGACGCGATGCCGGAGGTAGTCGTCCGAGGAGGTGCGGGCGATGCGGATCGCCAGCGCCACGGTCTCGTGCGGCTCCTCGGGATAGGCGGCCACCCTATCCGCCGGGCGCGACCCGGATCCGCGCCGGGCGTGGGCCGGGTGAACCGGATCAGCCCGTGGGTACGCCGAGCCGGTGCCGCTGCTCCGACGTCGGAGCAGCCCCGGACTCGACCTGACCGGCGTCGTGTCCCACAGGCGGGTCGGCCGGGGGGCGTACCTGGGCCAGCGCCTCCAGCACGGCGGCGACCGCCGGATGGACGGGCCCGTCGCCGCGCGGGCGCGTCACCGCGAAGATCCGGCGACCGGTGACCGGCCGGAGCAGCGGCTCGACGTGCACCCCGGCCGGTACGTTGCGCAGCGCCATCCCGGGCACCAGTGCAGCACCGAGCCCGGCTGCCACCAGGTCCAGGGTGAGGGCGAAGTCGATCGCCCGGTGCCGGATGTCGGGCTCGAAGCCGGCCAGGTGGCAGGCGTGCAGGGTGGACCGGCCGCACGGGGTGTGCGCGGCACTGGCCACCCAGGACACGTCGGACAGGTCGGCGAGCCGCCCGGTGCGCCGGCCCCAGCCGAGCGGAGTGATCAGGTGCATCGGGTCGGTCGCGATCGGATGCCGGTCCAGCTCGGCGGTGGCGATCCCGGGCACGTGGTCGTACTCCTGCAGGACCGCGATGTCCAGCACGGCGGAGCGCAGGTCCAGCCGGCTCTGCTCGTCCTCGGCCTCGCTCACCCGTACGTCGAGGCTGGGGTGTGCGGCCATCGCCCGGGCGGCGGCCGGGGCGACCAGGGCGCCGGCCGCGGACGGGAAGGAGCCGACCCGGACCGTCCCGGCGACCCGCTGGTGCGCGACGGCCAGCCCGGTGACCGCCTGCTCGACGGCGCCGAGGATCCGCTCGGCGTGCCCCGCGAGCACCTGCCCGGCGGAGGTGAGCACCACGCCCCGGCCGGAGCGCTCGACCAGCGGATAGCCGGCCTCACGAGCGAGCTGGGCGAGCTGCTGGGAGACCGCCGACGGGGTGACGTGCAGTGCGGCGGCGGCAGCGGTCACCCCGCCGCGCAGCGCCACCTCGTGCAGCACGCGCAGGCGCCGGACGTCCAGATCCATGTAGGCACACTACAACGCCCGTTAAGAATCTTGAACTGGACCTTAAACGAGCTGGCCGGCAGCGTGGTCGGCATGAGATTTCCGCACCGCATGCAGGCGGTCCTGGTCGCCGCCCTCTGGGGAGTCAACTTCGTCGTCATCGAGGTCGGCCTCCGCGACCTGCCGCCGCTGGTGCTGACCGCGCTGCGGTTCGTCGCCGCCGCGCTGCCGCTGGTCTTCCTGGTCCCCCGGCCGACCGCGCGGCTGCGGTACGTGCTCGGCTACGGCCTGGTCCTCGGCGTCTTCAAGTTCGGCCTCCTCTTCGTCGCCATCGACGCCGGGATGCCGCCCGGGCTCGCCTCGCTGGTATTGCAGACCCAGGCGCTGGTCTCGGTGATGCTCGCCACCGCCTTTCTCGGCGAACGGCCGGGCGGTACGCAGTTCGCCGGGGTGCTCACCGGCTCGGCCGGGATCGCCCTGCTCGCGGTCGGCGCGGGTGGGCACGCCACCGCGATCGGGTTCGCGCTCACCCTGGCCGCCGCCGTCAGTTGGGCGCTGGCGAACGTGGTGGTCCGGGCCAGCGGCGAGACCCGGCCACTGTCGCTGCTGGTCTGGTCCAGCCTGGTACCGCCGCTGCCGCTGCTCGGCCTGGCCGGCGTGGTCGACGGGCCACGGGTGGTGTTCGACGCAATCACCGGGATGTCGTGGACCGCCGTGCTGGCGGTCGGCTACGTCGGGTACCTCTCCACGCTGGTCGGCTGGGGCATCTGGAACCGGCTGATCGGCACCTACTCGGTGGCCCGGGTCGCCCCGTTCAGCCTGCTGGTGCCGATCTTCGGGCTGGCCGCCGCCGCACTGCTGCTCGGCGAGCCGATCACCTGGGCGGAGATCGTGGCCGGTGCGGTCGTACTGGTCGGGCTGGCGCTGGTGGTGCGGGCTCCGGCCGGCCGGAACGCCGTCCCGGCGACGAGGGCGGCTACGGCTCCCGATCCGGCCGGCCGCGAGGCACCCGCCCGCCTCGGCTCTCGGAACGGCGGCACACGATCAGACCTGGAGCCCGAGGTACACCAGGATCACCGCGACGAGGATGCCGGCCAGCACGCTCCCGCCCACGGAAAGAAGCTGCCTGAGGCCATCTTGCCGGAGAGTAACCCGAACCGTTTCCGAGAAGGTCGGGCGCAGGCCCTTGACGACGAAGAGGTCATGCCCCAGCGCGGAGGTTATCGCCGCAGCCGAGGTGAGGTCGGCCGGCGAGCCGAGCCATGACTTCGCGAGCATCTCCTCGACATCCGGTATGAGCGCCGCTAGGCCGTCCTCGGCAAGCGACTTCTTGCAGTAGTCGCAGAGATAGGACGCCAGAACCTTCTGGCGCGCGTCACCGAGGAAGGGCGTGACGTCACATGGACAGCCCTTCGTCCCGAGATGCACCGAGCCGCGGAGCCGGCCACTCGCGCTCGCGATCGCCTCGCGTACGAGCAGGGTCAGAACGAACTCCAGAATGGATGGTGGGGTCATCGAACGGCGCCAGTTTCCGAGTGCGATGACCGACACCCCGCCTTGACGCATGCTGTAGTGGTTGTCGGAGAAACGGGCGGTCGACAGCACGGTCACCTGGCCCGGCGGCGGCTCCTTCGTACCAAAGCCGTTGCTGTACAACCGAAACAGATCGGCCTGTCTGATCTGGAAGGGGGCACATTCTCCGCGCAGCTTCTCGCGGTCCGGGCAGGAGCCCGGCCGCAGTGCCGCGAGGAAGGGATCGTTCGGGTCGAACGGGACGAACTCGAACTCGAAGCTGCGCTGGACCGTGTTCATCCTCAGGACCAGAAACCGGAGCGCCGCGTCGTTTACGTCGTCCATGTGGGACACGATCCCGATGCGGTGACGACGTCCCGAGGAACCGTCGGCGGTGCGAGCGTTCGTGGCATCAGTCATCAGCAGTCTCTCCAGCCAGGCCGGACGCCCCTGCGCCCAGCCACGGCGGAGCCAGGGTGACACATCGCCACCAACACCCGGGTCACGGCTGGAAGCGGTAACCCATCCCCGGCTCGGTGAGCAGGTGTCGCGGGCGGGACGGGTCGTCCTCCAGCTTCCGGCGCAACTGGGCCATGTACTGCCGCAGGTAGTTCGTCTCCGACTGGTACTGCGGGCCCCAGACGTCGTGCAGCAGTTGACGCTGGCTGACCAGCCGGCCCGGGTGGCGTACCAGGATCTCCAGCAGGTGCCACTCGGTCGGGGTGAGCCGCACCTCGGCGCCGTCGGCGGTGCGTACCGCGTGCGCGGTGAGGTCCACGGTGTGCCGGCCGACCTCCACCGCCGGCACCTCCTCCCCCGCCCCGGCGGCCCTCCGGGTTACCGCGCGTACCCGGGCCAGCAGCTCGTCCACCCCGAACGGCTTGGTGACGTAGTCGTCGGCACCGGCGTCCAGCGCCGCCACCTTGTCCTGGCTGCCGGCCCGGCCCGAGAGCACGATGATCGGCACGTTGGTCCAGCCGCGCAGTCCCCGGATCACCTGCACCCCGTCCATGTCCGGCAGTCCGAGGTCGAGCACCACGATGTCGGGGCGGTGGCTGGCTGCCAGCCGCAGCGCGGCCGCGCCGTCCCCGGCGACCTCGACGTCGTACCGCCGGGCCCGCAGGTTGATCCGCAGCGCGCGGAGGATCTGCGGTTCGTCGTCCACCACCAGTACCCGGGTCACCCGGCCCCCTCCTCGTCCGCCACGGGGAGCCGCAGCACCATGGTCAACCCGCCACCCGGGGTCTCCTCCGGCTCCAGGCTGCCACCCATCGCCTCGGCCAGTCCCCGGGACAGCGCCAGTCCCAGCCCTATCCCGGCGTGGTTGCCCCGGTCGCCCTGCCGCTGGAACGGCCGGAAGGCCCGCTCCCACTGCTCGGGCGGCAGCCCCGGGCCCTGGTCCACCACCCGCAGCTCGACGAAGCCACCGTGCTCGCTGGCGGTGATCACCGGTGGCCGGTCCGCCGGGCTGAACCGCAGCGCGTTGGCGACCAGGTTGACCAGTACCCGTTCCAGCAGGCCGGGGTCGGAGCGGACCGCCGGCAGGTGCGCGGGCAGGCTGACCCGGACCCGGCGGGCCGGTTCGCCCAGCTCGTCCAGGGCCGACGGCACCACGTCCTCCAGGCCGAGCAGCGCCGGTCGCAGCCCCAGCGCCCCGGCCTGGAGCCGGCTCATGTCCAGCAGGTTCGCCACCAGCCGGGTCAACAGGTCCAGCGACTCGTCGGCGGTGGCCAGTAACTCCTCCCGGTCGCCCGGGTCGAACTCGACGTCGGCGCTGCGCAGGCTGGTCACCGCCGCCTTCGCCGAGGCGAGCGGGGTACGCAGGTCGTGGCTGACCGCCGCCAGCAGCGCGGTACGCAGCCGGTCCGCCTCGGCGATCGGCCTGGCCGCCGCCGCCTCCTCGGCCAGCCGTTCCTGCCGGAGCGCCACGGCGGCCTGCGCGGCGAACGCCTCGACGATGCGCCGGTCGGCCGCCGGCAGCAGGCGCCCGCGCAGCACCAGCCGCAGGTCGCCGTCGACGCCCACCTCGGCGTCCCCGGCGGCGGGGGTGCCGCAGGGCTCTTCGCCGACGTTCGCGGCCACCCGCCAGGCGCGCGGGTCCCGTTGCCGGTCCGGGCTCTCCGGCGCGTCCGGGGAGCGTTCCAGCAGGGTGACCGAACCCAGCCCGTAGGTCTCGCGCAGCCGTTCCAGCAGTGCGGTCACCGGCCGGGCGCCCCGGACCACGCTGCCGGCGACCGCGCCGAGCAGTTGCGCCTCCGCGCTGGCCCGGGCCGCCTCCCGGGTACGCCGGGCGGCCAGGTCCACCACCCCGCTGACCGCGGCGGCGACCAGCAGGAAGACCACCAGCGCCAGCAGGTTCTCGGTCTCGGCGATGGTGAACCGGTGCAGCGGCGGGGTGAAGAAGAAGTTGATCAGCAGCGAGCTGAGCAGCGCGGCGAGCAGCGCCGGCCACCAGCCCCCGACCAGGGCGATCCCGATCACGGCGGCGAGGAAGAGCAGCAGGTCGCTGCTGAGCGACAGGTCGTCGGCGAGCAGCCAGAGCAGGTACGTCAGCAGCGGGATGCCGACGACGGCCAGCCCGAGGCCGACCAGCCGGCGCCGCCGGGACAGCGCGGCCGGCGGCGTCGCCGGCCGGCCCCGGCCGGCCCGCTCGTGCGTGACCAGGTGTACGTCGATCGGCCCGGAGAGCGCGGTGGTGGTGGCCCCGACGCCCCGGGAGAGGATCTGGGCGAACCGGCCCCGGCGGCTGGCCCCGAGCACGATCTGGGTGGCGTTGACGCCCCGGGCGAAGTCGAGCAGCGCGGTCGGGATGTCGGCGCCGATCGCCTGGTGGTAGCTACCACCCAACCGCTCCACCAGCAGCCGCTGCCGCTCCAGGGTGCCCGGGTCGGCGCCGCGCAGCCCGTCGCTGCGGGCCACGTGGATCGCCATCAGCTCGGCGCCCCTGCCCCGGGCCGCGATCCGGGCCGCCCGGCGGATCAGCGTGTCGCCCTCCGGTCCGCCGGTGAGCCCGACCACCACCCGTTCCCGGGTCTCCCAGGTGGCGGCGATGCCCTGGTCGGCCCGGTACCGGTCGAGCTGGTCCTCGACGGAGTCGGCGAGCCAGAGCAGGGCGAGTTCGCGCAGCGCGGTGAGGTTGCCGATCCGGAAGTAGTTGGCCAGCGCCGCGTCCACCCTGTCCGGGTGGTAGATGTTGCCGTGCGCCATTCGCCGGCGCAGCGCCTCCGGGGTCATGTCGACCAGTTCGACCTGCTCGGCGCCGCGCACCACGCCGTCCGGCACGGTCTCCTGCTGGGTCACCCCGGTGATCTGCGCGACGACGTCGTTCAGCGACTCCAGGTGCTGGATGTTGACCGTGGTGAGTACGTCGATGCCGGCGTCCAGCAGTTCCTGGATGTCCTGCCAGCGCTTGCCGTTGCGCGACCCGGGCACGTTGGTGTGGGCCAGTTCGTCCACCACCGCCACCTCTGGCCGGCGGGCCAGTACCGCGTCGACGTCCATCTCGGTGAAGTCGCTGTCCCGGTAGCGGATCGTCCTGCGGGGGATCGCCGGCAGGTCGCCGAGCATGGCGGCGGTGTGCCGGCGGCCGTGGGTCTCGACCAGACCCACGGCCACGTCCGTGCCGCGCGCCGCCCGGCGGTGCGCCTCCTCCAACATCGCGTACGTCTTGCCGACGCCCGGGGCGGCCCCGAGGTAGATGCGCAGTTGCCCGCGTGCCACGCTGCCGATCCTGCCTTATCTGTCGGGGCCGCCCGGTGCGGATCAGCCGCCGGCCGGCAGCTCGCGGTCCAGGGCGAGGTTGAGTTCCAGCACGTCGACCCGGGGCTCGCCGAGGAAGCCGAGCCCCCGCCCGTCGGTGTGCTCCTCGACCAGCCGGCGTACCTGGTCCGGGCTGGCGTGCCGCTCCCGGGCGACTCGGGCAAGCTGGATCTACGCGTACGCCGGGCTGATGTGCGGGTCGAGGCCGCTGCCGCTGGCGGTGACCGCGTCGGCCGGTACCGCCGGCTCGGCGGGTGCGTCGCCCCGGACCGGGGTGACCAGTCCGCCGGAGTAGTCCTGACCGGGTACGGCGCACTCCACCGGCACGCCGGCGAAACTGGCCAGGAACGGGGTGGTCGGGCAGGGCTGGTTGACCGGTCGAGGTGAGCGTGGTGATCGCGGCGAACGACGCCGAGTTGGCGACCCCGAACCGGGCCTCCTTGCCCTCCATCGCCGCCCCGAGTTCGTCACGAAGCTGACGGCGGTGTTCCAGGCGATGTGGTCGGTGACCGGGCCGAAGCCGAGCGAGAGCCACAGCTTGTCCTGCGGTCCGGGCGACCGTTCTCGACCGCCCGATCCAGGTAAACCCGCGGATCGGGTGGGTCCGGCCGGCCCTGACGGTTCGACTACACCGGCATGGCGGTTCTTGACGTGATCTTGACGGCTGCCCGGGCTGAGCTGCGGGTTTCCCGGCGGCCGTGCCGGGTAGCCCGGCCGGGGAGCCACACGGGGAGGGGTACGGGATGCCGGAATCGGAAGCCTGGGTACACGAGGCCACCGCGACGGCCGAGGGGGGCCGGCTGCGTACCGACGACGGTGAACTCTCCACCACCCTGGCCTCGCCGTTGGCGCCGCACTGCACCGGGCTCGCCCCCGAGCAGTTGCTCGCGGCGGCGTTCGCCTCCTGCCTGCACCACGCGGCGGTCGAGGCGGCCACCGGCATCACCGACGAGGCGCACACGGTCCAGGTCCGCGCCCAGGCCCGGCTCGCCCGGGACGCCGACGGGCTCTACCGGGCCGACGTACGGGCCAGCATCGCCTCGGTCGGCCTGAACCGCGACCAACTCACCGACCTGGCCCGGTACGCCGACCGGCTCTGGCCGTTCTCCAGCGACGGCGGCCGACACACCCTTACCGTCATCCCGGCCGACCCCGGCCGCCACTGATCCACCCCCGCTGGCGGGCGGCGGCTACCGGAAGCCGGCGGTCACCGCCCGGTGGTCGCTGGCCGGAGTACGGACGACCCGGGCGTACGCCGCGGTGAGCCCCCGGTAGAGCACGTGGTCGGGACGGGTCAGCGGCAGGGCGGCCGGCCAGGTGAAGCCCGGTCCCCGACCGGCGTCCGCCTGGGCGTCGTTGAGCAGTTCGGTCAGCGGCTCGATCATGCGGTCGGTGGTGGCGGTGTTCAGGTCGCCGAGCACGATCAGCCGTTCGGCGGGGTCCTGCCGGATCCGGGTGGCGAGCGCGGTCACCGTGCGGTCCCGGGTGCCGGTGTCCCCGGCCCGGGCCGAGCCGAGATGTACGACGTAGACGACCACGTCGCCGCCGGGTGCGGCCACCACCGCCCGCAGCGCGCGGGTCCAGGCCAGCCCGGTGTCGACACCAGCGTCCTCGCGGATCGGGAACCTGCTCCACAGCGCGATCGTGGAGACGGCCGCCCGGTACGGGTAGCGCCCGGCCAGCGTCCCGTCGACCGGAGTACGGGTGTCGCCGGAGACCTCCTGCAACCCGATCAAATCGGCCTCGGTATCGGCCAGGCTGGCCACCGTGCCGGCCGGGTCAGGGTTGCCGGCCCGCAGGTTCTGGCTGGCCACCCGTAGCCGCACCGACCCACCACCGCCGCCGGGTAGCCACGCCGTGCCGAAGAGCACCGCCCAGAGCAGGGCCGGCACCAGCGCCCCGGCAAGCGCGATCCGGGACCGACGCAGCACGGCGGCGAGCACCAGCAGCGGAACTCCGAGGCCGAGGAAGGGTGCACCGCTGTCCACCAGGCTGCCCAGGCCACGCACGTTGGGGATCAACCGGTGGCCGGCCATCAGCGCGGTCAACAGTGCGGCCGCGACCAGGATCAGCATGCCGCGGCGCCGCCCCCGCCCGGCCGGCCCGCCATCCGCCGGCTGGATCTTGCTCTCCGCCACCGACAGCATCGTATCGGAGCCGCTGTCCACCCGAGCCGACAACCGGACAGCATGCCCCCAGCCGGCCGGTCCGGTCACCCCGGGCGACACCAACCAGCGGGTCGACGGCGCCCGCAGCAGCCGCCCGACCATTCGGGCCAACTCCGGACGGGCCCGACCGGGCCAGCGGAACTGGACCGAACGACCGAACCGGGCGATCTTGGACGCCGGTCCGGGCGGCGGAGGCGCAGCGTGCCCGACCGGCACGGCCGCTGCGACAAGACGGACATGCCACATCTGTCCGGTCCCGCCCCGGTCGGCCTCCGGTGCCGACGACTGCCCGATTGACCAGGCAAAAGTGTGGCGCAGGCCACCGACCCGACCCGCCCCATTCAGCTCGGCGTTACCTAACCTCGGCGGGTGCATCACAGGGAACACACTGATCGTGGACAGGACAACGGAGCGCAGGCTGACCGTTCGGCCGATGTCGACTCCACCGACCAGGCAGCCGGCCGGCACCCGGCCGTCGCGCCGCGCCGGCTGCGCCGGACCCGGGCACTGCTCTCGTCCGGCCCGGTCCGAGTCGGTTCGGTCGCCGCGGTGGCCTGCTGCCTCGGCGCGGTGGTCTTCGTCGAGTCGCGGGCCGCGACCACACCGGTCGACCCCGCCCCGGCCAACCTGCTCGCCGAGCGCGCCGCCAGCGCGGAACGCCAGCCCGCCTCCCGGGCCACCGAACGGGCGCCCGCGCCGACCCCGACCCCGACCGCCACCCCCTCCGGCACGCCGACCGCCCGGCCGACGGTGACCCGGACCAAGGTCGCCCGGGCCAGCAAGAAACCCAGCCGGCCGACCCCGGTCGCCGGGCTCACCCAGGCACAGATGGACAACGCACACACCATCGTCCAGGTCGGGGTGAAGATGGACATCCCGCGCCGGGGGCTGGTGGTCGCGATCGCCACCGCCATGCAGGAGAGCAACCTCTACAACCTGGCCAGCGGCGTACTGCCGGAATCGCTGGACCACCCGAACCAGGGCGTCGGCTACGACCACGACTCGGTCGGGCTGTTCCAGCAACGGCCCAGCTCCGGCTGGGGCACCGTCGCGGACCTGATGCGCCCGGCGTACGCGGCCGAGCAGTTCTACGCAGCCCTGCTCCAGATCCCCGGCTGGCAGGAGATGAGCGTGACCGGCGCCGCGCAGGCGGTGCAGGTCTCCGCGTTCCCCGACGCGTACGCCCAGCACGAGGGGCGGGCCGGAACCGTGGTCGGTGCACTGGTCTGAGCGGTACGCCGGACCGGCTCAGTAGCGGCGCCACTCCGCGCGGGCGTACTCCAGCACCCGGGGGTGCAGCAGGGTGGACGGCGGCAGCTCCAGCCGGTGCCGGTCCGGCGGGAAGTTCGTGGCGGCCCGCAGCGTCCCGGTGTCCAGGTAGCGCAGTGCGGGTACCTCGGCCGGCAGCCCCAGCACCGGCGCGTCCGGCCCCGGGGCGGCGAGCAGGAACCCCCAGTCGCCGAACGAGGGCACGTCGACGTGGTACGGCAGCGTGCCGAAGCCGGCCGACCGCAGCGACGCCTCGACGCACCAGTACGAGCGGGGCGCGAAGTACGGCGAACCGGCCTGCACCACCACCCGTCCCCGGTCGGCGACCACCGCCCGGACCAGCGAGTAGAACTCCACCGAATAGAGCTTCGCGGTCGCCGTCTCGTCCGGGTCCGGCAGGTCCACCACCACCGCGTCGAACCGGGCCGGCTGGGCGCGCAGCCAGCCGAAGGCGTCGGCATTGACGATCCGGACCCGGGGGTCGGCGAAGGCGTCCCCGTTCAGCGCCCGTAGTTGCGGCTCGGTCCGGGCCAGCCGCACCACCGCCGGATCCAGCTCCACCACGGTCACCGAGCCGACGTCGGGATAGCGCAGCAGCTCCCGTACGGCCAGCCCGTCGCCGCCGCCGAGGACGAGTACCGAGCGCCGGCTGCCGGCGAGTGCCGGATGCACCAGCGCCTCGTGGTAGCGGTACTCGTCGACCGAACTGAACTGGAGGTCCCCGTTGAGATAGAGCCGCAGGTCGGTGACGCCCTGCGAGACCAGCGGGACCGACCGGGTCAGCACGATCTCCTGGTACGCGCTGCGCTCGGCGTGCACCACCGGATCCCGGAAAAGCTGCTGCCGGGCGGTCACCTCGAAGTCGGCGGCGGTCAGGTAGGCGTACCCGAGGACGAGGCCGACCACGACGGTGCCGGCGGCCAGCGCGACCCGGACCCGGGCGGTCAGCTCCCGCCGAAAGACCGTGCCGACCAGCGCCAACCCGGCCAGCGCGTTCACCACTCCGACCACCAGTACGCCACGGAGCTGGCCGAAGAAGGGCATCAGCAGGAACGGGAAGGCGAGGCCGCCGAGCAGCGCGCCGACGTAGTCGGCGGCGAACAGGTCGGCGACGGCGCTGCCGGCGGACTGTTCCCGGATCCGCTGCAACAGCACCATCAGCAGCGGGATCTCCGCCCCGATCAGCAGCCCGAGCAGCAGGGCGGTGCCGACCAGGGCCGGCGCGTAGAGGTCGAGCCAGGCGAAGGCGACGTAGAGGCCGAGCACCGAGAGTCCGCCGAAGAGCGCGAGGGCGAGTTCGACGACCGCGAACGCGGCGGCGGCCCGGTGCTGGAACGGCTTGGCGACCAGCGCCCCGATGCCCATCGCGAAGACCATCACGCCGAGCACGATCGACGCCTGGCCGACGGTGTCCCCGATCAGGTAGCTGCCGAGCGCCACCAGGGCCAGTTCGTAGACCAGGCCGCAGGCGGCGCAGACGAAGACCGCGCCGAGCACCGCCGCCCGGGCCGCCCGCCGCCGTGGCTTGCCCGCCGGCACACTCGGCGCGGTCTGCGGCCCCGCACCGGGGTCGGAAAGGGTGTCGGTCATCGGCGTCGACCGCGGCTGCGGCGGCCTTTCCGGGGTACGGCCGCGCTGCCGGCGCCCGGGCTCGGGTCGGTGGCGGACGCGACCGGCGGCGGATCCTGGTGCCGGCGCTCGAACACGCCGATCGCCAGGAAGAGGGCGGTGAGCAGGAAGAGCCCGGCGGCACCGAGCAGCAGAACCCAGCGGTCGCGCCAGAAGTCGTTCCCGGGATCGGGCAGCGGCGACGGTGCCGTCGAGGCAGCCGACGCGCTCGGAGCCCGGGTCGCCGAGCCGGCACCGTTCTCCGAGACCAGCAGCGGCAGCAGCACCGCCGCCTGGCAGACCGCCCAGCCGGGATCGTCGACGAACCGGTCGGGGTCGACGCCGAGCCGCTGAAGACCCCGGTCGAAGTCGATGTGTGCCAGGTCGGCGGAGCTGCTCACCCGGTACGAGGCGCTGTCGCTCGACTCGCTGCTCTCCGGGGTGTACCAGACCGCCGCGTCGATCTCCACCCAGCGGGGGCAGCGGGTCGGATCGCTGTCCACCGCGACGTTGTCGCCGAGGTTGGAGCCGACGCTCACCGGTGTGGCCTGGTACGGCGCTCCGCCGGTACGTAGCCGCCAGCCGTAACAGATCTGCTGCGTAGTGTGCGCCCGCCGGAGCAGCGTGACGGTGTCGGTCCGCTCGGCGGGCTCGGGCGGCGGCACCACCGTGCTGTCGTCGTCGGGGCTCAGCGCCGCGAGGACGATGAATCCCACGACGGCCAGGCTCACCACAACCGCCAGGACGATCTTGAGTCGCTTGGCGGTCTTCTCGGCCGCCTTCGCCCGCCCGGTGGCGATCCAGCGCGCATTCGCGCTTCCCCCGCTGCTTCCCTTTCCGCCGACGGCCATCAGCTGATCGCGGCCGCGATCACGGCACCGGTCGACAGGTGGACCACCGCCGACACCCAGACCGCCGGGTGCGGCTCCGGGTCGACCAGGATCTCGCCGAGCTGCCCCGGAGTGGCCAGGTCGAGCAGCAGGAACGCCCCGGCCATGATCAGCAATCCGAGCAGCCCGTACGCGGCGCAGCTCACGATCCCCTCGACGAAGTCGTCGTGGCTGACCACGATCGCGGTGGTGACGATGACGCCCACCCCGGCCAGGTTGGAGGCGAGCAGCAGCGCGGCGTTGCGGTTGCGGTCGACCCAGATCAGGTCGTGCAGCCGGCCCGGGGTGGCCAGGTCGACCAGCAGGTAGCCGACGGCCATCAGCACGAGCCCGACCACCCCGTAGGCGAGGGTGGCCAGCAGGTCGGTGGCAAGGGTCGTCAACACATCAGGCTCCGGAGGGATGAGGAGGTGGGGGTGGTAGTGAGCCGAGGGGATGGTGCCCTGGGTTACTTGCCGGCGCCGGGACCGCCGCCCCGGACCGAGCTGCCGCGCCCCCAGCCCCAGGCGTTGCCGACCGTGCTGGAGTAGCGGGGATAGGCGGTGACCAGGCGCTCCAGCAGGATCAGCGAGCCGCCGGCCAGCGGCAGGATCACCACTGAGTCCTCGTCGTAGCGCAGGTAGACGCCGCTGGCGTCGACGTACCGGTCGGCCGGCTGCCACGCCTCGGTGATCTCGTCGGCGACCACGCTCGGCGACCTGTCCGAGCGGTACGCGGTCGCGTCCCCGCCGATGTCCTGGGCCGCCGCCCGCACGTACCGGTCCCGCACGTAGCCGCGCGGGGAGAAGTTGCCGTAGAAGATGGCGAAGCCGGCAACCAAGGCGCCCACCAGTGCGAACGCGCCGCCGACCACGAACCACCTGCGGTACGTCATACCGCCGTCACCACCGTTTCCGTCTCCACCACTTCGCCGCTCTGCGGGTACGCGTGCCAGGTGCGCCAACCGATCCGGCCGGTCCCGCCCCCGCCCGGGTCGGGCCGGCGCGCCACCCGCAGCGCGGTGATCGCGTCCGGACCGCCGGGAAAGACCCCGACCAGCGCGTACGGGTCGCCGGCGAGGTCACGCCGCAGCCGGGCGGTCGCGGCCGACATCCGCGCCGGCGCCAGCCGCCGCACCCGGGCGGTGAACCGGTAGCCGGTGGCCGGGTCGGTCAGCGTCGCCGGCAGCTCGGGGCGCCGGCCCGGCAGGCAGGCCACCGTCTCGATCAGCCCACCGCCGGGACCTTCCAGCACCACCTGGTGGGAGGCGCCGAGCAGCCGGAGCTGGAGCCGGGTCCCGGGCCGGCCCAGTGGTGCCAGCCGGCCCAGGTCGAGCAGGTGGAGCGCGGGCTGTTCCGGGGTGTCCAGCGCGAGGCTCAGCTCGGCGGCGGTGGTGTCCTCGTACGCGGTGTGCAGGGTGACCAGCATCGTCTCAGCCGATCCGCCCCGCCGCCGGGCCGTCGGCGCCGTCCGTCGCCTGTGGATAGATCAGCACCTCGGCCCGGTGCAGCCGCTCGCCGGTACCGACCTCCCAGCGCCCGCTGTCGCCGTACGCCTCGAAGGAGAGCGGGGAGCCGTCGGCGGCGACGTAGTCGTGGTAGCGGACCGTGCCGGTCGGGTGCAGTCCGGTGCTGCCAGCCGAGGTGAAGGTGGCCCGCCCCGACTCGTCCCGCCGGTACCGCCGGCCGCCGACCTCCAGCTCGGCCGGGCCCGGGCTGACGTCAACGTCCGGTAGCGCGGTCCAGAGCACCAGTTCCAGGTCGGGGTCCTCCTCGACCGAGAGCCAGAGCTTGCTGCCGTGCGCGTCGTCGAGCAGGTGCTCGGTCCAGCCCCAGGCGCCCTCCCGGAACCGCAGCGTGCCGCGTACTCCGTACGAGGTGTGCCGGATCTCCACCAGGTCGCCGGGCTTGAGGGTGCGCGGGTCGCCGCGCAGCGCGTCGGCGTCGTCGTCGGTGCTCCGGAACGGATCGGTCACCCGGGTCCTGGCCGGCCCGGCGGCCCGCTTCCGGGCGGTACGCAGCGCGACCACCGCCACCAGCACGCCCGCCGCCGCGACCAGCAGACCCGCCGCCGCCACCAGGTACGCCGTCGCCCCGTCCAACGCCCCTGCTCCTCTCGATCCCGCTGGGCGCCGACGGTAACAAGGCAACGCACGCCGCCGACAGGGCATGATCGAAAGTGCAGCCGGTAGGCCGGGCGAGTATCGCCGGACGGCCAGCCGCCCGTCCGGCGGGCTCGGCCGGGCCGGCGTCGAGTCCGCCCGGCGATGCCCCGGTCAGGGGCGCTTCGGCAGCACCACGATCTGCCCGAAGAACTCGTCGATCCGCCGGATCACGTCGTTGAAGTCGTCGAGGTCGATCGGCTTGGTGACGTACGCGTTGGCCCGCAGGTTGTAGCTGCCGAGGATGTCGGTGTCGGCGTTGGACGTGGTCAGCACGACGATCGGGATCGTCCGCAGGTTGTCGTCACTCTTGACCTGGTTGAGCACCTGCCGACCGTCCATCCGGGGCATGTTCAGGTCCAGCAGGATCATGTCCGGCCGGGGAGCCTCCCGGTGCCGCCCCTCCTGGTGCAGGAACTCCATCGCCTCCTGACCGTCGCCGACCACGTCGATCGCCTTCGGCACCTCCGAGGTGGCCAATGCCTCCTCGATCATCAGGACGTCGCCCGGGTCGTCGTCGACGACCAGGATGCGTACGGGATTCGGCTCGGCTGCGTGCACGGCATACCTGCCTCTGGTCGTCGGGATGGAACGTGGCGACCCGCGTCACCAGCCTACGGTGTGGTGACCGGCAAGCTGTCGACCGTCGACGCGGCGTGCGAACTCTAACCGATCAACGGTCGCCCAATGCGGCCGGGTCATGCTGTTCCCGGTCATAACGGAGCAAGTCGTCCAGGCCACTGATCCGCAACACCCGCTCGACCCGCCCCGTCGCACCGGTCAGCCGCAGCCAGCCGCCCCGGGAGGCTGCCCGGTCATCCCCCCGGACGAACGCCGCCAGGCCGCTGGAGTCGCAGAAGGTCAGCTCCGCGAGGTCGGCGAGCAGGCGATGGTGCCCGTCGTCGACCAACTGGTCGATCTCCGCGCCGAGCGTCGGCGCGGTGGTGATGTCCAGTTCGCCGGCCAGGTGGAGGCGCACCAGTCGGGGGTGCGGCACATGCCTGACGGAGAAAACCACACCCGCCTCCGAACGCTCAGCAGCCGATACTTGCAGTCAGGCAAGTATACGCATCGACCAGAGACCCACATCGAGGCCCCGGTGCCGGCCGACGGTACCGGGCGGCCCGTTCGCCGACCTCCCCGGCCACCGGCCGGCGAGGTCGGTTTGCCGGGGACGGCCGGGGGAAGGCGCGCACCGGCGGCAGGGGTACGGCCTGGTCAGGAAGGAGAACGGGCATGGCGGAGCGGGGCGTCCCCACGGTCACACTTCCCTCCGGCGAGGAGATTCCCGCACTCGGCCAGGGCACCTGGGGCATGGCCGAGGACCCACGACGGCGGGACGACGAGATCGCCGCGCTCCGCGCCGGGGTGGATACCGGCCTCACCCTGATCGACACCGCCGAGGTGTACGCCGACGGCGGCGCGGAGGAACTGATCCGGGAGGCGCTCGGCGACCGGCGCGAGGAGATCTTCCTGGTCAGCAAGGTCTCCTCGGAGCACGCAGGCGTCACCGGGACCGCCGACGCCTGCGCCCGCAGCCTGGAGCGGCTCGGCACCGACCGGATCGACCTGTACCTGCTGCACCAGCGCGGCGACGCACCGCTGCCGGAGACGGTCGAGGCGTTCACCAGCCTGATCACCCAGGGACTGATCCGGCACTGGGGGGTGAGCAACTTCGACGTACCGGAGGTGGTCGAACTGGCCGCCATCCCGGGCGGTACCGCCGTGGAGACCGACCAGATCCCCTACAACCTCACCCGCCGGGGCGCCGAGTGGGACCTCCTGCCCCGCTGCCGCGCCGCCGGCCTGCCGGTGATGGCGTACTCGCCGCTGGAGCGGGGCCGGATGCTCGGGCACCCGGCGCTGACCAGGGTTGCGCGGCGGCACGGCGCCACGCCCGGACAGGTGGGACTGGCCTGGCTACTCGGTCAGCACGGGGTCTGCACGGTGATCAAGGCAAGCAGCCCGGAGCACGTCCGGGAGAACCGGGCCGCCGCCGAGCTGACCCTCACCGGGGAGGACCTCGCCGAACTCGACCGGGCCTTCCCAGCACCCGACGGACCGCGACCGCTCGAACTGCTCTGAACAGTCGCGGCCGCCAACGTCACAACCGGCCCGTCGGCCGGCGCTGACCCACGGCAGCCGGAAGGCGTCGCTCAGACGGCCTTGAGCCGGGCCGGCTGGCGGACCGGCTCGACGCCCAACTCGTCGGCGCGGGCGGCATCTTCGGGTGCGCCGCTGTCCGGCGGCTGAAACAGGTAGCGGACGAACTCGCCGCCCGTCTCGTTCTCCTCGGAGCCGGGCCACTGACCGACGGCGTCCACCCCGATGACCTCCCGACCACCCTCGTCGGTCTCCTCGAGCAGTGCCCAGAGCGACACCGGGTAGCAACGGGTCGTGTCCGGGGCGAGCCGCCAGCGGGCGTACCAACCGGGCCGGGCGGGGACGATCTCGACGATCCGCTTCATGGTGACCCTCCTCGGGCGGGCACGTGGGTCTCACGGGCCGACCCGATCATCGGCCCCGACCGGGTGAGGTGGCCTCACCCCCACCGGGTGAGGTGGCCTCACCCCGGCCGGATCAACTCCCCGCACACCGGGGCCCGGGTCCCGGCGCGTTTCGCCGGTGCGGGGTCGGGAAGGCGGTTGATCGCGCCGCAGGCGTACGGTCGGCCGGCGGCCGACCCCGCCCGGTGGTGGCGAAACGCGGAGCGAGCCGAGGTGGGCCCGGATCGGCGATCGGCCGGTCGAACTCGAGGGCTCACGACGACGAGCGCAGCGAGGAGACGGCATGAGCGGCAAGCAGATGGAGGGCGACAACCAGCGGCGCCGTACCCTGGCCCGGCAGGCCCGTCAGCGGGGCCGGCGGCCGAGCGAGGTCGGCGCGACCTTCGGCGCGGACAAGCAGCTCACCAGCCTCGACCGGGGCCGCCGGGACGGTCCCGCCCGGGCCGGGAGCCGCAAGCCGAACGCCGAGCGCGGTGGCCCGGTCACCCCGCCGCCGGCACCGGCCGAGCGGCCCAACCCGGTCCCCGACGTGGTGGTCGGCACGACCACCACCGACGTCCCAATGATCGGGTATCGGGAACTCGTCTCCGACATCGGACGCCGGGCCGGCGTCGACTTCGAACAGGCCCGGGCCGCCGCCGGGGCCACGGTCGTCACGCTGGCCCGGGCGCTGGACGACGCCGACCGGCAACGGCTGCTCGCCGCCGTACCGAACCAGTTGCATGACGACGGCTCGCTGGCCGCCGGCAACCGGCGCCGCGACCTGGCCGGCTTCCTCGACGAGGTGGCCCGGCTGACCCATCGCAGCCCGGAACAGGCCCGGTATCAGGCACAGGCGACGCTGAGCGCGCTCGCCGCACAGGACGGCGGGCTGATCGACTCGCTGAACCTGCCGCCGGAGCTGCGGGACCTGCTCGGCCCGCCACCGGCCGGCGGCGGGTTGGTCGACCCGGCCGGCGCCACCGCCGCGCTGACCGACGACGAACTGCGGGACGCGTTGGCGACCCTCCCCTACTGGTCGGGGGACCGCCGCAGGCTGACCCGGACCATCGAGCTGCCGCCGGAGAACCTGGACCGGGTGCTGGGCCGGCTGGCCCGGCTGCGGCCGGAGACCGGTCGGGGGCCGACGGTCGGCCGCGAGTCGCCGGGGACGGCGGTGCTCACCGTCCGGACGCGTTCACTGGACGCGGTGACCGCGCCGGACGTGGCGCTGGCGCACCAGATCGACGACGCGATCGACGAGGTCGGCGCCGGGATGGCCGCACCGCCGCCGGAACGGGCGAGCGGACCCCGCTTCGGCCCGTGACGGCCCACCGCACCCGCCGGCCCGCCGCTACCAGCGGGCCGGCAGCTCGGGAGAGGCGCTCTCCAGGGGTACGGCGTTCGCCGGCACCAGGCCGAGCTGGATCGCCTGCCGGGTGAACGCCGCGTCCAGCAGCCAGTCGGCACTGACCCGGGCCCGGTTGGCCGGCATCGCGATCAGGTGGTAGCCGCGGGTGACCGCCTTGGCCGGCAGCCCGGACAGCGGCACGTGCACCGGGTTCGCGGCCGCGTCGGTGCCGCCGAGATCCACCACGAAGCCGAGGTCGTGGTGCCGGTACGGCCGCCGCTTGCCCTGCCCGTACGAGGCGGCGACGTTGTGCGCCGCCAGTTTCCCCTGCCGCTGGGCGTGCTGGGCGGTCATCGCCGTCGACTCGCCCGGCCGGGTCAGGTCGGGTACGGCGGCGGCGTCCCCGCAGGCGTATACGTCGGGGAAGCCGGGCACGTTGAGGAACTCGTCGACCACCAGCCGCCCCTTCTCGGTGGGCAGTCCCAGGTCGGCCACGAGCGGGTCGGGGCGGACCCCGACGCACCAGATCAGCGAGCGGGTCGGCACGTACTCACCGTCGCTGAGCCGCACGCCGTCGGCCGTCGCCTCCTTGACCGTGGTGCCCATCCGCACGTCCACGCCCCGGGCGTCGAGCACCCGGCGGGCGGTCTGCGACATCCGCTGGTCGAGTTCCGGCAGTACCCGCTCGGCGAGGTCGAGCAGCATCCAGCGCGGCCGTACGCCGAGCCGGGGGTGCTGGGCGGCCAGCGCGTCGGTGAAGAGCTGCCCGTGCGCGGCCACCTCGGTACCGGTGTAGCCGGCGCCGACGACCACGAAGGTGGTACGCGCGTCCCGCTCCGCCTCGTCGTCGGTCGCCTCGGCCAGTTCAACCTGGCTGACCACGTGGTCGTGCAGGTAGAGCGCCTCGGGCAGCCCTCGGAAGCCGTGCGCGTGCTCGGTGACCCCGGGGATCGGCAGCAGCTTGTTGACGCTGCCGACCGAGATGATCAGCCGGTCGTAGTCGAGCTGCCCGGGGTCGTTCTCGGCGCCGGTGTAGTCGACCCGTTTCGCGGCCAGGTCGATGTGGTTCGCCTCGCCGATCACCACCCGGACTCCGTTGAGGGTGCCGGCGAGGGAGACCGAGACCCGGCTCGGCTCCAGGATCCCGGCCGCCACCTCGGGCAGCAACGGAAGGTACAGGAAGAAGTCGGTCGGGTTCAGCAGCATGATCTCGGCCCGGCCGTTGGCGATCCGGGACAGGCTCTTGGCCGCGTGGTAGCCGGCGAACCCGGCCCCGACGATCACAACGCGCGGTTTGGTCATGGGAGGCCCCTTCCCGGCCATCCGCCGGGCAAACCCACCGCTGGGCGTATCCGGCGGACGGGTCGGCCGGCCCGGACGGGGTCGGGACGACGGCGGACCGGGCGAGAAAGACGATCATGCCCGTTGACAGCCACAGCTCGCATTGATGACGATGCCTGGCATGACATCCCAGGACTCCCGAGGCGACGGGCCCACAAAGCCGACCCGCCGTACGTTCCTGTCCGCCGCCACCGTCACCGCGGCCGCCGCCACGGTCGCCGCTCCGCTCACCGCCGTCCCGGCCGCCTCCGCCAGCACCGGCGGCGGCCCGTCCGGACCCGGTCGGCCGATCCGGCCCCAGTCGCCCGACCGGGAACTGCGGGAGCTGCTCCGCGAGATCGATCAGCGCCGGATCGAGGCCATCGTCCGCCGGCTCGCCGAGTTCGGCACCCGGCACACCCTCTCCAGCCAGGACGACCCGGCCCGGGGCATCGGCGCCGCCCGGGACTGGATCTACGAGCAGATGCGGGGTTACGCCGCCCGCTCCGGCGGACGGATGACGGTGGAACTCCAGTCGTACATCCAGGAGCCGGCCTCCCGTATCCCGGTGCCGACCCGGATCACCAACGTGGTCGCCACGCTGCGCGGCGAGACCTCGCCGGAGCGGATCTACGTGGTGACCGGGCACTACGACTCCCGGTGCACCGACGTCATGGACGCCACCAGCGACTCGCCGGGCGCCGACGACGACGCCTCCGGGGTGGCGGTGGCGATGGAACTCGCCCGGATCATGGCGACCCGACGCAGCGGGGCCACCATCGTCTTCGCCGCGGTGGCCGGCGAGGAGCAGGGCCTCTACGGTTCGGGATACATGGCCCGGCAGTACAAGGCGGCCGGCGCCGACGTGCAGGGCATGTTCAGCGACGACATCGTCGGCAGTTCGACGGCGGACGACGGCACCCGGGACCGGCGTACGCTCCGGCTCTTCGCCGAGGGCGTGCCGACGGCCGAGACGCCGGCCGAGGGCAACACCCGGCGCTCGGTCGGCGGCGAGAACGACTCGCCGAGCCGGCAACTCGCCCGGTACGTCAGCGACGTGGCGGACAACGACAGCACCGGGATGCGGATCCGGGTGATCTACCGCCGGGACCGCTACCTGCGCGGCAGCGACCACATCTCGTTCCTGGAGCAGGGGTACCCGGCAGGCCGGTTCACCGAGCCGAACGAGGACTTCGCGCACCAGCACCAGGACGTCCGGGTGGTCGACGGCAAGCAGTACGGCGACCTGCCGGAGTTCTGCGACTTCGAGTACATCACCCGGGTGGCCAAGGTGAACGCGGCGGCGCTCTGGTCCCTGGCCCAGGCCCCCGGCACGCCGAAGGGCGCCACCATCGTCACCTCGAACCTGACCAACGACACCGAACTGCGCTGGACCCGGGGCACCGAACCGGACCTGGCCGGTTACGAGGTCGTCTGGCGGGAGACCACCGCACCGGAGTGGACCCACGTGATCCCGGTCGGCGACGTCACCACGACGACCATCGACCTGTCGAAGGACAACGTCTTCTTCGGCGTACGCGCCGTCGACACCGCCGGGCACCGCAGCCCGGTGGCGTTCCCCCGCCCCGGTAGCTGAGCGCCGGATCGGCCCACCCGGCGACCGGCCGCCGTCGCCCGTCCCGTCCCGTCCGGAGCAGTTGGTGCCCGGGCGGGACGGGCGTGCGGAGATCGGTCTTCCCGGGCGGGATGGCCGCCGCCCGGGAGGCCGGCGCGCGGGGCGGTGGCGGGATACTCGGGCCGCTATGCTGTGACCGGCTCCGATGCGGCCGGCCGCTTGCGCCCCCGGGTTTGGTGAACGCATCGCTCGATTCCTGACTGTCGCACCGGAGACTCTTGAAGGCGGCCCGGTCAGTAACGCAAGCGCTGAGACGACGGCCGCCGGTATGGAGCTTCGATGACCACGTCGATCCCCGACCCGACGAACGCGGCAACCGAACCCGGCACGACGCCCGCGACTACCGGTCCGGCGTCCGCGACTCCCGGCCCGAAGGCGATGGCCAGGGCGCTGCGGGGCGAGTTGCGCGGCCGGTTCGACCTGGCGGTGACGCACAGCGAGTGCCTGGAGATCGTCGCCCGGCAGCACGGCGTCGACAGCTGGAACGTCCTGGCCGCCCGGCAACCGGCCGCCGCCGCACCGGCCGGTGACGAGCCGGAATCCGCGTTCCCGTGGGGCGCCGGCAACAGCACGATCCCGGTACTACGGATCTTCGCCGTCGACCCGGCACTCCAGTTCTATGTGGACTTCCTCGGCTTCACCGTCGACTTCGGCGGACCGAACGCCGGCCCCGGCACCGCCTACTACGGCCAGGTGTCCCGGCACGGCACCACTCTGCACCTGGCCGAGGCGGCGTACGACGCCGGGCAGGGTGCGACGGTGTTCCTCTGGATCGACGGCGTCGACGAGCTGCGCGAACGGTTGAACCAGCGGCGTACCGAGGTGCCGGTGTGGGGGCCGGCGGTCTGGACGCCCCGGGTCGAGCGGGCCCAGTGGGACGGCAGGGTGCTCACCGTCGCCGACCCGTTCGGCAACCACCTGCGGTTCGGCGAACCCGCCGACCCGGGGACGCGGGCCGGGTTGCCCCGCTGGGCGTAACGGCCGCTGGGCGGCTACGGCTGCCCGGGACGGGTCAGGCAGAACGGCTTGTCGGCCGGGTCGGTGTAGACCCGGAAGGTGCGCCCACCGCCCGGCTGCCGCGTCGCGCCCAGCGCGAGCACCGCCGGCTCCGCGACGTCGAAGTCCTCGACGAGCACGTCCAGGTGCACCTGCTGCGGATGGGCCGGGTCCGGCCAGCGGGGTGCGGTGTAGTCGGCGACCTGCTGGAAGAGCACCGGCTGCTCACCGTCGTTGCCGATCATCGCCATGCCGTCGGCCTCGAAGCTGACCGGCTTGCCGAGCAGCTCGGCGTAGAAGGCGCTGAGCACCTTGGCGTCGGGGCAGTCCAGCATCACGCCCATCAGGGTGGTGTCCGGGTTGTCCGCCTTAAGGCAGAGGTCGAAGGGGTGCCCGGCAGGGTCGGCCATCGTGTACCACGTCTCGTTCCGGTTCAGCAGGGTCCCGCCGAGGCCGACGGCCCGGTCGAGTCCGGCGTCGAGGTCGGGGACCCGCAGGTCGAGATGAGCCTGCTGGGGTCGGTCCTGGCCGGGCCAGCGCGGCGGCTGGTGGTCCGGCGCCAGTTGCAGGCCGACCTGCCAGCCGTCAGGCGTGTTCAGCGTGATCCATTCGTCGTCCACGTCCGACTGCACCCACCCGGCCAGCCCTCGGTAGAACGCGGCGAGACCCTGGATGTCGGGCGCGTCGAGCACCACCATCTCCAGCTTTCCGATCATCAGTCACTCACTTCCTGGGGTCGTCGGCCCGCATTCTGCCGCCCGGGTACGACACAATCGCCCGAGCCGAGCTGTCAGAAGACGACACCCACGTCCCGGGCCACGATGTCGTCGAGGCAGCGCTCGGCCAACGCGGCGACGGTCAGCGCCGGGTTACAGGCCGCGGTGGAACCGGGGATCAACGAGGCGTCGACGACGTACAGCCCGGGATAGTTGGCGACCCGGCCGAAGCCGTCGCAGGCCCGGCCGAGCACCGCGCCGCCGAGCGGATGGAAGGTGTACGCCTCCAGCCCGTTCATGTCCAGCAGCCCGTACGGCGCGGCGGCGGCCAGCGACAGCAGCCCGTCCAGTACGCCGATCCCGGTCGGCGGCGGTGCCGGGCCGGACGACTCGCCCGACCCGGTGACCAACTGTCGCAGTGCGGCCAGGATCGCCTGCTGGGCCGCCCGGTCCCCGTCCGGCGGCCAGATCAGCCGGACGTCGTCGGTGAGCGGCAGGTACTCGAAGCGGCCGACCGGCTCGCAGATCCCGAAGCCCGGCACCGGCATCGCGTGGGTCTCCACCGGAAACGGCGCCGGACCGAACTCGATGGTGACCGCGTTCTCCGGGTCGTCCCAGCGCATGATCGCCACACTTGTCGGGCCGCCCTGGTACGCCCCGGTCGGCTCGGGCACCAACGCCCGCAGGTGGATCCGGGACCCGTTGTTGCCCCAGTGCCGGCCGACCTCCTCGGTCAGTCGCGGCAGCGCCCCGGTCTCCCGGGCCCGGACCAGCATCCGGGAGGTACCCATCGACCCGGCGGCCAGCACCAGGGCGTCACCGGTCAACGTCACCCGTTCCCGCAGGTTGCCGTCGGCGTCGATGTGCCGGGCCCGGACGACGTACCGGCCCTGCGCGTCGGTCGCGATGTCGGTCACCACGTGCAGCGGCCGGACCTCGGCCAGCCCGCTCGCCTCGGCCCAGGCCAGATAGTTGCGGTCCACCGAGGTACGCGCCCCACTGTTGATCCCGGTCAGGTACTCGCCGATCGACGCCGACGGCACCGCGTCCCCGGCCAGCTCGGCCCGGACCACGGACCAGTCGCACGCCTCGTCGATCCGCCCCGCCGGCAGGCCGGCCCGGCGTGCCTGGTCGAGGAAGAGCCGGGTGCCGGCGTAGCGCGGGTGCGCCAGGACGTCGTCGGGGATGGTGCCGACCCCGATCCGGGCCCGGACCCGGGGGTAGTAGCGGTCGGCCATCTCCTGGTAGTCGAGTTCGGCCGGCATCACCCGGTCGAAGACCGCCCCGGCCGGTTGCAGCAGCACCCCGTCGACCAGCGAGAGGCCGCCCACGGCGGCACCGGTGACCACGCTCGTGCCCTGTCCGACGATCTTTTCGAAGAGTCCGGCGTACGGCCGGTAGACCGCCGGCGGCATGCCGGGATAGACCGGGGTGGGGGTGAACCACGACGACCGGCGATCCGGGCGCAGGAACGGCGGGAAGGTGTCCCCGGCCGGGGTCACCGGCCAGCGCCGGCCGCGTTCCAGCACCACACTGCGTACGCCGGCCTCGGCCAGCCGGTACGCGGCGATCGCCCCGCCGTACCCGCTGCCGACCACGATCACCCGGTGCCGCTCCTCGACGGTACGGACGGCCGCCAGTCCGGTGGCAGCGACGGCGGCCCCTGCGGTGCGGCCGAGGAACTCCCGGCGGGTGAGGTCGGTGGCCACGACCGCTCCCCCGTCAGTGCCGGACGCGTGTCGCGGGCGGGATCACCGTCATGGGCAGAGTGTCGCCCCTCGATGGACTATCCGCACGCCGACACCCCCACCGCGGGTCACCGTCTCTGCTCCGCCGCGCGCCTGACCTGCTGGTCCACCGGGCTAGTCCGCTTCCTCCTCCTCTCTGCCGCTCGGGGGGTCCCGCCACCGTTTCGAACTCGGTCCGGTGCGTTCGGCGTCGAACGGGTTGTCGGTCGCCTCGTCGGTCTGCTCGAAGCTCGGCCGGCGGACCTCGTCCGGCTCGGGTACCTGCACCGGCCGGGCGCCGGACTGCTCCGGTGGATAGTGCGCGACCGCATCCCGCGCCCCCTGGGCGCCCTCCGCCATCGGTGGCTCCGGCGTCGTACGGCCACGGTGCAGTTCGTCGCGGATCCGTTGCGGTGGTTCGGCGGCCCGTTGCGGCAGGTCCCGGCCGAGGTCGGCGACGAGCGGGCCGTACTTCGCGTCGAAGGCGGGCCGCTCGGACCGGATCAGCGGCATCCGGTCGAAGTTGCGCAGCGGCGGCGGGCAGGTGGTGGCCCATTCCAGCGAGTTGCCGAATCCCCAGGGGTCGTCGACGTCGACCACCCGGCCGAACCGCCACGACTTCCAGACGTTGTAGATGAAGAAGAGGGTGGAGGCGCCGAGCACGAAGCTGCTGATGGTGGAGAAGGTGTGCAGGATCGTGAAGCCGTCGGTGGGCAGGTAGTCGGCGTACCGGCGCGGCATCCCCTCGTTGCCGAGCCAGTGGTGCACCAGGAAGGTGCCGTGGAAGCCCAGGAACATCATCCAGAAGTGGACCCGGCCCAGCCGTTCGTCGAGGAGCCGGCCGGTCATCTTGGGGAACCAGAAGTAGACCCCGGCGAACGCGGCGAAGACGATGGTGCCGAAGAGCACGTAGTGGAAGTGGCCGACGACGAAGTAGGTGTCCGTGGTGTGGAAGTCCACCGGCGGGCTGGCCAGCAGCACCCCGGTGAGCCCGCCGAAGAGGAAGGTGACCAGGAACCCGACCGAGAAGAGCATCGGCGTCTCGAAGGTCAACTGCCCCTTCCACATCGTGCCGATCCAGTTGAAGAACTTGATTCCGGTCGGTACGGCGATGATGAACGTGAACGCGGAGAAGAACGGCAGCAGCACCTGACCGGTGGCGAACATGTGGTGCGCCCAGACCGTCATCGAGTAGAGGAAGATGACGATGATGGCGAGGACCATGGTCTTGTAGCCGAACAGCGGCTTGCGGCTGAAGACCGGGATGATCTCGCTGATGATGCCGAAGAACGGCAGCGCCACGATGTAGACCTCGGGATGGCCGAAATACCAGAACAGGTGCTGGTAGAGGATCGGCCCGCCGTGTTCGGCGGCGTAGACGTGCGCACCGACCACCCGGTCGGCGAGCAGGGCCAGCAGCGTCGCCGCCAGCAGCGGAAAGACGACCACCGCCATCAGCGCGGTGATCAGCATGGACCAGGTGAACAGCGGCATCCGGAACATCGTCATGCCCGGTGCCCGCAGGGTCAGGGTGGTGGTGATCAGGTTGACCGAGCCGAGGATGGTGCCCAGTCCGGAGATCACCAGACCGACCACCCAGAGGTTACCGCCGATCCCCGGGCTGTGTTCGTAGCGGCTCAGCGTCGGATACGCCGTCCAGCCGAAGTCGGGCCCCCCGTTGGGGACGAGGAAGGCGCCGAGCACCATCAGGCCACCGAACAGGTACAGCCAGTACGCCAGCGCGTTGAGCCGGGGGAACGACACGTCCGGGGCGCCGATCTGCAACGGCACCAGGAAGTTGCCGAACGCGAACGCCAGCGGGGTGGCGAAGAGCAGCATCATGATGGTGCCGTGCGAGGTGAAGAGCTGGTTGTACTGCTCCGGCGAGAGGAACTGCATTCCCGGGCGCGCCAGCTCGGCCCGCATCAGCAACGCCTCGATCCCCGCCGCCAGGAAGAAGCCGAACGACGTCGTCAGATAGAGCAGCCCGATCTGTTTGGCGTCGGTGGTGGCCAGCAGGCGGAGGAGTTGGCTGCCCTTGACCGCCTCCCGGACCGGCCCGGGATATCCGCCCGAGCGTGCGGGGGCCAGGATCAGCCGCCCAGGGTCGTGTCCGGGTTCGGTGGTTACCCGTTTCCGCATCGCGGCTCATCCCATCGACGAACGGACTGGCAGGGTGACGGGGGGTGGCACCGGCGCCGGGCCCGGCGGACGGAGTTGCCGGCGGGCCGCCCCGGCAGCTCAGCCGGCGGGTACGAAGACGGCCCGCACACAACCGTCGAGCTTCTGCTTGAACATGTCGTAGCCGCGCGGCGCCTCGTCCAACGGCATGGTGTGCGTCGCGAGGTGCTCGGTGACCAGCTCGCCCCGGGCCATCCGCTCCAGCAACATGGGGATGTACCGCTGCCCGTGCTGCTGGGCGCCGCGCAGGGTCAGCCCCTTGTTCATCAGCGCGCCGAGCGGGAACTTGTCCACCATGCCGGCGAAGACGCCGAGCACGAACACGCTGCCGCCCTTGCGGCAGTGGTAGATCGCCTCCCGGGCCGCCACCGGCCGGTCGGTCTCGATCCGCAACTGTTGCTTCACCTGGTCGTACCAGAGCTGCGGGCCGCCGCTGTGCGACTCCATCCCGACCGCCTCGATGCAGACGTCGGGGCCCCGGCCGCCGCTGCGTTCCAGCAGCTCGCCGCCGATGTCCTGCCGCTCGTAGTTCAGCGTCTCCACCCCGAGGTGCCGCTGCGCCATCTCCAGCCGGTCATCGAGCCGGTCGATCATGATCACCCGGTCGGCACCGAGCAGGACAGAGGCGCGGGCCGCCATCTGCCCGACCGCCCCGGCGCCCCAGATCGCCACCACGTCGCCCGGCCGCACACCACCGAGGTCGGCGCCCATCCAGCCGGTCGGCGCGGAGTCGGAGGCGAAGACGGCCCGCTCGTCGCTCACCCCCTCCGGTACGGTGAAGGCGCCCTGGTCGGCGTAGGGCACCCGGATGTACTCCGCGTGGCTGCCGGCGAAGCCGCCGAGCGCGTGCGAGTACCCGTAGCAGCCGCCGGGCGCGAACCCCCAGACGTTCTCGGTGATCACCGGGTTGGTGTTCCCGTTGTCGCAGAGCGAGTACTGCTTCTGCTGGCAGTACCAGCACTTGCCGCAGGAGACGAACGAGCAGACCACCACCCGGTCTCCGACCCGGTGCTTGCGCACCTGCGAACCGACCTCGACGATCTCGCCGAGGAACTCGTGCCCGATCACGTCGCCGCGCTCCATGAACGGCACGTACCCGCCGAGCAGGTGCAGGTCGGACCCGCAGGTCACGGTCTGGCGCACCCGTACGATGGCGTCCTGGTCGTTGCGGAGCTGTGGATCCGGCACCTGGCGTACGGCAAGTTCGTTGGCCCCTTCCCACACCAGCGCCTTCACAGCCGGCCCTCCCTGCGCCCGTGCCGGGTAGTTAGCTGGAGTGGCCTGTTCAACGGGGTCGACTCGGTGGTCGGCGGATAGTCCGGGTGCAGCACCTCGCTGGTCTCGATGAGCTGCTTCGCCTCCCGCAGCGCGGCCCGGATCGCCTGCTCGGGATCCCGGCCCATCACTCGCCGGACCGCCCTGGCGGCGGGGAGCCGGGCGCCGTCCCTGAGCCGTACCGCGATCTCGGTACCCCGGTTGCCGGCCGCCGGCCGGACCTGGATCTCGACCGCGTCGCCGAGGCCGGTCAACGGCTCCGGCAGTTGGCCGTCCACCCCGATCTTGTCTGCCGGGCGGTTCACGGTGGCGACGTGCCAGCGCGGTCTGCGGCGGCCGACGAGGCGCTGCGGCCACTGTCCGTCGCCGTGCGCCGACCCGCCGAGCAACCGCCGGACGACCAACCCTCCGGCGACCATTGCCGCCCCTCCGACCAGCCACCTCATCTGTCGGCCCCCGTCGACGTCGAATGCTGACGTGGGGCGATCGCGACCAACCAGCGAGCCCCACCGCGCAAACCCTCTCACAACGGACGCATGATGCCAGGGAGAATCCTGATACTTCGCCTGACCCGACCACACCCCGACGCGCGTCCGGGCATCCGCCGGACCGCAACGGCGCCGACCCTGCCGGCAGGGGTGGGGACCGGGGCGCCCGCTAACGGGTACCGTCCGGACCTGCCGCCCGCTGCCGCTGCCAGTCCGCCCGGTCCAGCGCGTACTCGACGTCGCCGTGCTCGTCACCGGGGATCCGGTCCGGCCAGTCCGCGTGGAACACCCGGACCAGCCGCAGGCCGGACTTCTCCATCACCCGCCGCGACGCGGTGTTCACGACCATGGTCTCGGCCAGCACCCGCCGTACGCCCTGCTCGGCGAAGGCCTTGTCGATCAACGCCCGGCTGCCCTCCGTGGCGAATCCCCTGCCCCAGGCGGAACGGCGGAGCCGATAGCCCAACTCCGGCTCGTCCGCCGG
Organism: Plantactinospora sp. KLBMP9567; assembly: GCF_033446045.1. NCBI lineage: Bacteria > Bacillati > Actinomycetota > Actinomycetes > Micromonosporales > Micromonosporaceae > Plantactinospora > Plantactinospora sp. KLBMP9567. Next base: position 85,683 of record NZ_JAWQRR010000004.1, on the reverse strand, counting down.
ATGCCCCTCACCCGGCCGGAGGTGGAACCACCCGAGGAACTCCCCGGACGCCCGCTCCTCGACGGCCCAGAACCCGAGCCCCGGCGACCCACGGTAGTAACGCAGCCATCGTGGCAGCACCACCTGCTCGACGTACTCCCGGGGCGTCGGCCGACCGCCGTTGATGAAGTACATGACCTCGGGGTCGGCGTCGAGCGCGACGAGATTGTCGACGTCCGCCCCGGTGAACTCCCGGAGCACCAGACGCGGGGTCGTGAGATAGACGGCCATCGGTTCACTATGCCGCGCCCGGGCAGCTATCCCAAGGTGTCGAAATCGGCGATGACCTCGTCGATCGTGTGCCGGGCCTCGGCCGCGTACCCGGGTGCCCGGTCCTGGTAATAGGGCAGCGCGACGAGCGCGATCGACAGTGCCCGGCCCCGGGCCCGCCGCCAGGTGGCGTCGTCGGCGTCGACCGCTGCCCGGAACGTGCCCCGGGCGCCGGCCGGCAGCAGGTTCCAGGCGACGATCAGGTCGCAGGCCGGGTCGCCGACACCCACGGTGGCGAAGTCGATGACCGCGCTGAGCCGCCCGTTCACGGTGAGCAGGTTGCCGGGCATCAGGTCGGCGTGCACCCAGGCGGGCGGGCCCGCCCACGGCAGGGCGCGCAGGGCGTCGTCCCAGGCGGCGGTGGCCGCGTCGGTGTCGACGGTCCCGCGCAACTCGGCGATGGCGTTCCGGGTGTGCACGTCCAGGTCCGCCAACGGCCCGCCCCGGTAGGCCGCCGGACCGCCCGGCAGCGCGACGGACCGGAGGGCGCGGACGAATCCAGCCAGGTCGGCGGTGAGGTCGTCCGCCGCGGCGAGCTGGCCGGGGACCGGGTTGGCGCCGGGAAGCCAGCGCAGCACCGACCAGGTGAAGGGGTACCCCTCGGCGGGCTGCCCCACCGCCACCGGAGCCGGTACGGCGACCGGCAGGTACGGCGCCAGCCGCCGTAACCAGCGGTGCTCCTCGGCTTCCTCGCCCGCCGCCCCCGGCACCCGGCACAGCCGCACCACCAGTTCCGGGCCCAGCCGGAACAGCGCGTTCACGGTGCCGGAGCCGGCCACCGGACGCACCGGTTGGTCCGCCCACTCGGGGAACTGCCCGGCGACCAGCCGGGCGACCAGCTCCGCCGAGATGTCGATCTCATCCTCGTGCATCTTCGGAACGGGCAAGACAGCTCTCCTGATCAAGGGGCAGACTTGCGGCAGCATCGCCGATGGGCGGGGCCGGGGCAACCGGGTTAGGCCGTTCCGGCCGGCACGCCGACGCTCCGGATCGCCCGCGCGGGACAGGAGGACCTTTGCCGCCGACCTCGAAGCCCCTGCGCAAGCTGGGGTTCCTCACCATCGGGCTGTTCGACGCCGCCGACCCGCGCCGGGGCCACGAGACGACCCTGGAGATCATCTCGCTCGGCGAGCGGCTGGGTTTCGACAGCGCCTGGGTCCGGCACCGCCACCTCCAGTACGGAATCTCCTCCCCGGTCGGCGTCCTGGCGGCGGCCTCGCAGCGGACCAGCCGGATCGAGCTGGGCACCGCTGTCATCCCGCTCGGCTGGGAGAATCCGCTGCGCCTGGCCGAGGATCTGGCAACGGTCGACATCCTCTCCGGTGGCCGCCTCAACCCGGGCGTCAGCTTCGGTCCGCCGATGCACTACGACCGGGTCAGGCAGGCGCTCTATCCGGAGACCGCCGATGTCGAGGACTTCAGCTACCAGCGGGTACGCCGGCTGCTCGACGCCGTCCGGGGCGAACCGGTCACCGACTTCAGCGGCGTCGAGGGCTTCGAGGTCTACTCCGACCGGGTCCAGCCACACGCTGAGGGGCTGGGCCGGCGCATCTGGTACGGCGGCGGGAGCCTGCGCTCCGCACGGTGGGCCGGCGAGCACGGGATGAACTTCCTGACCAGCAGCGTGGTCAAGGCGGAGGAGTCCGAGGACTTCGCCGAGATCCAGCTCTCGCACATCCGTACCTTCCGGGCCCACCACCCGGACGGCGACCGGGCCCGGGTCTCCCAGGGGCTGGTCGTGATCCCGACCGACAGCGCCTCGCCGGAGCAACGCACGAAATACCGGGAGTACGCCGAGAAGCGCACGCCCCGCACCGCCACGCCGCAGGGTCCGGCCCGGATGATGTTCGCGCCCGACCTCGTCGGCAGTTCGACGGAGATCGCCGAGCGGCTACACGCGCACCCCGCGTTCCGGGAGGTCGACGAGGTCGCCTTCGCCCTGCCGTTCACCTTCGGGCACGACGACTACGTGCAGATCCTCACCGACATGGCGACCCGGCTCGGCCCGGCCCTCGGCTGGCGCCCGACGACCCCGCCCGACCAGCCGGCGGAGACCGCGCCGCCCGACCAGGCCGCGGAGCGGACGTGACCGGCGACAGCGCGCAGGCCCGCCCCGGCCTGGCACCCGGTGCCCGCTCGCCCGTCGGCACCATGTTCGCCGCGCTCTACGGCGGCCTGACGCCGCACCCGTGGCGGGACCCGCACAGTGCCGCGGACGCGTACGCGCTGTTCCACGAACGGTCGCTCGCGATGGGGTGGCTGGACGACGTCGGCGGGGTCGTCCGGATCACCGACGCGGGCATCGAGGAGCGGAAGACCGGGGCACCGGGCCTGTGGGGCATGAACGACGCCGGGCAGGACCATCCACTCGCCGTCCCCGACACCTCCCTGGTCGCCTGGTTCCAGGTGGGGGTGGAGCCGCTGCCCGCCGACCGCCCGCTGCCGGTGCAGCCGTTCCTGCGCTGCGCCGGTGACGTGACGGCCCGGATCGGCACCCTGGACCTGCGGGCGGTGCAGGTGTTGCTGCCGGTGCAGGGCCTCGACCCCGGGTCGGCGCCTCCGGAGTACGCCGGGATGCCGTCGCTGCGCACCGCCGGCTGGTTCGGCGCAGGTGACCCGGGGTCAGGTACGCCGGTCCGGGTCACCCTGGACGGCGGCCAGGCGCAGACCGTCGCCTCGGCGGCACCGCTGATCCGGGAGCGGATCGACCGGCTGGACCAGCAGGTGTTCGCGTGCGCGTCGTACTCCCTGACTGATCAGGACGCGCCGCCGATGGCGCCACCGTTGCACGACGGTTTCTGGACCGGTCCGTCCCGGCACCGGGCGACTCTGCACGGGACGCTCGCCGAGTGGTCGCTCGACGCGCTCGGCTGGCTGGGCGGTTTCCTCGCCGACCTGGCCGCCGGCCAGGGGGTCGGCACCCCGCTGCTGTTCACCGCCAGCCGGTCGTAGCCGGGCCGCTCGCCGGGTCGCCCGCGCCGGTCGGGATCGACCCGTGTAGCACCCTGGCCACCATGTCCATGCTGGTCCCGCGCCGGGGCGGTACCGGCGACCAGCGGCTCGGCCGGCATCCGTCCCGGGCCGAAGATCGCGCAGCCGAAGTGACTTTCCGCTGGCCACCGCCTCGGTATGGTGTGGCGGTGCCGCCCCAGCAGTCGAACGACAAGGTGGTGACCTGGGAGGAACTCTTCTTCGATCTGGCCTTCGTGTTCGCGCTGACCCAGTTCTCCCACGTGCTGCACCGCGACCAGAGTTGGGCGGGCGTCGGCAAGGCCCTGATCCTCTTCGTCACGGTCTACTGGATTTGGGGCGGCGCCGGCCTCTACACCGACCAGCGGAACGTCAGCATGGCGTCCGGCCGGCTCGTGATCCTCACGCTCGGTTTCGGCAGCGTGCTGCTGGCGATGACCATTCCCGACGCGTACGGCGAACGTGGTCTGCTCTTCGCCAGCACCGCCCTCGCCTCCCGGATCCTGTTGGGCCTCGTCACGCTGCGTACCCTGCCCCGCTGGCGGGCTTTCGTCTTCAGCCCGCACGGGGTGGTCGTGCTGACCGGTCCGCTGCTGCTGGCCGGCGCCCTGTCGCAGGGCACGGTCCGGATCGCGCTCTGGGCGGTCGCCGCCGTCCTCGACGTGTTGAGCCCCTGGCTTGCCGACAGGACCGTCCGGACGATCCGCGTGCAGCCACGGCACTACGCGCACCGCTACGGACTGTTGATCATTCTGGTGCTCGGCGAGTCCGTGATCCAGATCGGCGCGGCGTCCGTCGAAGAACCGCTGACGGCCGTCCGGGTGCTGACGATGGCCACCGGGTACGCCCTGGTCGCCGCGCTCTGGTGGACGTACTTCGGCTACGGCGTGCACACATTCCGGTGGGCGCTGGAGCGGGCGGAGGACCGGGAGCAGGCAGCGTTGCGGCGGGCGATCCTGGTCTACGGCCACCTGCTGTTCAGCCTTGCGATCATCGTTATCGCCGACGGTCTGGCAGACGTGGTGATGGCGCCGGTCGAGTTGCTGACCGGCGCCCAGATGACCCGGCTCGTCGGCGGCTGCGCCCTCTTCCTGGGCACCTTCACCTACACCCACTGGCGCATCCACCGGAAGGTCGCCTGGCGGCGGCTCGGCGTGGCCGCCGCCTGCTTCAGCCTGTTGCCGCTGGTGGCATTGCTGCCGGCGCTGGCCGCACTCGGGCTCCTGCTCCTGCTCGTGGCCGGGCTCGCCGTCATGGAGGAGATGTTCCGGCACCGGAACGCGACCCGCTCCGGCGGCATCCGACTCGAAGAGATGGACCGGGGCCCGGTCACGGGCGAGTGACCCCGTCCTGGCCGGGCACCCGTCGGCGACGCTTTGAGTGCGAATCACCGTTCCAGGCTGTGTGACATAGCACCGGTACCGCTGGGCGGACGGCCCGGCTGACCAGGACGAGCGACCGTACGGCCGACCGGCGAGTAGTTGGTGCGCGGACTGTCGAGCTGGGTGCACAGACGGGGCACGCCAGAGCTGGGTTGCCGAGACGGCGCATGGCGATGCGGTTCTGGGTAGACGGACCGGCCGGAGATCGGGGCCCGGAGGCTGGCGATTCCGGCCACGAGTGACCCACAGCCCGGGACAGTGGGCGCGCAAGCGGGGCAGCTCGACAGTCCGCCCGGCAGGTACCCCAACCCAACACCACCTCGGACACGACCCGACGTCACGAGATCGCCAGCCCGAAAGGCATTCGGGCACGTCGCTTGACCGCCGATGCGGGTCGTTGGCCGCTCAGTTGCGCCCCGCCCGTCGCGCCATCGCGGCCCTCTACCGGCAACCTGTGTAGGGTCCCCCTGGGAAAGGACGGCAGCGCGCAAGGGAGAGAGCCGGCGACGATGCAGGCGTCGGAGTTTCAGCGTACGGTGGCCGCGGCCATGTCGATCGCAGCATCAGTTGACCTGACGGTTGACGACGCTGTCGTTCTTCAGGACTCGAACAAGCTGACTCTGCGTCTGCTGCCATGCGACGTCGTGGCCCGGGTGGCACCTGCGGCGGATCAGGTCGCGCACACCGAGATTGAGCTTGCACAACGGCTCGCCGAATCCGGGAGCCCGGTAGCTGCTCTTGAGCCTCGAGTGGAGCCACGTGTCTACGAGCGTGCGGGATTCGTGGTCACGCTGTGGACCTACTACAAACCTGCGACGTCCCGAGAGGTCTCACCAGCCGACTACGCCGACGCACTCGGGCGGCTGCATGCCGGCATGCGCAATCTCGATGTCCCCATGCCGCACTTCACGGATCGAGTCGAGCAGGCCCAGCAACTCGTGGCAAGCCGTGACCGCACCCCGGCCCTCGCCGACGCGGACCGGGAACTCCTCGGCAACACGTTACGAAGCCTGCGGCGAGTGATCGGCCGACGTGGCGGGGCCGAGCAGTGCTCGTACACCTGGTTCTGCGCAGGCCCGACGCTCCCCCGCAGCTCGCGCCGGTCGGCGGACCTCCGCCCCGGCCCCTCCCCCGCAACCTCAACAGCCGGTTCGGCACGAACGCGCCGATCCTGATCGACGCCGAGGACGGGCACCCGCCGGGCTGGCGGCGGCGCGGGCGGCGGGCCGAGCTGAGCGACCGATGACGGACGCCGCGCCACCACCGGGTCCGCACACGCCGCTGCGGCCGCTCTGGCTGTGCCGCACCGACGGGCAACCGTGGCCGTGCGGGTCCGCGCGCTCGCACTGACCAGGGAGTACGCCGGCCAGCCGACCGCGCTGACCGTCCATCTCGGCAGCTCGCTGGCGACGGCGTTCCGGGACCTGCACGCGCTCAACCCGAGCACCACCCCGGAGGCACGCGCCCTGAGTACCCGATTCCTCGGCTGGATCCGGGTTCCACCGTTGACCTGACAACCACCCCGGCCCGGGTGGCGCCGATGCGGAGATGACGGCCGCAACCGGTACGCATCGGCGCCCTCCAACCACGGTCCGGATACCACTGCATATTCCGGCTACGCCCGCAGATGGGTTTTGGCGCTGCCGTGCCACGACTGCCGGAGAGCCGACAGCGGCCGGGGCGGCCGGAACCGCAGACTCCGGGGCAGACATCGAACCACCCCGATTGGAGGCCCGATGCGAATCCGTCCCCGCATCCTCGCCACTGCCCTGGTCGCCGCGTTGGCGGCCACCGTCCTCGGCCCGCCCGCGCCGAGCCAGGCCGCCGCCGCCGACCGGTTCGGCTTCGCGTACGTCGACAGCCCGAGCCTGCCGGCCGTCTGGACGGCGCTCGACCCGACCCGGCAGTGGGGTAGCTGGAAGACGGCCTTCCCCGGCCTGTTCGCCGAGGGAATGCGGCAGGCTCCCGGCCGCTATCTCATCAAGTTTCCGCAGATCGGCACCGGATCACGCGGCAACGTGCACGTCACGCCGGTGAACCGGACCGGGCACTACTGCGAAATCGTCCGCTGGGGACAGTCGGGGGCGGACGAGATCATCGACGTGCAGTGCCACAAGCCGGGCGGGGAGCGGGACGACACCCGGTTCACGGTGCTCTGGACGTACAGCTCCGGGCTGGTGCCGACGGTCGAAGGCAGTCACGCCTGGCTCCAGTGGGGACCGGCTGCGATCGTGCAGGCGTACAACTCGGCCGGTGGCGGGGTGAGCGTCGTGCCGGGCGGGGTCGGGGTCTACCAGGTCCGGCTCGGCGGGGTCGGGGTGGCGGGCACGCTCGCCGGCAACCTCCAGGTGACGGCGGTGCAGCCGAACGCCGGACCGCGCCGCTGCAAGGTCGCGCGCTGGGGCGCCAGCGGGCTCGACATCGTCGCCTACGTCACCTGCTTCGACCAGGGCGGAGCGCCGGTGGACAGCGAGTTCACCCTGTCGTACCACCGTGAGCGGTCCGTCTACGGCTCGTTCGGGCCGCCGAAGTACACCGGCTACTTCTTCTCGGCGGGCGCCGGTCAGACCAACTGGAACTATCCGGCCGGCGGGTTCGGGTTCAACTCGTCCGTGCCGCTCGCCCCGGCCGGCCGCTACCTGGTCACGTACCCGTTCCTGACGGAGAAGGAGACGCACGCTCAGGTCACCGCGTACGGCTCCGGCTCCAACTACTGCCACCTGACCCAGCCCTGGAAGCTGAGCGCCGCCCCGGCCGCCGAGGTCGACACCATCTGCTTCGACAACACCGGCAGCCCGGCACCGCACGAGTTCCTCTCCACCTTCACCTCCCGGGAGTAGGCCGTTTCGCACGATGCCCGGATCACCGCCGTGGGTGCAACTGCGCCAGGATCGACCGGTCGGTGATCCGGGCGTCGTCGGCGAGCAGGAAGGCCTTGCTGAGGATCAGCCCAAGCCGGTCCTCCTCGAACGGCAGGAAAATGTCGCCGGGCGCCTTCCGCCGGGCCGGCACGATGCACAGGTAGGAGCCGTCCGGCTCCATCAGGATGTTCGCGCTGCCCAGATGGATCTTGTATGTCCGCAGGTCGCCCCGGACGACGAGATAGCGGTCCGTCAGCTCACACCGGTCAGCGATCTTCGTCCGGGGCAGGATCCGGGCCAGCGCCTCGCGGCGGACCCGGGCGGTGCTGGTCAGTTCCCGGCTGTTCTCGGCCCGCCAGTAGTCGACGTACTGCGTCCGGCCGTCCGTCCAGAACGGATCGGCGGCGATCGAGGCGACCGCGACGAAGAGGTCCACGTCGCGCATCGCCTCGCTGAACAGCTCCACCGGCACCTCGGTCAGTACGCTCGGCCGCCAGGCACCCTCGCGCATCCGCTCGAACCACACCCGGCCGGTGCCGGCGCACTCCACCCCCTCCTCGCCGAGGTAGTCGTGGTGCAGCCCGACCCGCCACGCCCCGCCGGCCAGCACTCGCCACGCCTCCGCGCTGTCCCCGCCGTCCCACGGCCCGAGCATGCTGGTCGTCCAACCCCGCCCCTTGAGCAGCGCGTAGAGCTGCCGGTAGTGCACGACGTGCGCGGCGAACCGCAGCGAGTGGTCACCGGTCTGATCTTCGGCCGGGGTCAGCAGGTACACCTCGCGGAACGCCTGCCGGAGCGGCTGCCGCAACCGTCGCTCGGTGAGCAGGTCCCGCCAGCCCCGGACCTCGTCGACACCGGCCCGGATCGGATGCCACAACCGGATCGGCGCCTCCGGGCCGGGCGGGGGCAGCGGTCCGCCCGCGACGTCCCGGAACAGCTCACCGGCCTCGTCCGGCTCCCCCGCCCGCCAGCCGCCGTCCGGCAACCCGGCCCGCCACCGCCCGGACGCGTCCGGGAACTCCCAGATCAGCCGACGGGCCACCTGCCAGCCGAGCCCGTTGCTCGCCAGTCCCTCCCGCCACTGCCGGTACGGCTGCGCCGAGGCCGCCGGAAAGCCCGCCTCCAGGGTCCGGGCCAGCGCCGTGAGCTGGTCCTTGGCCTGCTTGACCCGAGCCCGCAACTCCTTGAGCCGGTCCGGGTGGTCCCGCCGGACCGGTGCCGGCACGGTCGCCGAGAGCGTGCCGTCGGCGCGCCGCCAGCGCAGCAGCACGTCCTCTGCGGCGGTCAGCACCGCGCGGTGGTCACCGACCGGGACGACACACCCGCCGTCGATATCGAAGCCGAGGTCGGGCAGCCGGAGCACCGCGTCGGGCCGCTCTGCGAGCCCGCGCTCGATTCGCTTCAGCATCCGGTCGAGCTGCTTCGGTACGCCCTTGTGCCGGACCGCTCCCCGGGCGGCGACCAGCGCGGCCAGCGCGGCCGCCGTGGGGAAATCACCGACGGCCCGGGCCAGCTCGTAGAGCAGCGCCTGCGACGGCAGGGTGTTGGCGCCGGTCGGCGCGACCGCCACGCCGAGCAGCAGCGGGCGGAGCAACTCCGGCAGCCACGGCTCGTCGCGGAGCAGCGCGATCCGGGCGGCCCGGCCCAGCACCTCGACCTCGTCCCTGCCGAAGGCCTTGTCCGCCGCGTACGGCAGCTCGCCGGCCTGGATCGCGGCGACCCGGGCGTACGCGGCCTCGAGCGCCCGGCGGGCGAAGGAGGCATACTCCCCGATGGCGGCAAGTTGCTGCCAGGCGTCGGGAAGCTGCGGCGGGGACAGGTAGGACCGGCTGGGGCAGACCTCGGCGACCAGGAGTTGGGCAGTCACCCCGAGCTTCACCAGCAGGTCGAACTCGTCGCGGGCGAACGAGTGCAGCGACCAGGCGAAGAGTTTGGACAGCACCGGCCGGGTGAGCCCGCCGGCCAGCCCGGCAAGCGCGGCGACCGCGTACGGCTCGGAGACCCGGCCGTACCCGAGCACGCCCCGGGCGATGATGCCGGCCGAGCGCCTCGCCGGCTCCGGCCACGGGCCGTCGCAGCGGAGCAGGGCGCCGGTGGCCAGCGTCGGACTGGCGCTGTACGGCTCGGTCCCGGCCCGCTCGGCCTGCACCGCCAGCAGTGCCGCGCACGACTCCGGGGTGAACCTCGGCTGCCGCTCCCGGAGCGCCTGCTCCACCGCCCACCGCACCACCCAGCCGGGATGCGGGACGCCGTTCTCGGGACGCGACAGGCCGCGGGCGGCCACCAGCAGCACCCCGAATTCGCGGTCACCGACCCGGGACAGGTCCACCGGCGGCCGCTCGGCGGCCGGCTCCGGCTCCCGGTCCGGGTCGGTCATCCGGCGCAGCAGCGCGGCCGCGTACGGCGACAGCGGCACCGACATCACCATCGTCTGCTGCGCACTGGACATCAGGCACCGGCCAACGGCGCGAGGCGCGGAAAGCGCTGCTGCGCCGCTCCGTCGCCACCCTGCTTGAACTCCGCCCCTGGCGGGAGGACGAGACCGCTGCCAAGGCCCTCCGCCGTCCGGCTCCCCGCCCACCGTCGCTGCCCCGTGCTCGTCTCGCCCACGATGTCCCGCACCATGGCGCCGCAGTCTAGGGCGGCCGTCCGACACCACCACCCCACCCACCGGCGCGGCGCGGCGCGGCGCGGACAGATCTTGACGCCTTTTTGTGGTCCCGACAGCAACAAGTCGTCTAGATCTCCGTCTGCCAGCCGGGATCAGATCAGGCCGGCGAGTTTGTAGAGGACCAGGGAGCCGGCGACCGCTACGTTCAGGCTGAGGCCGGTGCCGAGCATGGGGATCTCCACTGCGGCGTCGAGGCTGTCCAGTGCGTCCGGTGGGATGCCGGTCGACTCGTGCCCGAGGACGACGATGGTGCGGCGTCGGGCGGTCGGCAGGTCGGCGAGCCGGACCGCCTCGTCGGTCAACTCGACGCCGAGCACCCGGGCGCCCGCCGCACGCTCCGCCGCCAGCCAGCGCACCGGATTGCCGACCCGGTGTACGCAGCTCGGCCGGCGCAGCGTGTTTCCGCGCGCCAGCGCCTCGTCGACCCACCGCCACGGCGGTACGGCCAGACAGGCGCCGACCGCGTCACAGGTACGCAGCAGCGTGCCGAGGTTGGCATTGTGCATCGGCCACAGCGGTGCTGCGACGAGATGGCCCCAGCAGCGGTGCGCCCGGCGACGGCGGGCGGCGGTCAGTTCACGGCGGGGACGGACCCGGATCGCCGGGCTCATCGGCGGACGGCGACTCCGCCGCAGGAAATGTCGATCATGAGGGGTGTGCTTCTCGGCGCACACGGGCCATCGACGGGAAACCGTTGGGACCCAGTGTAGACCGTACCCAGCACCTCCAGGCAGTCCCGGGTACGCGGCACCGGCGACAGGTGCCCCACCTCCCCCGGTCACCGGTCACCGGTCACCGGTCACCGGTCACCGGTCGAGCACGAACTACCCGAGCGCAACAGTCCACGCTAGACGGTGACGTACTCCGCACTCGGGCTCGGCCGCCACATCGCAGCGGGCACATCGCGGTCGACGGGTCGGGGGCGGTTACATCGCGGTCGGGCCGGGCATCGTGGTCGGCTCGGCCGGCATCGGGATCTGTAGGAAGGTCGTGCCGCGCAGGTCCAGCCAGGCGCTGGTCGGGGTACGCACCAGCCGGAGCATCACTTCCTCGCAGGCCGGACATCGGGCGACGACCCCGGGCGCGTTCGAGTAGACCCGCAGCGCGGCCATCGGGCCGGTCCGGCCGCAGGAGGCACACCGGCCGGTCGCCGTGGTCAGGTCCACCGCGAAGACGTCCCGCATCGGCCCGGCCAGCATGTTGCCGTCCAGGTAGTCCATCCGCCCCGGGTCCGGTCGGAGTTGCTCGGTCATCTCGCCTCCAGAGTCCTCGCCGGTCAGCCGGTCGGCCCGAACCGTTCCGTCTTGATCCGCCGGGGCTCGTGCCCGAGCGCGACCAGGATGTCGGAGACCGCCTCGACGAAGCCGGTCGGGCCGCAGACGAAGTTGACCGGTTCAAGCTCCGCCGGCCAGCCGTGGGTGTTGACGTCGGCGACGGCGACCCGGTGTGCCTGCGCGGAGCGCCCCTCCGGCACCTCCCGGGTGTAGACGTAGGCGACGTCGAGCCCCCGGTCGTCCCGGGCGCGCCGGCGCAACTCGTCGGCGAAGTAGACGTCCTGCTCGGAGCGGACAGAGTAGATGAGCCGGAACGGTACCCGGCTGCCGGCCTCCCGACGGGCCCGGATCATCGCCATCAGCGGCGCGATGCCCGAGCCACCGCCCACCAGCAGCACCGGCGAGGGGTCGGTCACCCGCCAGACGAAGTAGCCGCCGACCGGGCCGCGGACCTCGATCTGGTCACCGACCGAGAGGTCATCGAGCAGGTACGGCGAGACCTCGCCGTCCGGTACCCGCTGGACGGTGACCTCGATCCGGTTGCCGTCGGCCGGCGCGGAGATCGAGTAGCTGCGGGCCGCCTGGTAGCCGTCCTCGGCGGTCAGCCGCAGGTCGACGTGCTGCCCGGGCAGGTGCCCCGGCCAGTCCGGTACCTCCAGCACCATCGTGCCGGCGGTGTCGGTCTCGGTCCGGCGGTCGACCAGCCGGGCGACCCACCAGCCGGTCCGCTTCATCAGTCTCCCTGGTACCGCTGTTCGCGCCATGGGTCACCGTAATCGTGATAGCCGGCGGTCTCCCAGAAACCGGGCTCGTCGGTCAGGCCGAGGCGGATGCCGCGCACCCACTTCGCGGACTTCCAGAAATACAGGTGCGGCACCAGCAGCCGGGCCGGGCCGCCGTGCTCGGCGGGCAGCTCGGCACCGTCGTACCGGTGCACCACCCAGGCCTGCCCGTCACGCAGGTCGTCCAGCGGCAGGTTGGTGGTGTAGCCGCCGTACGAGTGCACCAGCGCGTAGTCGGCGGCGGTGTCGATGCCGTCGAGCAGGGTGTCCAGGGAGACGCCCTGCCAGTTGGTGCCGAGCTTCGACCAGTGCGTCACGCAGTGGATGTCCACCGTCGGCGTCTCGTTGGGCAGTGCCCACATCTCGTCCCAGCTCCACCGGAACTCGGTACCGGTCTCGGTGGTGATCACGAACTCCCAGTCCGTCAACGGCACCCGCGGGGTGGGGCCGGCGGAGAGCACGGGAAAGTCCTCCGTCAGGTACTGCCCCGGTGGCAGGTTCGGCTCGGCCTGCCGACGCCGGCCCTGGAATCCTGGTGACACGATGCCCACCCGCTAGTCCTATCACCTCCCGGTGCACCGCAGGTTACAACCGGGGTTTTCCGGCCAGCCACCGGCACGGCGGGCCAGCCACCAGCACGGCGGGCCAGCCACCAGCACGGCGGGCCAGCCACCAGCACGGCGGGCCAGCCACCGTCACGGCGGGCCAGCCACCGTCACGGCGGGCCAGCCACCGTCACGGCCGGGCGCCGGCACGGTGGGGCGGCCGTCAGGACCGGTCCGGTCGGGCGGCCGCCGAGCCGGTCCGCTGGTCCGGTGCCGGCCGCCCCGGCGGCTCGTCGACCTCGCCCAGCACCTCGGCGGGCAGCCCGGGCCAGTACGCCGACGCGCTGTCGAGGAAGTAGTCCTCGCCCGGGTCCCAGGTGTGCCCGGTGGCCCGCCGGTGGTAGACATAGCCGAGCGGGTGGGTCCGGTAGATCCCGCCGCCGTCCCGGCGTACCCGGTCCAGCAGTCCTAAGTCGACGGAGCGGGGTACCGGCCGCCAGCCACCGACCGCCTCCAGGTCGCCCCGGGCAATCAGGATCGTGCCGCCGGCCACCACCTGGCAGTCGGACTCGGCCGTGCCGGACGGCCGGCGCAGCGTCATACCCCGGGTCTCCAGGTGCACGAACTCGGAGCCCTTGCCCACCAGCGTCGCACCGGAGTAGTGCCGGGCCAGCACCAGGTCCCAGACGTGTTCGGCGGCGTAGCTGTCGTCGTCGTCGAACTTGCTGACCAGGCTCCCCCGGGCCCGCCGGGTCGCGGCACCGAGCGCGGCCCCGAAACTGGCGGCGGCCGGCACCCGGACGACCTCGTACGGCCGGCCGCAGCCCGCCAGCGTGACCCGGACCGGTTCCGGCAGCTCGACGCCGTGCAGGCAGAGCACGATCTCCAGCTCCGGGTACGTCTGCGCGACCAGCATCCGGACCGCCTCCGGCAGCCGTTCGGGGCGCCGGGTCGCCAGGATCGCGCTCACCGACGGCACCGGACCGAGCTGCGGGAACACCGCCGAGACGAGCCGAGGCACGGCGAACGCGGTGGCGTGCCCGCGCAGCGCCGCCCGCCGCTGCACCACGCTGCGCGCCTCCAGCGCCAGCGCCCCGGTCCGCGGCACCGGGGCGGTCAGCAGGACCCGCAACTCCGGCGCGATCAGCCCGGCGACCCGCTCCGGCAGCGCCGGCACGGAGAGCACCGCGCCGGTCATCGCGATCTGCACCAGCAGTGCTGCCACCGCCACCGGGTCGGTGTCGGGGACCTCCGGGCAGTCGACCACGCCGGTCTGGCGCAGCGTGGCGAGCACCGGCGCGGTCACCCCGGGCCCGTCCAGCGGGTACGCCCCCGGGCCGGGCCGGCGGGCGGCCGGGGTGAAGTCGAGGCGTACCCGGGGAGCGTCCGGCCGGTAGCAGTCGGGCCGGCGGCCGCGGGGGTTGATCCGGAGCGCGTCGACCAGTACGGCCGGCGGCGCGTCCGGCGCCGCGGCCCCGTGCCGGGTGGTCGACCAGCCGACCGCGTACGGCGGAGCGCCCGGCCCCACCCCGGTGCCGCCCGGCGCCCGCAACAGCACGTCGTACGCCCGGATGTCGGGGCTGCCGACCAGCTCGCCGAGCAGCACCGTCCCGCCCGCCGGCAGGTACGCCGGCAGTGTCCGGTGGCTGGTCAGACTCGGCCCGGCCGGTGCCGGCAACGGCCGCCCCGGTACCAGCGCACCCAACGCCGCCCGCAGCACCTCGCGCAGTTGCACCGACCGGGACAGCCGGACGCTGACGAGGGCGGTACCCCGGCCCCGGCCGGGCAGCGCCACCCGGTGCCGGCGCAGGTGGTCCAGCGGCACGATGCCGCTCGACCAGCCGCGCCGGGGCGCCCGCCAGTACGCCACCACGACGACCGCCCGGCGGGTCGGGCGCAGCGAGACGGGCTGGACCAGCAGGTCCCGGAGCCGGTCGGTCGAACCGGCGACGACCAGCACCCGGGGTACGCCCGGGATCCGCAGCACACGCAGGCCGACCAGCCGGCCGAGCCGTTCCGCCCGATTGGGTCGCGGCGCACCCACCAACCGCCAGTGATCGAGCCACTCCACCCGGTGACGATACGTCCTGTCGCGGCCGATCGCCGGCAACCCCCCGGTCGACACCGCGACCGCGCCGTGACGACGGGGCCGGGGGCGTGAGGGTCCGGCGACGGCACCGCCTGGACCGGGACGGGGCGGGGTGTCCTATCGTGCACGGATGATCGCACCTCGACCGGCCGGGGCCGGCCCGCTCACCGGCGTCCGGATCGTCGAGCTGGCCGGCATCGGCCCCGGTCCCTTCGCCGCGATGGTCCTCGCCGACCTGGGCGCCGACGTGGTCCGGGTGGACCGGGTCGGCGAGGTCCGGCCGGAACGGTTCGGCACCCCCCATCCCGACCTGCTCAACCGGGGCCGCCGGTCGCTCGCCGTCGACCTCAAGACGCCGGCCGGCCGGCAGGTGGTGCTCGACCTGGTCAGCGCCGCCGACGTGCTGATCGAGGGCTTCCGGCCGGGCGTCACCGAGCGGCTCGGGCTGGGCCCGGACGACTGCCTGGCGGTGAACCCCCGGCTGGTCTACGGCCGGATGACCGGCTGGGGCCAGGACGGCCCGAACGCCCGGTACGCCGGGCACGACATCGACTACCTGGCGCTGACCGGCGTACTGCACGGGATCGGCCGGGCCGGCGAGCGCCCGGTGCCGCCGATGAACCTGGTCGGCGACTTCGGCGGCGGCGGAATGCTGCTGGCCCTCGGCGTGGTCTGCGCGCTCTTCGACATCCGAGGCGGCGGTACCGGGCAGGTGGTGGACGCGGCGATGGTGGACGGAGTGTCGCTGCTGGCCACGATGATCCACTCGATGCGCCGGGCGGGCCAGTGGGGCGACGAGCGGGGAGTGAACATCTTCGACGGTGGCGCCCCGTTCTACGACACCTACGAGTGTGCCGACGGCCGGCACCTGGCGGTGGGCGCGGTGGAGCCGCAGTTCTACGCCGAACTGGTCCGGCTGACCGGCTTCCCGCTGCCGCCGGACGAGGCGCTGGACCGCACTGATCCGGCGAACTGGCCGGCGCTGCACGACGCCTGGGCCCGGCTGTTCCGCACCCGTACCCGGGACGAGTGGGCCGCCCTGCTGGAACACACCGACGCCTGCGTGGTACCGGTCCTCGACTGGCGGGAGGCGCCCCGGCACCCGCACCTGGCCGCCCGGGACGTCTTCGTCGTACACGCCGGAGCCGAGCAGCCGGCCCCGGCGCCCCGGTTCAGCCGTACGCCGGGGGCCGTCCGCCGGCCGCCGCCGCAGCCCGGCGAGCACACCGACGAGTTGCTGGCCGAACTCGGCCTCGACGCCGACCGGATCAGCCGACTCCGTACCGACGGCGCTGTCGCCTGAGCCAACCGGCCGGCGATCCCGAGCACGACCGACCGGCATCCCGGGAGCTACGGATGGTCGACGTCCTCGCGGTGCAGCCAGTCGAGCAGGTCCGCCGGGCCCAGCGTGGCCAGCCGGCGGCGGTAGTGCGCCACCTCGTCGGGACGCAGCAGTTCCCGTCCCGCCCCGTTGCCGCCCCGCCGGAAGAACGCCGCCTGGCTCTTCAGCACCCCGGAACGGTCCGGCACCAGCTCCGGCGCCCGGTCCCGCATCCGGGTGAAGGTGGCCGCCTCGACCAGCGCCGGCCAGCGCCGCGCCGGCACCTCGATCCCGAGCCGCCGCGCGATCCCGCGCATCTGTCCGGCAAGGTCCGCGGAGAGGTCGGCGTAGTGCACCAGCAGCACGTTGGGCAGGTGCCGCCGGGCCCAGGCGTCGCGGAGGTGCCACAGCACTCCCGGCAGGGAGTCGAGTTCCTCGGCCGGTGCGACGTCCCGGTCGATCCAGGACAGCAGCCACTCCCGCACCGGTGGGCGTACCCGGGGTGAGCCGGTCGGCGCCGGCTGGCCGGTGAGCCGCGCGACCCGCTCCCGGTCCAGGTTTCCGCTCTGGTGGTAGAGCGACACCGCCATGTCCAGCGGATCCCGGGCGACCACGATGTAGGTGGCACGCTCGTCCAGGGGAATCCCGTCCAGCGGGGTGTGTGTCTTGACGAACCGGCGGTGCGGCTGGGCCTGGAGCGCGGCGACGACGTCGTCCCGGGGCTCGCCGAGCCAGTCGAGCCAGGGTGACAGCTCGGCCAGCGGCGCCGGCAGCTCCGGCCGCTGGAAGACCAGCAGCGCGCAGATCATCTGCATCCAGGTGGTACCGCTCTTGGAGCGGGTGCTGATCACGATGTCACCCGGGCGGAACGGGAAGCCGGTCCACCGGGCGCTGTCCTCGTCGCCGGACCGGTACCGGACGGAAGCTTCGGGCATTCGGCCGAGGATACCGGCCGGTGATCCATCCGCCCGGGCAGGCGTGAGGGTGCGTACAACGGGTATCCGGCCGGCCGGTGAACCAGACAACGGGCGAGGAGCGGGATCCCATGGTGACTAACGCGGACGTACTGCGGTACCTGGAGTCGATGGACTTTCCGGCGCCCAAGGAGGACATCGTCCGGGAGGCCGAGCGCGCGGGGGCGCCACGCGAGGTACTCCAGGCGCTGCGCGGGATGCCCCCGGTGGACTACCAGAACACCGAGGAGGTGGCCCGGTCCGCCAAGACCGACCTGGCCCCGGACGCCAGCCCGGCGGAGATGGCCGCCAAGACCCGCGACCGTACCCACCAGCGGGTCGCCCGGCACCAGCGCCAGATCTGACTCCCCCGTTCCGCGGATGCGGCGCAGACCCTGGCACGACCCGCCGAAGGCATCGATCCAGATGGCCGTCATCATGCTGGTCGGGGTCTGCGTCGGCATACCGGCCACCCTCCTGCTGTCGCCGCTGCTCGGGCCGCTGATCGGCTGGGACGCGGCGGCGGCGGCCTATCTGGTGTGGGCGTGGCGGGTGCTGTGGTTCCGGGACTCGCAGCAGACCGCCGAGCTGGCCGTCCGGGAGGACCCGAGCCGCCCGGTACGCGACGCGGTGCTGGTCGGGGCGGGGCTGGCCAGCCTGTTGGCGATCGGCATCCTGCTCGCCACCGACCACGAGGTCCGCGGCATCGACCGGGAACTGCACATCGGACTCGGCATCGTCAGCGTGCTGCTCTCCTGGACGGTCGTGCACTTCGTCTTCACCGCCCGCTACGCCCGGCTCTACTACACCGGCGACGACGGCGGGGTGGACTTCCACGAGGAGGACCCGCCAAAGTACACGGACTTCGCGTACCTCTCGTTCACCATCGGGATGACCTTCCAGGTCGCCGACACCGACCTGACCACGAAGACCATGCGGGTCACGGTGCTCGGGCACGCCCTGCTGTCGTACCTGTTCGGCGCGGTCATCATCGCCGCGACCATCAACCTGCTCGCCGGGCTCGCCAGATGACCGTCCGTCCCGAAGGGAGGGAAGGCACCGGACGGGGCGCCCGTCACATCCGCGCTCACACGCGTATCCCGGGCGCCACGTCCGCCAGTGCCCCGGTGAGGTCACACGTCCGAACCGGACCCGCTCACCGGATCGCGGCGGCAGGCCCGAACCGGGCTGGCTGACGCCGCGCACCCATCTTACGATCCGGGATGGACCGATCGGCCAGAATCCGGGAAACTGTGTGTGAAAGCACGCTGTTTCGCTGCTCAACGGGCGATTTCGTGGTATCTGTCCTCGAGATCAATCCTGGCCAGGGTACCCACCAACCAGGCCAGTTTCTCCGATTCCCCGCCGCCGGCCAGTGTGGCCAGGTCGGCCGCCGAGCGCCCGAGTCCGAGCCGGCGGGCGGCGGCGAGAGCCCGCCGGTCGGCGACCGGCGCCGTCTCCGCCCACAGCGCCTGGACCTCACGCAGGAACAGCTGCACCACCTCGGCGTCCACTCCCGGCAACTCGGCGAGCAACGCCCGCTCCCGGGCCGGCGCGTGGTTCGCCGCGGCCCGCAGCCGGCGCAGGTCACCGTGGTAGCGCGCGACGAGCGCCTCGGCCAGCTCACCCAGGGTGCCGGCCAACCGGTCGGCGTCGGCACCCCGACCGTGCTCGCGCAGCACCGCCGCCCGCGCCTCGGTGCGGGACCGCGCCATCCGGGCCGGGCTCTCCCAGCCCGCGTCCCGCAGCGCCCGGGCCGGATCGACCGCGCGCCGGACCTCGCCGGTGCGGCGCAGCAGGATCGCCAGGCAGAGCACCTGGAACAGGCTCGCCGGGTTGTTGGTGACCCGGAGGCCGTACTCCTCGGCGAAGCCCCGGCTGCGTGCCACCAGCCGGCGGACGAGCCGCTTGCGGTCCTCGACGCTCGTCGTCGCAGTCGTCGCCATGCCGGCGACTACCCACGACGGGTCGGGCCAAAGCTGGCCGGGGCCGTTTTCCCGCCACCGCCGCGACGGTCCGGCATCCTCGTCAGCCGACGGTCCGGCCGTGCCGGTCGCGGCTCTTCAGCCGGGTTGTCGGCATCGGCGGAGCCGGCAGCGGATCCGAGTCGTCGCCCTGCACCCGACCGAACCGGAGGCTGCCGGCCGCCCAGTCCGCGCGGGCCTCGGCGATCTCCTCGTGCGAGCGCCCGACGAAGTTCCACCACATCACCAGCGCGGAGTCGAACGGCTCGCCGCCGAGCAGCATCAGCCGGGTCGGGCCGGTCGCCCGCACCGCCAGCTCGGGACGGCCGGCTCCGAGGTAGAGCAGCGAACCGGGGGTGAGCGTGACCCCGCCGACCTCGACGTCCCCGGTCATCACCAGCAGGCCGTGCTCGAAGCCGGTGGTCAGCGGCAACCGGGCCGATCCACCGTCGGGCAGCCAGAGCTGCGCCCCGAGCAGCGGCGAGTGCACCACCGCCGGCGACCGGACCCCGGCCAGCTCCCCGACGAGTACGGTCACCGAGTAGTCCGGCTCGGTCAGCACCGGAAGCTCGGCGTGGTGGGCGAAGCCGGGCGGGCCGGACCGGGCCCCGTCGGGCAGCGCCACCCACAGTTGCAGACCGTGCAGGGTCGGCGGATGCTCCGGTGGCGAATACTCGGAGTGTGCGATGCCGTGGCCCGAGGTCATCACGTTGAGCTGGCCGGGCCGGATGAGCTGGTCGTTGCCGAGGCTGTCCAGATGTCGGATCTCGCCGTGCACCAGCCAGGTCACCGTCTGCAACCCGGTGTGCGGATGCGGCCCGATCCCCATGCCGGGCCGGTTGGCCACGTCGTCCGGACCGAAGTGGTCGACGAAGCACCAGGCCCCGATCGTGCGGAGCTGGCGCTGCGGCAACAGCCGGCGCACGGTGGTGTAACGGCCCAGCGGCACGTCGTGACCGGGCAGCAGCACATTGGTCGGCTCGGTGTCCGCGCCCGTCCCGGTGCCCGGCGGCAGAGTCTCCCCCGGCATCGGCTCGGTGATGCTCACCCGTCGAGCCTACGCGGCGACCGGGGCGCCAGCCCCGACTACCCAGCCGGTCGGCGCTGCCCGACTACCCAGCCGGTCGGCGCTGCCGGATACCAGACTGGCGGATACGGATCGGCCGGATCCCGGCCGGCGGTGCGGTACGCCGGTTGACCTCGACCATGGTCGAGGTTGTTGACTGGTCCGGCGGAGGTGCCGGCGGGCTCGACGTCGCCTTCGACGGGGTGGGTGGCGTGGTGGGCCGGTCGGCTCGACCTCCTCGACCGGGGCGGCCGGCTGGTCAGTTCCGGGCAGGCCAGCGGTAGCTGGACGCAGGTCCCGGACGAGGTCGCGAAGGAACGGGGGGCGACCGTCGTCCGGTCGCTGACCCGATCACCGGAGCAGTTGCGGGAGCTGACCCGCCGCGCGCTGGCCGAGGCGGCGGCGGGCCGGCTGCGCCCGGTGATCGGGCAGCGGTTTCCGCTGGACCTGGCGGCCGACGCGCACGCGGCCATCCAGTCCCGCCGTACGCTGGGCAAGACGCTGCTGGAGGTCGGCTGACCGGCCGAACCTGCCGGTCAGGCCGGCTTCCTCGCGGCCAGGCGTTCGATCAGGCCGAGCCGGAGCCGGCCCCGGGCCTCGGCCACGAACCCGAGCCGCAGGGCGAGATCGGCGGGGCGCCCCCGCAGCCACCGCCGCTCGGCATGGTCGAGCAGCAGCAGCCGGCCGCCCTGTCGTAGCCCGCCGCACGCCGGTCCCAGGCCTGGCGGGCGTTCTCTCGGTTGACCATAGGGGTCACTCTGCATGTTCATGTCAACATGAAGTCAAACCCCGCACCGGCCGAAGAGACAGCCGAGCTGACCATCGGTGAGCTGGCCGCCCCGTTCGGGCTGGCCACCCACGTACTACGGCACTGTGAGTCGGTCGGCCTGATCAAGCCGGACCGCCGGGTCAACGGTCGACGCCGCTACACCAGGGCCCAGCTCACCCGGGTGGCTATCATCATGCGCGGCCGCGAGGTGGGCATCGGCCTCGACCAGCTCCGGATGATGCTCGGCGCGGACGACGCGGCGGCCCGCCGGGCGGTGCTCCAGCGGCACCGCGACGAGTTGGACCGCCGGATCGCCGTCGCGACCGCCTCCCGGGACCTGCTCGACCACGCCCTCGACTGCCCGGTGCAGGACTTCCTGGAGTGCCCCGACTTCCAACGGCTGGTGCAGGGCCCCGGCTGCCGGCTCGACTCCTGACCGCGCGACCGCCGGTCCGACGGCGAGCACCGCCGCGCCCTGGGAGGTCCGGCCGGGAAACGAAGGCGCCTGCCGGACGAGGTGTCTCGTCCGGCAGGCAATCCTGCGAGGTGCGGGTCGGCTCTCGCCGCCCGCCCGACGGTCAGCCGACCGAGGTCAGCTCTCGGGAACGGCCCCGACGGCGGCTCGCGGTCCGCCACGCGACCGCCACCAGCACCAGCAGCGCGCCGGCGATCAGCAGCATGGTGCCGAGCGCGATCTGCGGCCCGGTCTCGCTACCGGTGACCGGCAGCGGTGGCTGCCCCTGCACGATGGTGACCGTGGTGGTCGCCACCCGACCGGTGGTGAGCCCGGTGGCGGTGATGGTCACGGTGCCGGTCCGGGTGAACCGGACCCGGACCGAGAACTCCCCGGTCACGTTGGCCCGGACGGTGAGCGTGGTCGGGTTCCGGTGCACCGTCTGCGCCTGCTGCGCGATCGGCAGCATCGCGCCGACCCCGCCGGAGTTCTGCACCGTCGCCTCGGCGCCGAGCGCGAGCGGGGCATAGGCGAAGTCGAGCCGGACGAGTTCGTTACCGCCGAACCCGCTGCCGAAGACCGTGAAGGTCTCACCCACCTCCACGGTCGGGTCGCTGACGGTCAGCGCCGGCGCCTGTGGTGGGTACGGTGGTTGTGGTAGTGGCTGGGCCTGTGCGGGCGACCCCGCGATGGCGAACGCGCCCACCGTGGCGAGCGTCGCCACCGCCGAGCCGATGATGCGGGATAGCCGCATGATGGATCCTCTCTCTATTGATCGCATGACGTTCACAACGGATCGCATGACTTGTTCTGACGTGCCGGCCTACTGGCCACACGCGGGTGCGGAACTGACACGGGTGGTCCATGGGGTCGGGCCCGGGGTGAGCCACAACTCGACCGCGCCACTGGACTTCGGCGGGGTCAGCAGACCCACCTCCAGTACGCGGGTACGTCCGGGTCCGATGTCGACGGCCAGTACCCCGACCCGGCGGCCCCGCTCCACTCCGCCGCCCATCGGCTTCGGCTTGCCGTCCAGCCGGGCGCCCAGCGGCGAGCCGCGTACCGGGCTGAATACCGAGACCAGAACGCGGGCGGTGTACGGGTCGCCGGACATCGCGAGGCCGCGCACCGACTCGCTGAGCCCGGAGGAGGGTGCGGAGGAGCGCAGGGTGAGCCGGAGGTGGAGTTCCCGGCTGCCGTCCGCGCGGCAGTCGCCGACGGTCAGCTCGGCCGAGCGGTCCAGGTAGTAGCCGAGCTTCGCGCCGCTGCCGTCGTTGAGGAAGACGCCGACGTTGTGCACCGTCTCCCGCTCCGGCAGCACTCCGGCGAGCCGGGTGTCGACGAGTTCCCGCTGCTCGCTCGGGTGCGCGCTCCAGAACAGGATCCGGCGCTCGGCGACGGCCGTGTTGACCGCCTGCACCACCGCGCGGGGGTTCACCGACCGCTTCAGCAGGGCGTCGAAGACCGCCCGGGCCGAGGCGGCGAAGTACTTGTCCTGCTGGGCCGGCTCGTCGATCCGGCGGTACGCGTCCGACAGCAGGGTTCGCACCGCCGTCGACGCGGTGAGGGTCGGATGCCCCGGCACCGGCACCGGTCCGATCGCCTTGAGCAGGTAGGAGAGTGCGACCGGGTCGGTGGCGAGTACGCCGTCGAGAGTGCCGCCACCGGCCCGCCGGTACATCTGGCGGATCAGGGTGGCCGCGGTCGGAAAGTGCGGGGTGAGGTTCACGTCCGCGGGATAGATCCCGGGCAGGTCGGTGTAGAGGGCGCGCAGCTCGCGGCTCAGTGACAGCGGCGGCTGGCCGTGGTTGCTCAGGTCGGTGACCGGACCCTGCTTGACCAACTTCACCTCGCCCTTGCTGGCCCGGATGATGGCGTAGGCACCGAAGATCCCGCCGGTCGCCCGGGGTTCGGCCAGGTTCTGGAAGACCGCAAGGTAGGTCCGGGTTCCGTTGCCGCCGAGCAGGGCTGGCAGCAGGGCACCGCTGCGCCGGACGGCGGAGATCGCCTCGACCAGTCGGTCCAGCTCGGCACGCAACTGCGACACCGCGTCCTGGACCGTGGGCACGAGCCCGGAGGTCGGCACCGCGAGGATCCGGTCCCGGACCTCGCGTACCGCGCTGTCCGCCTCGGCGACCGCGGGCATCGCGCCGCGCATGGCGGCCAGGTCGAGCCGCCCGGAGCTGGGCAGCAACGTCTGGGGGTTCAGTTCGACCAGGGCCGGGAAGGCCCGCCGGGCGAGTTCGTCGACGCCGACCGCCAACTCCCGGACCGCCGACATGCTCCGGCCGGCGTACGGGGCGGCGCCGCCGGCACGCCAGCCGATGTCACCGGTACGCGACCGGGCCGCGGCGGTCTGCTGTTGCAGTGCCTCCAGGGTCCGGCGCGCCTGTCCGGTCTGTCCGTCCAGCACCTGCTGGCTCAACTCCCGGGCCAGGCTGGCGGCGTTCTCCAGATGTCCACCGGCCTGCCAGCCGCGCAGTCCGAGCCAGCCGCCGCCGACGGCCAGCAGGCAGCCGATGACGAGCGCGGTGAGCAGGATCCGGCGGAGTTTCCACCGAACCACTCGACGGCTCGCCGTCCGCCGTCTCGGGGACAGGTCCCCCACCGCCACCACCGCTTTCGACTAAGTCGGATGAAGTAGACACAACGCCGTTAGCGCCTATATCTCTATAGCACGGGCAGCAGTTCACTGTTGGTATTTCAGGTGCCGTTATGATGCTTTTGTGTACTAACAGTGAGGAAAGTTCATAAAGCGGTCATAGCGGTGCGGAGGTGACGCGCGAAGATCCAGGTCAGCGCCGTCGTCGGCTGGCCGCCGCCTCGGCCAGCATCTGCTCCATCTGATCGACGCCGGTGCGCAGCGACATCCGGGACAGATAACTGTCCCGGGCCCGCTGCGCCATCTCCGCGCGAGCGTTACCCGGAATCACCGCAGCCAGGGCGAACCGGTCCGCCAGCGCCTGCCAGTCCTCGGGTGGACAGGAGAGTCCCGCGCGGGCCCGCTCCACCAGGTCGGCGGTGTCCCCGCCGGCGGAGGCGACCACCGGCGCCCCGGCGGAGAGCGCCGCCTGCAACTTCGCCGGCACCGCCCCGCGTAGCGCCGGAAGATCGCGCAACAGCACGAGCTGGTACTCGGCGGCGGCGTACAGGTCGGCCATCTCGGCCGGTGGACGCCAGCCGAGGAACCGGACGTTGGTCGCGCCGAGTTCCTCGGCGAGCTGCCGGGACTGCCGCTCCTCCGGCCCGGAGCCGACCAGGACGAGATCGAGGTCGACCTTGCCGTTGATCGCGGCGGCGGCCCGGACCGCCGTGTCGACGCGCTGGAACGGCCCCATCGTGCCGGCGTGCATCACGGTGGTCAGCCCGCGGTGCCCGATCGCCCGCCGGGCCGCCGGAGTGGTGCCCATCGGCCGGAACAGCCGCTCGTCGGTCCAGTTGAGCACCACCCGCACCCGCTCCGGTTCGGCGCCCCGCTCGATCACCACGTCCCGCATCGACGGCGAGATCACCGCGATCCCGGCCGCCGACCGGTAGATCGCGCGCATCGTCCGGCTGAGCAGCCCGTGGGTGAACCCGCCGGAGGCGTCCCGGCCCGACTCGCCGGGCGGCGGGGTCACCCCCTCCGGCCAGATGTCCTGGACGTGCACCACCGCCGGCACCCGACGCAGCATCCGGAGCAGAGCCGCCGCCGCGTACGCGCCGGCCGGCGGGAAGTGGACGTAGAGCACGTCCACCCCGGCCAGGAAGCCGGGCGCGGCCAGCGCGCTGCTCATCGCGTACGTGAGCTGCCGCGCCGCCCGCCGGGCCGCCGTACCGTCGTGGCTGGCGTACGCCGGCACCCGGCGGATGGTGACCCCGCCGTCGTCGGTCTGGTGCCGCCACCGCTGCCGGTACCCCGGATAGACCTGGCCGGTCGGATGGTTCGGGAACCCGGTGAGCACCCGCACCTCGTGACCGCGTGCGGTCAGCTCCTCGGCCAGGCAGCCCGGTATGAAGGCGGGCTCAGGCGGGAACCAGTACGAGATGACGCCGATCTTCATTTTTCATCCCCCGATCACCCCGCGACCGGGCGAGCCCGCGTCATCGCGGTACCCGGTCGAGCTCCTCCGTGTTGTCCGCGGGCGCGGCGGCCACGACACCGTTCGGGGGTACGCCTACCGGGTCGGCGACGGGCGGCTCCTCGCCGCGCGTGGCGAGGACCGTCTCCACCGGCCCACCCTTCCGGTACGCCCGGTACTGCTCGACGTCGATCTTGTTCTCTTTCGACATGTTCAGCACGCAGCCGAGTACCCGGGCGGAGACCGAGTGCAGCGCCTGCGCGGCGGCGGCGGTCTGCGCGCTCGGGGTCTTGCCCTGCCGGGCCACCAGCAGCGCGCCGTCGGCCTGCACCGCCACCACCACGCCGTCGGTGAAGGCCAGCAGCGGTGGGGTGTCGATGATGACGATGTCGGTCAGCTCGCGCAGCGACAGCAGCAGGTCGGCCATGGCCTTCGAGCCGAGCAACTCGCTCGGGTTCGGCGGTACCGAACCGCCCGGCAGGACCAGCATTGACTTGTCGCCCCACGGTTGCAGCACGTCCTCGACCGCGACCTCGCCGATCAGCACGTCGGTCAGGCCCGCGCCCGAACCGAGCCCGAGATAGCCGGCGACCCGGGGCCGGCGCAGGTCCGCGTCGACCAGCAGCACCTGCCAGCCCGCCTCGGCGAGCGTGATCGCCAGGTTGCAGGCGAGCGTGGACTTTCCCTCGGCCTGCACGGCACTGGTCACCGCGATGACCCGGGCCGGCTCCTGGGCGTCCACGAACCGCAGGTTGGTCCGCAGCTTCCGCATCGCCTCGGCCCGGGCCGTCTGGGCGGCGCCACCGACGATCAGCGGGCTCGACCGGGCATGCCCGTCGTACGGGATGCTGCCGAGCAGCGGTGCCGAGGTCGTCTCCTGGAGCGTCTCGCCGTCCCGGAAGGTGGTGTCGGTCAGTCCGCGCAACACGGAGAGCGCGGCGCCGAGCACCAGCCCGAACACTCCGGCCAGGACGAGGTTGCGGACCGGGCGGGGCGACACGGGCTCGGCGTTCACCCTGGGCCCGCCGACCACCTCGATCTTGATGGGTGGTTCCTTCGCCCCGGGCGGGGTCTCGATGCTGTGCACGAGTTTCACGAAGTGCGCCGCCAGCGCCTCGGTGAGCCGCAGCGCCCTGGCCTGGTCGGTGTCGGTGACGGTCGCGGAGAGCAGGACGGTGTCCGCCTCGACTTGCGCGCTGACCCGGGAGCGCACCTCGTCCGCGGTGAGCCCGACCCGTTCCTCCGCCGCGACGGTCTGCGCCAACCGGTCGCTGCTGAGCAGGTCGACGTACGACTTGACTCGCTGCTGGAGGAAGAGGCTGCCCTGGTACGCGTCGGTCATGCCGTGCCCGGAGGAGGTGACGAAAAAGGTTACCGAGGAGGCGTACTGCGGGGTCGCCCGTACCGTGACGAACCCGGCGAGGCCCAGCGCGACCATCACGGTCGCGAGTACCACCCACCAGCGTTGGCGCAGCGCGCGCAGGTAA
Organism: Plantactinospora sp. KLBMP9567; assembly: GCF_033446045.1. Lineage (NCBI taxonomy): Bacteria > Bacillati > Actinomycetota > Actinomycetes > Micromonosporales > Micromonosporaceae > Plantactinospora > Plantactinospora sp. KLBMP9567. Next base: position 58,725 of record NZ_JAWQRR010000004.1, on the reverse strand, counting down.
GTGTGCAGATCCATCAGCCCCGGCCTTCCGTCCCGGCACCAACCGGCGCCAAGACCTCTAGTGATCATAAAAAGGGCGACAGCATGAAAATTTCGCACTTGTCGCTCGGCAGTTCCTACCGAATGTAGATGATTGAGCGCCCTCAGTAGTCGCACTCGGCCCAATAAGGCCGATAAGTACCAGCGACACGTTCGGCCGGTCGACGTGTTCAGCCAGTACGCCCGGAGCAGGGGGACGGGAACGGTGGCGGAGCAGGGAGACAAAACGGCGCCGGCCCTTCGGCCGGCGCCGTCGATGATGCCCGGGACTCAACGCGACGGGGGCGGCTCCGCACCCTCGTCCGCCTCGTCCACCTGGTCCGAGTCGGCGAGTGCCTCTCGGAACTCACGCGACAGGTCCGAGCCGGGGACGGCGACCTCCTCGGCCTCCTCCGCGACCACGTCCCGCTTGTGCGGCCGTTCCGGCTCGGGCAGCGCCACGTCGCCGGCGAACCCGTACTCGTTCGGCTCATCGTGCCTGGTCATGCAGTGATCCTCCGTTCGGGCCACGGGTCGGCCGTACCGACCGCCGGCCATCGAAACGGCTACCCGCATCCCGGCCGTCCCACACCCGGCAGCGGTCGTCAGGTCAGTTGGTGCACGGCGTCCACCAGCAACCAGACCCCGCAGATCCCGAACAGTGCGCTGGCGCCGTACCGGATCGTCTTCTCCGGCAGGCGGCGGCCGAGGATCCGGCCGACGCCGATGGCCAGGGCGTCGGCCGCCACCATGCCGATGGTGGAGCCGAGCCAGGTACCGAACCAGCCGTGCTGGGTGGCCAGGGTGATCGTCGCCAGCATGGTCTTGTCGCCGAGTTCGGCCAGGAAGAAGGCGACCGAGACCGCGATGATCGCGGAGCGGCGGGTCCGTTCCGCTTTGCGCCGCTCCTCCTCGGTGAGCGAGTCGCCGCGCAGTGTCCAGATACCGAAGCCCAGGAAGGCCAGCCCGGCGACCAGCGCGATCCAGCCGGTGGGTAGCGCGGCACCGAGGCCGACACCGAGGGCGACCGAGGCCAGGTGCACGACCGAGGTCGCCACGGTGATGCCGATGATTACCGGTAGTGCCTTGAACCGGGTGGCGAAGGTCAACGCCATCAACTGCGACTTGTCGCCCAGCTCGGCTACGAAGATGACGCCGAAGCTGATCGCCAAGGCGGTGTCGAAGTCCTGCATGTCACCCTTCCCGGTCGATGCCGGGTGGGGGCGCGGGCGACCTCGACCCGGCATTGCTGCCTGAGTCGAAGGTCTCGCCCGCCCCACCGGGGTGAGGCCGCGTGGCCGGGTGCGCAACACGCGCGCACCAGTATGTCGACCACGACGTTGGGAGCTACTCCCCTTCGCTGCCGACGACCCTACCCGAGCACGCCCGACGGCGACGAGGCACCCTCGGCCGCCCCGAGGTCACCGGCCCCGCCCCGACACCGGTCAGGTGGCCTGGGCGAGGGTCACTGCGAAGAGGCCGTCGTCGTCGGTCCACCGGGCCTGCACGGTGAAGCCGCCGGCGGCCAGTTCCGCGTCGATGTCCTGCGGGCGGAACTTCGCCGAGATCTCGGTCCGCAGTTCCTCCCCCTCGGCGAAGGCCAGGTCGAGGTCGAGCACCCGGACCCGCATCGGCCGCCGGGCGCGCAGCCGCATCTCGATCCAGCGCTGGTCCGGGTCCCAGAGCGCGACGTGTGCGAACGCGCCCACCTCGAAATCCGCGCCCAGCTCGCGGTTGAGCACCCGCAACACGTTGCGGTTGAACTCGGCGGTGACCCCGGCCGCGTCGTCGTACGCCGGCACCAGCACGCCGGGGTCCTTGACCAGGTCGGTGCCGAGCAGCAGCCAGTCACCCCGCTCGAGCGCCGAGCGCAGCGCGGCCAGGAATCCGGCCCGCTCCGCCGGCAGCAGGTTGCCGATGGTACCGCCGAGGAAGGCCACCAGCCGCCGGCCGCCGGTGGGCAGCCGGTCCAGGTGCCGGGTGAAGTCGCCGACGATGCCGCGTACCCGCAGCCCCGGATAGGCGGCGGCGATCTCGGCGGTCGACTGTTCCAGCGCGCTGACCGAGACGTCCAGCGGCACGAAGGTGCCGAGACTGCCCCGCGCGGTCAGCGCGTCGAGGAGCAGGCGGGTCTTCTCCGACGAACCCGAGCCCAGCTCGATCAGTGTCTTCGCGTCGGTGAGCCGGGCGATCTCCCCGGCCCGGGCCGCCAGGACGGCCCGCTCGGTTCGGGTCGGATAGTACTCGGGCAGCCGGGTGATCTCCTCGAAGAGCTCGCTGCCCCGGGCGTCGTAGAACCACTTCGGCGGCAGCCACCGGGGCGTGCCGGTGAGCCCGGTCCGGACGTCCTCCCGCAACGCCCGCTCCAGGTCTCGTTCCTCCAGGTATATCTCCAATGGATCAGCGGTCACCCGCACACTCCCCTCGGTCGACACCGCCGCACCATGCGGCGGGTCCGGTTGCTCGCACCGGCCTCGCTCACCCCGGACTCTGCTGTTGCGCGCGCTCCGGTCGCGCACCTCCCCGTGGCGCGCTCGGCGGTGTGTTGCTCGGCGGTACGTCGCTCGGTCGGGGCGCCGCCGGCGGGGTCGGCGAGATCGGCGCGACGTCGAACTGGCCGGCGGCCGCCACGACGAGATGGTTGTCGGGGACCGGCCGCCAGCCCGGTTCCTCGGCGAGCGGCTCGGAGCTGACCAGCACCGACCCACCGGTGGCCCGGACCGACAACGCGTGCCCACCGGCGTTCGCCACCACCAGCTTCCCGTCGGTGAGCATCAGGTTCAGCCGGGAGCCGGGAGCGGCGGCGGCCACCTCCCGGACGGTCTCCGCGACCGTCTCGGCCGGCCCGGCCCCGGCGCGCAGCCGGTGGCGTACCAGGGCCCAGAGCAGGGCCGCGTCGGTCGGGGCGTCCAGGGTCATCAGGTCCCGGGTCGGCAGCCGGCCGGCCAGCGCTGCGATCGAGTCCGGCCAGCCGTGTACCGCGCCGTTCAGGCTGAACAGCCACGGTCCCTCGGCGAACGGGGCGGCGGCGGTCTCGACCACCGGCATGCCGACGGTGGCCGAGCGCACCGCCGCCAGTACCCCGCCGGCCGTGGTCGCCGCGGCCAGCACCGGCAGGGTGTCGTCGGCCCAGATCGGGGTGGCCCGCCGGTAGCGCACCGGCGGGCCGTCCAGGGGGTACCAGCCGACGCCGAAGCCGTCGGCGTTGACCGTGCCGCCGCCGCGCATGTCCAGGGGTGCCCACGACTGCCGCGTCAGCGAGTGCGGCGGGTCGAACAGGAGCGCGGCCAGCGGAAGTGCGGGGCCGAGATAGGCGAGGTGACGGCACATCAGCGGGCCCCGCTCCGCCGGCCGGGCGACGGGTCGGGACCGGTCACGCCGCCTCGTCCGGCCGGGCGTCCCGGGCGCACCGGAAGCCGCTGAAGATCTGCCGGCGGATCGGCAGGTCCCAGTTGCGGAACGTGCCCCGACAGGCCACCGGGTCGGTGCCGAACGAGCCGCCCCGGAGCACCCGGTAGGTGGAGCCGAAGAAGACCTCGGAGTATTCCCGATAGGGGAAGGCCGCGAACCCGGGATAGCCGATGAACGGACTGGAGGTCCACTCCCAGACGTCCCCGATGAGCTGGTGAACGCCGAGCGGCGAGGCGCCCGCCGGGTACGCCCCGACCGGTGCCGGCGCAAGGTGCCGCTGACCGAGGTTGGCGCGCTCGGGCGTCGGGTCGTCGTCCCCCCACGGATATCGGCGCGACCGGCCGCTGTCCGGGTCCCAGCGGGCCGCCTTCTCCCACTCGGCCTCGGTCGGCAGCCGCTTGCCGGCCCAGGCCGCGTACGCCGTGGCCTCGTGGAAGCCGACGTGCACCACCGGCTCGTCCGGGACCAGCGGAGCGAACCGGCCGAACCGGGTGTAGCCCCAGTCGGTGCCGTCCCGCCGCCAGTGCATCGGAGCGGTCAGTCCGGCCGACGACCGGTGCCGCCAGCCCGCCTCGCTCCACCAGCGCGGGTCGGTGTAACCGCCGTCGGCGACGAAGGCGAGGTATTCCGCGTTGGTCACCGGCGCCGCGTCGATGACGTACGCGGGCAGTTCCACCGGGTGGCCGGGGCGCTCGTTGTCCAGCGCCCACGGGTCGGTGGAGGTGCCCATCGTGAACCGGCCGGCCGGGACCAGCACCTCACCGGCGACCGGTCCGGCCGAGGGCGGCGGCGCGGGTGCGGAGAGCACCGGCGGGCCGGTCCGGAGCTGGTGGGTGGCGAGCATGGTCTCGTCGTGCTGCTGCTCGTGCTGGGCGATCATGCCGAACGCGAACCCGTCGACGACCAGCCGGCCGCCGTCGAACCGGACGCCGTCGAGCAGGTCGAAGACCTTGTCCCGGACGGTCGCCACGTAGCGTCGGGCCTCGGCCGGGCCGAGCAGCGGCAGGGCCGGCCGGTCCTTGCGGGGGTGCTTGAAGGCGTCGTAGAGGTCGTCGATGTCCTGCCGCACCGGATCGCGGCCGCCGACATCGCGGACCAGCCACAGTTCCTCCTGGTTGCCCACGTGGGCGAGGTCCCAGACCAGCGGGGACATGATCGGTGAGTGCTGCCGGACCAGGTCGTCGTCGTCGACCGCCTCGGTGAGCCGGACGCTGCGGTCCCGGGCCCGGGTCAGTTCGGTGGCGATCCGGTCGCGCAGCGATTCGGTCGGCCGGTTGTCGGGTCGGACGTCGGTCATGTCGATCCCTTCCGCGCGGCGGCGAACCGCCGCGCCACGATCCGGGTGATCTCCTCGCAGGTCGCCGGCGACAGTCCGGTGCGGTCCAGCGACCGCAGCGCGAGGTCGAGCAGGGTGTCGGCCGCTCCGGCCAGCAGCGGGTCCCGCAGCCCGCGCCGGGCCGCCTCGGCCCACCGGCCGGCGACCGGTTCGCAGGCCGCCCGGGCGGCGTCCCGGGTGCGGTCGTCGTCGAGCAGCGCCGCGAGCACGCCGACCGGCGCGATCCACTCACCGCCGGGTTGCGCGTCGAGGTAGCGGATTTCCAGGTACCCGCGGGGGCGTACCGGCGGGAACAGGGTGCTGAGGTGGTACTCCAGGTCGTCGGTGGTCGGCGGCCGGGGCAGCGCACCGGCCAGCCAGTCCCGGAAGGTGATCCCGGGCGGGACCGTCCAGTCCCCGCCGTCCCGGCGTACGCAGAGCAGCGGGGCGGCGAGCGCGTACCGGACCCAGGCGTCGGTTGGGTCGGCCGAGCCCGAGGTCGGCGACCAGGCCGGACGGGTCCGGGCCGGGTCGATGAACTGCCAGGCGGCCATCCGGGCGGAGGCCCAGCCGGTGTCCCGGCCGGCGTGCCGGCGGGCGGTGGCGAAGAGCGCGAGCAGGGGTGGCCCGAAGGCGTGTGCGGCGGCCCACCGGTCGGCGAACCGGTCGACGGTGCCGGCGTCCAGGCAGACCTGGAGCCCGGCGGTGCTGTACATCATGGTCCGGCCGGCCGCGCCGAGCCGGTCGAAGGCGCAGCGCATCGCGTGGTAGCGGGGGGTGTCGACCACCGGAGTCGGTGGCCGGTGCGGATCGATGCCGGCGTCGCCACGGACGAGTCCTGCGGCGCCGAGCAGATCGGTGAGGTGGGCGAGGTCCGAGGTGGCGCTCTCGTGCAGCTCGCCGAGAAGGTGACGCGGGGCGGTGGATAGTTCCACCTGGCCGCCGGGCTCCACGCTGACCGTGCCGGAGTGGGGCAGCGGCTGGCCGAGACTGTCGGGATCGAGGGTGGTCGGGGCGTACGGGCCGAGTGCGGTGCGAAGCCGGGCCGGATCCACCGGTCGGCTCGGAACGGCCGCGTCGTGCACGGTCCATTCCAGTTCCACGCCGCTGAGCGTGGGTGGCCCGGTCTTGAAGCAGATCTTGGCGACATATCCCTCGGCGTCCTCCATCGCCCGCAGGATCGTGCCGCTGTCCAGGTCGGATGGCATCAGTGCAGGTCCTCCCCTCCTGGGAACCGACTCCCCTTACCCGGTTTTCCGGGGCACACGCTTCGGACCACTGCCGAGCGGCGCGCATGCATAACTTGCTCGGCATATTACTGAGTTGGTATGTTCGGGGTCATGGCCACGCCGTTCGAAGTCCTCGCCGAGCCGGTCCGCCGACACATCCTGGACCTGCTCCGGGAGCGGCCGCGCTCGGTCGGCGAACTCACCGAGCAGTTGGGGCTGACCCAGCCGGGCACCTCGAAACACCTGCGGGTGCTGCGCGACGCCGGGCTGGTCCGGGTCCGACCGGAGGCGCAACGTCGCTGGTACGAGCTCTGCCCCGAACCGCTCGCCGAACTCGACGCCTGGCTCGCACCCTACCGATGGATGTGGTCCAGCCGGATCGATGCTCTTGAACAGCATCTGAACACCATGCCATCCGGGTCCGACAATTCCACCGGCCCCGAGCGCCCGCCGGCCGTCGAGCCGCCGCCACCGGCGCGTTCCGGCCCCGCCGAGCAGCGGCGGACCGATCCGAGATCCGAGGAGTTGTCGTGAACGAGAGCCTGGACACCGCGCACGGACGCCAGGTGCTGCGCATCGAGCGCCGGCTGGTCCATCCGCCGGAGAAGGTCTGGCCCGCCGTCACCGAACCCGAGCAGCTCCGCGAGTGGTTTCCCGCCGAGATACGGCTGGACCCGCGCCCCGGCGGGCGGATCACCTTCAGCTTCGGGTCCGGTCCCGACGCGTCGGCGGAGTCGGTCGGCCGGGTCGACGCGTACGAGCCGCCCCGGCTGTTCGCCTTCACCTGGGAGGACGAGCTCTTCCGGATCGAACTGCACCCGGACGGTCCGGGCTGCCTGCTGGTGTTCAGCCACGTCTTCGACGACCGGGCCGGCGCGGCGAGCTTCGCCTCCGGCTGGCAGATCTGCCTCGACGCGCTCGAACTGGTGCTGGACGGCCGACCCGTCGACCAGTCGGCGCGCCCGTCGGGACGGCTGCACGAGTCGTACGTCGAGCGGTTCGGGCTGGCCGAGGGGGTCGCCGACACCACCGGGGACGGCTGGCGGGTGCGCTTCGAACGGCAGCTGACCCGGCCCGCCGAGGCTGTCTGGGCGGCACTGACCCGGTCCGCCCCCGACCGGCCGGCCACGCTCGGCGCGCCACCGCCGCCGGGCTTCACCACCGACGAGTTCCCGGCCGGCCCGGTCACCGCACTGCAGCCCCCGACCCTGCTGGAGTACGCCTGGGAAGCCGCCGGAGCACCGGCCGGCCGGATCCGCTGGGAACTGGCCCAGGGCACCGGGCACGGTGCCCGGCTGGTGCTGGAGCAGACCGGCCCGGCCGACGCGCCGGGCGGCCACGCGACCGCGCTGGCCGCCTGGCGCTCCCGGATCGAGCCGCTCGCCCGCCAGCTCGCCGAGGAGGCGGACCGGCTCGCCGGCTGACCCGACCGGGTGATGCCCGCCGGCACCGGACTCGGCACGGCGCCGGTTGGATAACGGGACGGAACGTAACGGCGTTCCCGGCTTGACACCAAGCTTGCGAATATGTGCACTTGTGGCACTCCGCTCCAGCCGGCATCGGTGCCCGCTCAGCAGTCGGAACCGGGCCGGCCACCACCGTCACGGGGAGGCACGATGGCACGACGCGCAGGCACGCCCGGCAGAGACCTCCGGCTCGACCGGCGCCGGCTACTCGGGCTCGGCCTCGCCGCCGGGGCCGCTCCACTACTGAGCGCCTGCGGCGGCGCGTCGACCACCGGCTCGGACGAGGAAGGGTCGATCACCTTCCTCTCCACCCAGTTCACCCCGGTCGAGGAGCGGCAGCGGTTCGAGCAGATCCTCCGGGACCGGGTCGAAGGCGGCGCGGTCGCGTACAACACCGTCGAGCCGAACGTCTTCTCCTCGACCATCACCTCGCAGGTCGGTGCCGGGCGGGTCGAGGTCAGCCTCGCCGGCGGGCTGCACGGCGACTTCGCCCCGCACGCCGACAAGTTCGAGAACCTCGACGACCTGGCCGGCAAGCTGGCCGACCGGAGGTTCCCGACCGACCTCGCCCAGCTCGGCAAGCTGGCCGGTGGCGCCACCACCTATCTGCCCTGGATGCAGGCGTCGTACGTGCTCGCCGTCAACAAGCGGGCGTTGCAGTGGCTGCCCAGCGGCGCCGACGTGCAGAACCTGACGTACGACCAGTTGCTGACCTGGGTCGGCAACGCCCGGCGGGCCAACGGCAACAAGCCGGTCTTCGGCCTGCCCTGCGGCCCGAAGGGTCTCTACCACCGGTTCTTCCAGGGCTACCTGCTGCCGAGCTTCACCGGCGGCCAGATGACCACGTTCCGGGGCCCGGAGGCGGTGCAGGCCTGGCAGTACATGGTGGAGCTGTGGGCGCAGGCCGCGCCGGCGTCGACCAACTACGACAACATGCAGGAGCCGTTGCAGCGCGGCGAGGTACTGATCGCCTGGGACCACGTCGCCCGGCTGGTCAACGCCCCGGCCGACAAGCCGGACGACTGGATCATGGCACCCGCGCCGCGCGGTCCGAAGGGGCTCGGCTACATGCTGGTCGTCGCCGGCCTGGCGATTCCGAAGGGCGCCCCGGAGCCGGACCGGGCACGCCAGGTGATCGAGGCGTTGACCACTCCGGACGTGCAGTTGGAGGTGCTGCGCCGCAACGCCTTCTTCCCGGTGGTCTCCGCCGCGCTCCCGTCCGACCTGCCGCCGGCGGTGGCGCTGGAGGCGGAGGCGGTGCGCCGGCAGCAGGACGCCGAGGGCGCCGTCCTGGCCCTGCCCCCGGTGGGGTTGGGCGCCAAGGACGGCGAGGTGTCGCAGATCTTCAAGAACTGCTTCAAGGAGATCTGCCTGGACCGCAGGCCGGTGCAGCAGGTCCTCGACCGGCAGGCGCAGCAGCTCAACACCATCCTCGACGAAGTGATGGTGCCGTGCTGGCGCCCCGACCCGGTCGCGGCGGGACAGACGTGCCGGGTGCAGTGACCACCGCGCCGGATCCGGCGCCCACCGAAGGGTCCCCGGCGGCACCGGCCCGGCCGAGCCGCCGGCGACCCCGGCCCCGGGTGCCGACGGCGGCGCTGCTGATCGCGCCCTCGGTGGTCTTCCTCGCCGCGCTCTTCCTCTGGCCGATCGTGGTCGGCGTCGGGCAGGCGTTCACCGGCACCGACGGGCCCACCCTGGCCCACCTGCGCCGGATGCTCGACGACCCCTACTTCTGGACGGCGACCCGGAACACCGCACTGCTGATCGTCGTACTGATCCCGTTGCAGTTCGCCTTCGCGCTGACCATGGCGCTGCTGCTGCGGGAGCGGCCGAGGCTCTCGTCGTTCTACTTCTACGTCTGGTGCGTACCGCTGGCGATCAGCGACCTGGCCGCCGGGCTGGTCTGGCTGTCGATCTTCGCCGACCGGGGCTACCTCAACTCGGTCCTGGCCCACCTCGGGCTCGGCGACGGCTACGCCTGGCTCTCCTACGACAACGACACCACCATGTTCCTCGCGGTGCTGCTGGCCGAGCTGTGGCGGGCCACCTCACTGGTACTCGTGATCGTGGTGGCCGGACTGCAGAACATCCCGCGCGACTACGACGAGGCGGCGGCGGTCTTCGGCGCGACCTACTGGCAGCGGCTGCGCCACGTCATCCTGCCGCAGTTGCGCCCGAGCCTCCAGGTGGCGCTGATCCTGCGTACCATCCTCGGGTTGCAGACCTTCGCGGTCGCCCAGGCGCTCACCGGCCGCAGCTTCCCGCTGCTGGTCGGCGAGACCTACCAGTGGTACGTGACGTTGCAGAACGAGCGGGTCTCGGCGGCGATCGCCCTGGTGATCCTGCTGATGTCCCTCGGCACCGCGGTGGTCTACCTGCGGGTGCTGCGCGACCCGGCGGCCACCGGCGGTGGCCGGTGAACCGGCTGACGGCCGCCCGCCGCCGCACGCTCGCGATCCACGTCGCCTGTGTCGCGGTCACCCTCTTCATGGGGCTGCCGATCTATCTGATCGCGTTGGCCGCGCTCTCCAGCCGGGAGTCGCTGAACCGCTTCCCGCTCTCGCTGCTGCCCACCGACGTCTCGACCGAGACGATGCGGGTCTTCCTGGACAGCACCGGGGTGGTCGGCGGGTTCCAGAACTCCGTCGAGGTGGGCCTGCTCAGCCTCGCCCTGTCGCTGGTCCTCGGGGTGCCGGCCGGCTACGCCGTGGCCCGGTACGCCTTCCGGGGGCGGGAGCCGTACCAACTCTTCCTGCTGCTCACCCGGGCGCTGCCGATCGTGGTGCTCTCGGTGCCGCTGGCCCGGGTCTTCCTGGCCACCGGGCTCTACGACACCACGTACGCGGTCGCGCTGCTGCACACCGCGCTGGCGCTGCCGACCACCGTACTGATCACGTCGGCGATCTTCGTGGCGGTACCGGTCGAGCACGAGGAGGCGGCGATGGTCTTCGGGGCCAGCGCACCGAGGGCGTTCGCCCGGGTGGTACTGCCGCAGGCGCTGGCCGGGATCGCCGCCGCCGCGATCTTCACCTTCGTCACCTCCTGGAACGAGGTGCTCGGCGCGGCCGTGCTCACCCTCAACCGGCGTACCCTGCCGGCCCAGGTGCTCTCCACGCTGGCCGACTCGCCACTGGCGTTCCGGTTCGCCGGGGGCTTCGCGCTGGTCGTACCCGCCCTGGTCTTCATCGCGTTCATGCGCCGGTACCTGTTGAACATGTGGGGAACCACGATCCGCTGAAAGGGACGAGCGTTGGCCGAGATCGTGTTGCGGAACCTGGCGAAGACCTATCCGGGCACCCGCTCCCCCGCCACCGACGACATCAGCCTGGAGATACGCGACGGCGAGTTCCTGGTCCTCGTCGGGCCGAGCGGCTGTGGCAAGACCACCCTGCTGCGGATGATCGCCGGGCTGGAGTCCCCGGACTCCGGCAGCGTGCAGATCGGCGGCCGGGACGTGACCGACCTGCCGGCCCGGCAGCGCGGCCTGTCGATGGTCTTCCAGTCGTACGCCATCTGGCCGCACATGCGGGTACGCCAGAACATCGCGTTCGGGCTGGCCATGCGCAAGACGCCGAAGGCGGAGATCGACCGCCGGGTGGGCGAGGCGGCCGAGTTGCTGCACCTGACCGAATACCTGGACCGCTACCCGGCGCAGCTCTCCGGCGGGCAGCGGCAGCGGGTCGCGGTGGCCCGAGCGATCGTGACCGACGCCGACGTGCTGCTGATGGACGAGCCACTGTCCAACCTGGATGCGCTGCTCCGGATGGAGTTCCGCACCGAGCTGAAGCGGATCGTCGGCAAGCTCGGCACCACCACGGTCTACGTCACGCACGACCAGGCCGAGGCGCTCTCCCTGGGCGACCGGATCGCGGTGCTGCGCGAGGGGCGGGTCGCGCAGGTCGGCCCGCCGCTGGAGGTCTACGACAGCCCGGCCGACGAGTTCGTCGGCGGTTTCCTCGGCGCCCCGCCGATGAACTTCCTCCCGGCCCGGGTCGACCGGGCCGACGGCCGGCCCCGGCTGCGGATCGGCGACCAGTACACGGCCGCCCCCACGGCGCTGGGCGACTATCCGGGCGACGAGGTCACGGTCGGCGTCCGGGCCGAGAACATCGAGGTCTTCGACGCCGACGGGCCGGGCCGGCTGGCGGCCCGGGTGGAGGTGGTCGAGCCGACCGGCGCGGCCATCCTGCTCACCGTCGACCTGGCCGGCCGGCAGCTCAAGGTGCAGGCGCCGCCGACGTTCCGGATCGGCCCCGGCAGCCCGGTCTGGCTCGCCGTCGACCCGGACCGGGTGCGCTGCTACCACCCCGCCGACTCGACCGCGATCGCCGTCTCCGGCTGATCCGGCCACCGGTCCGGCGGGGTGCCGGACCGGCCGCGGTGGCCTCCGGGTACGGTGATCGACAGCGTCACCAGCCGACGCAGCACAGTCGCCGCCGCGATTGCGTACCGGGCCACACGGCTGGGTACGGTGTGCACGTGCTGGAATCGGGAGTCCTGCTGAGCGGGCGTTACCGCCTTGACGAGCGTGTCGCCACCGGTGGGATGGGCGACGTGTGGCGCGGTACCGACGTGGTGCTCGGGCGCCGGGTCGCGGTCAAGGTGTTGCTCCCCTCGCTGCTGTCCGACCCCGATTTCATCGCCCGGTTCCGCGCCGAGGCCCGGATGCTGGCCACCCTGCACCACCCGGGCATCGTGCAGGTCTTCGACTACGGCGAGGACGAGCTGCCCTCCGGCCGGACCGACTACCTGGTCATGGAGTACGTCGACGGCGAGCCGCTGTCGGCCCGGATCCGGGACACCGGACGGCTGAGCGTGGTCGACGCGATGCACGTGGTGGCCCAGGTCGCCCAGGCACTGCACGCCGCGCACCAGGGCGGGATCGTGCACCGCGACGTGAAGCCGAGCAACCTGCTGGTGCAGGCCGACGGGGCCGTCCGGCTGCTCGACTTCGGGGTCGCCCGCTCGGTGAACATCACCAGCATCACCAGCTCGAACGCGGTGCCCGGGACGGCGCTCTACATGGCGCCGGAGCAGGCCTCCGGCAAGCCCGTCTCGGCCGCCACCGACATCTACGCGCTCGGCGCGGTGGCGTACCAGTGTGTGGCCGGGCAGCCGCCGTTCACCGGGGAGAACCCGTTGCAGGTCGCGGTGAAGCATCTGCACGAGGATCCGGATCCGCTGCCCGACGACGTACCCGGGCCGGTGGCCGAACTGATCGGGCGGGCCCTGGCCAAGGACCCGGCCGACCGGTACCCGGACGCGGCGGCGCTGGCGACGGCGGCCCGGGCTGCCGCGAACCACCCGGAGGTGCTGGCGGCGGACACGGTCGGCGGGGTCGACGGTGGCGGCATCGCCCAGGCGGAGCCGACCGCGGTCACCGGTCTCGGCGTCCGGGCGGTCTCGGCAGGTGGCACGGGCAAGGCGGGCGCGGCGAGCGGGCCGAGCACCCTGACCGACAATCCGGTGGTCGGTGCGGAGGGCCGGGGCCGGGAGCCCGGAATCCGCGTCCTCACCCTGGCCGGGATCGCCGCCGTGATCGGGCTGGGCGCGGCGGTGGTCACCGCCGTGATCGCCTTCCGGATGTCCGACGACGCCCCGGCGACGAAGGCACCGCCGTCCCCCACGCCCAGCAGCACCGCGACGGTCGAGGCTCACATTCCGGAGCAGCCGTCGGCGACGGTGCCGAGCGGGCAGGACCCGAACTCTCCCCGGCCCCGGGACAGTCCCCGGCCGCGTCCCACCGCCTCGCCGACGCCGAGCCCGTCCCCGGACAGCGACCCGACCGACGACCCGACCGAGCCGCCGCCGACCGATCCGCCGCCGAGCAACCCGCCGACCGGTCCCGAGGACCCGCCGGGCAGCGGCGGGCCGGTCGAGCCGGGCAACGACTGAGCCGAACGGTGCCGCACTGTTGGTAGCCTCTCCGCTACCAACGGTGCGTAGCGCCGTGTGCCGGCACGACGCTGGGAAATACTTCCCTTTATCCCCGTTTCCAAGGTGATCAACGATAAATCACCCTAAGGTGTGCACCACGTCGTCCGAGTACGGTGGGAGCCCCTATGAGCAGCGAAAAGCTGGTTGTCGTCGGTCAGGGATACGTCGGTCTGCCCCTCGCGGTCGCCGCCGTGGAGTCCGGACTGGACGTCGTCGGACTCGACGTCGACACCGACCGGATCAAGCGGCTCGGCAGCGGGGAGTCCTTTGTCGAGGACATCTCCGACCAGCGGCTCGGTGCGGCGCTGGCCACCGGCCGCTACCTGCCCACCAGCGACTACGCCGACGCCCGGGACTTCGACGTCTGCGTGATCAGCGTGCCGACCCCGCTGCGGGACGGCGTACCCGACCTCAGCTATGTGGAGCAGGCCGGCATGGCGCTCGCCCCGTACGTCCGGCCCGGCTGCACCGTCATCCTGGAGTCGACGACCTATCCCGGGACCACCGAGGAACTGCTCCGGCCGCTGCTCGAATCCGGCAGCGGGCTGCGCAGCCCGGACGAATTCCATCTCGGCTACAGTCCGGAGCGGATCGATCCGGGCAACCCGGTCTGGAGACTGGAGAACACCCCGAAGGTGGTCTCCGGAATGGGACCGGAGGCGCTGGACCGGGTCGACTCTTTCTACCGCCGGATCGTCCAGCAGACCGTACCGGTCGACTCGACCCGGGTCGCCGAACTCACCAAGCTGATCGAGAACACGTTCCGCCAGGTCAACATCGCGCTCGTCAACGAGCTGGCCACCTTCAGCCACCAGCTCGGCATCGACATCTGGCAGGCCATCGACGCGGCGGCAACCAAGCCGTTCGGGTTCATGTCCTTCCGGCCCGGCCCCGGAATCGGCGGCCACTGCCTGCCGATCGACCCCTGCTATCTGTCCTGGCAGGTGAAACGCCGGCTCGGCCGGCAGTTCCGGTTCGTCGAGCTGGCCAGCGACATCAACCACGCCATGCCGGAGTACGTGGCGCAGCGGGTGATGGCCGGGCTGAGCAGCCGGGGCCGGCCGCTGCGGGGCGCCCGGCTGCTGATGATCGGCCTGGCGTACAAGAAGAACACCGGCGACCTCCGGGACTCTCCCGCGATCGACCTGGCCGGCCGGCTGCACGCGCTCGGGGCCCGGATCAGGGCGGTGGAGCCGTACGCCGATCCCCGGCAGGTGCCGACCGAACTGGCGATGGTCGAGTTGACCGAGGACGAGGTCCGGGACGCCGACGCGGTGGTGGTGGTCACCGACCATGACGTACTCGACTACGACATGATCATCAGAACCGCCCGGTACGTCTTCGACAGCCGCGACCGCTGCCGCGGCCCGGTGGTCGAACGCCTGTAGCCCGGGTGGTCCGCGCACCGGCAGCTCGTCGTCGGGGAGCGGTAGGTCAGCAGCCCGGCCCGTCGAAGCGGGCAGGCCGGTGACCCGGTCCCTCGGAGCAGACAGGCCGGTGACCCGATCCGTCGGAACAGGCAGGCCGGTGACCTGATCCCTCGTGCACCGGTGGCCCGGCCGCCGGACGGCGGCGGGTCAGCGGGCGCGGGCCAGGGCGCCGGGGGACTCGGCAGGCTCGGTCGGCCAGCACCCCCGGGCCATCGCGAGCCGGTGGTAGAGGTCCCTGGTCGCCGCCACCAGCCGGGGCGTGCCGAACGCCTCCCTGGTCTCGGCCAGCGCGGTGCGGCCCATCCGGTGCCGCAACTCGTCGTCCGCCAGCAGCCGCAGCACCGCGCGGCTCAGCCCGTCGATGTCCCGGCGATCGCAGAGCAGCCCGGACCGGCCGTGCCGGATCACCTCGGCGGTGCCGCCGACGTCGGTGGCCACCACCGGCCGGCCGGCGTGGCCGGCCTCGATCAGGGTCAGCGGCGTCCCCTCGTGGTCCGAGGTCTGAATCACCAGGTCGGCGGCGGCGTAGACCGTCTCCAGATCCGACCGCCAAGGCAGGAAGGTCACCTCGATCCGATCGGCGGCGGCCGCCCTGACCGTCTCGGCCGACTCGGCACCCTCGCCGCAGACCACGAACCGGACATCGGCCCGGGTACGCCGGACCGCCCGGGCCACCGTGAGGAACCGGTCCGGCCGCTTGGCCGTACTGAGCGGGCCGATGTACGCCACCACCGGCCCGGTCTCGGGCAGGCCGAGGGTACGCCGCGCGTGGTCCTGCCCGGGCAGCGGCGACAGGCTCGCCCCCGGTGGCATCACGGTGTACTGGTCAGCACGGCCGATCGAGGCGGCCAGGAGTTCGTCGCGGAGCCGGGCGCCGACCGCGACCAGGGCGTGGCTGGTCCGGGCCAGCATCCACTCGGCACCCGCGGTCACCTGGCCGGCGGTGCGCGACGACCCGGGCACCGGATGGGTGTGGAAGGTGTGCACCCGGATCGGCACCCGGCAGGTGACCGCCGCGACCCGGCCCAGCACGCCGGCCCGCACGTCGTGGGTGTGCACCAGGTCGGGCTGGAAGTGGCGGATCTCCGTGATCAACGCGGCCAGCGCCCGGACGTTGTCGACCGGCCGGGCCGGGCTGCGGAGCGCGGGCAGCACCCGGACCGGTACGTCGGAGGCCCGCAACCGGCGGTAGTCGCCGGTACCCGGCTCGACCGGGCCCGCGTAGAGCCGCTGCTCGAAGCGGTCCGGGTCGAGCCCACGCATCAAGGCGCCGACCTGCGGCGCGGCCTCGCCCACAGCCATTCGGGAGATGATCCGCAGCACCCGAAGCGGTCGCATGACCAGACCTTTCACGCCTCGCGGCACGGCCGATCCGGTGATCGGTCGCGCCGAAATCAACCCTTGGTCCCGTTATACGCCGATCTGTACGGACAGACCGATGATCGGGCAAATTAGCAGGGTCGACAATGGCCGGCGACCGGCGACGCTGGTCGCCCCCACCGGCGGCGCCCCCGGCGAAGGAAGGCGTCGGTGCGGAAGGACGCGAATCAGTCACCCACCCGGAACGTCCCGGATTTCGGCCGCCAGCCCGCCGGAGGGTCCTCGCCGACGAGTCCGTCCACCGCCTCCCGGAGCAGGTCGGCGTGCCCGGTGTGCCGGCCGTACTCCTCGACCAGATCGAAGACGAGCCGACGCAGGCTGGCACGCCGACCGTCCGGGCAGGACAGGTACACGAGCTGGTCGAGCCCGTCGGTGGCCAGGGCCGCCCCGAGCCGCGCCCGGGACCGCTCGACGGCGCCGTCCCAGTATCCGTAGAGCTGGTCGGGCATGTCGTCGGCGGCGGAGGTGAAGACCCAGTCGCCCCCGCCCGCGACCTCGATGGTGTCCCACGGTGCGCCGATCGCTTCCCCGGTCAGCCTCGTGGTGAAGACATGGTCCTCGACCAGGGCAAGATGCTTGAGCAGGCCGCCGAGGGTCAACGCGGAGACGCCGAGCCGGGTGCCCAGTCCAGCCGCGTCCAGGTTGTCGGCCTTCCAGCGGAAAGTGGTGCGCAACCGGTCGAGCGCACCGAGAAGGTGCGCGACCTCGGTGCCGGCCAGGGGCGGTTCCCAGGGACAGTCGCTGTCGGTCATGGGCGCTACCGTAACCGTCGGCACCGACGGCCGGCCCGCACGCAGGCCGCCGGTCGATCGGATGGTGCGGGCGCGGGTGGCCGCCGGCGTACACCCGCACGTCGCGCTCGGTGGCGCGTCCTGGACCGCCCGGGACCACCTCGGCCTGCCGGGCCTCGTTCCGGGCGCTCCGGCCGACGCCGTCGTCTACCCCGACGACCCCCGCCAGCACCTCGACCGGCCGGACCGCCCCGGCGCGGTCGTGCTGCGGGGACGACTCGTCCGGGCGGCGCCCGGATAGTCCAGGACCGGTGTACGTCCCGGCCGGCGGTCCGGACGCGACCGGACGGCGGACGGCGACTCAGCGGCGTTCCAGCAGCACCACGGGGATCTGCCGGGGTGCCTGCTCGGCATACGTCCGGTACATCGGGAAGATCCCCGCCATCAACTCCCAGAGCCGGGGTCGCTCGACGGGGTCGGCGACCCGGGCCCGGGCTACGAACCGGTCGGCCCGCACCTGCACCCGCACCACCGGGTCTGCCCGCAGGTTGAGAAACCAGCTCGGATCGCGCGCGGCGGCGCCGTTCGAGGCCACCACCACGTGCCGGTCGCCGTCCCGTCCGTAGATCAGTGCGGTCCTGCGCAGGGCGCCGGTCCGCCGGCCCCGGGTGGTTATCAGCAGGGTCGGAAAGCCCTGGTAGTCGTGTCCCTCCGCCCCGTCGGTCTCCAGATAGCGCCGGATGTGCACCGACACCCAACCGGTGGGGCTGTCCCGGACCGCCTCCGGTACCGCGTCCCGTTCGTCGTGCATCCCGGTCATCCGTCGCCCCCGACCGTCCGCCGTCCCACCCGATCGGCCACGTCGTGCGCCGGCACACCCGACCGGCGACGGCCGGTACCCGCCCACCCCCTCACGCGACCGGCTTCGGCTGGTCGAAGTAGTGCACCTCTTCGCGACTGATCAGCCCGTCGGTCACCGTGTAGAGGGACATCTTCCGGCTGGTGGTCCGTACGCCGGTCGGCCGGTGCGTCTCGTCGAAGCTGAACCGTACGGCGAACCGGTCGCCCGCCAGGAACGGCCCGTCGACCTTCACCCCGTGGATGTCGAGGTCGGCGTTGAGCCGCCGGCTGTTCACCATGATGGCCGGCACGCCGCGTACCTCGACCGGCTCTCCCCCGGTCTCGATCGGCGCGACCCTGGCCATGTCCGGTGCGAGCAGCGCGGCGACCAGGTCGAACCGTCCCCTCTGGACCAGCGAGACGTACCGCTGCGCGATGCCCCGCACCGAGAGCGGCCTGAAGTCGTCCGCATGGTCGGTTACCCACTCCCGGAATGTACGCGCCGGGACACCGGTCACCTCCTGCACGGTCCGGGTCACCGGCTCCGGTCCGGTGACCAGTCCCGCCCAGTACGCCAGCGCCCCGTCGAGGTAGTCGGCGTCTCCCCAGACCTCGAGGAGGTCCTGGCGTACCTGCTCGACCGGGATCTCCACCCAGCGCACCGGCCGGCCGACCGCCTCGCCGATCAGCCGCGCCTGCTCGGCCTGGGTCACCGGCTCCGGCCCGGTGAGCACGTACTTCCGGCCGGCGTGCCCCTGCTCAATCAGCGCCCGTACCGCCACCGCCGCGATGTCACGCTCGTGGATCAGCGACCGGGCGGCTCCGCCGTAGACCCAGCGGACCGTTCCGGTGGCGCGGATCTGGTCCGCCCACTCCAGGGTGTTGGTGGCGAAGCCGCCGGCGCGCAGGAAGGCCCAGGTCGCCCCGGACGCCTCGATCAGCCGCTCGACCTCGCCCCAGAATCCGTTGCGGGCCGGGTCCTGGTCGTCCCGGACGTTCATCGCGGAGAGGTAGACGACGTGCACGCCGGGTGCGGCGACGGCATCCACCACCGCCGGAGCCAGCTCGGCGGTAAGGAACGGCCAGAGCAGGAACACCCCGTCGACCCCGGCGGCGGCGCCGGCCAGGGCGTCCGGGTCGGCGAGGTCACCCTGGACCAGGGTGGCACTCTCGGGCAGGTCGGCACGGTCCGGATCCCGGACCAGCGCCCGGACGCCGGCACCGGCCGCCAGCAGTCCGGTGACCACGTGCCGCCCCACGTTTCCGGTCGCGCCGATGACCAGGATCGTTCGCTTGTCGCCCATTTCAGTTCCCCTCGTGTCGACCGGACCGACCAGATAGAGATCGGCCGGGTCCCGGTGTGGGACCGCCGCCCCAGGCTCGGACTTAAACAAAGGTTCAAGTCAAGTAGCCTCGGTCGGGTGACGACAATTCCCTGGCAGGCGGCGGAGCTGACGATCGGCGAGCTCGCCGAGCGCAGCGGCGTACCGGCGTCGGCGTTGCGGTTCTACGAGCGACAGGGGCTGATCGGCAGCCGTCGCACCTCGGGAAACCAGCGGCGCTACCACCGCAGCACCTTGCGTAAGGTCGCCTTCATCCGGGCGTCGCAGAACGTCGGCATCCCGCTGTCGGTAATCGGCGAGGTGCTCGGCTTTCTACCCGAGGACGTCGCGCCGACCCGGGAGTTCTGGCTCCGCGCGTCGGAGTGCTGGAGCGCCGAACTGAACGGCCGGATAGCCCGGCTGGAGCGGATGCGCGATCTGTTCACCGAGTGCGTCGGCTGCGGCTGCCTCTCCTTCGCGCAGTGCGGGCTGGTCAACCCGCGGGACGTACTCGGCGAACAGGGCTCGGGGCCGCACCGGTTGTAGTGACCGGTTGTCGCTGCCGCCGCCCGCCGGACCGCACGCTTCCGCCCGGGGCCTGCTTCCGGCAGCCACCCGAACCGGCGGCATGCCGACGCTTCGCCGGGCATGGCCGCCGCTGCTGGGCGAACTCCTCGCGGCGGCGGTCCCGCCTGAGTGGCGGCGTTTGCGCCTGATCCGGCGATGGGTATCAGGTCGACAACACTCCCGGCGAGCCGGGGCCGGCAGGAGTTCGGCCGTCGGTCACCGCGCCGGGTCGATCCGCATTCCACCCCCGAGGAGGCTCTCATGCGCTACGGATCGATAGGCGGCGTCATCGTACTGCTATGGCTGATCATCGGCGCGATCGCGGCCGGACAGCGCGGATACTTCGACCGGAGCAACGACAACTGCGCCGAGGTGGGCACCACCGCCGTGACGGTGGTCGCCGGACCGCTCAACTACGTCGGGCTGAACCCCGAGATCGAGTGTGACGTGCCCGAGCCCTCGCAGTGACCTCGGCCGGTCGGGACGGCCAGACGGACCCTCGTCCGCGCCCGTCCCGGCGGCGGGTTCCCGCTGCACGGTGAAGACCTCCCCGACTCACAGCGGCAGCCGAAGACACCGCTCCACGCCCACCGACGGCATCGCGCCGGGCCGGCCCAGCAGGTCGGCCCGGCGCCGCTGTGTTCGGGCGGACGTATCAGAACAGACGGCTCCAGCCAGCGGAGATTGGTATATCCGGATTTAGCTATATAGATAATCTTCATTCACGTGCGAGCCCTGACATTTGTCATAGGTACCCGTGCACGACGCACCCCTGGGGATGACTTAACACACTAGTAACACCTCGGATCCGACCAGGAGACTCGGATGTGTCGATGAAGCACGGTCGCCCAGGGACCACCCGAGGAGCCGCGACGATGGACGAAAGATACGACGCCTACTGCGCGGTCGATCCGCTGTTCTACGACTCCCTCAGCACCACCTCCGCAACCACCGCCGCCGGGTTCGCGGCCGCCGACCGCCAGGTGCCGACCGGCTGGCAGCGCGAGCCGAGCGACGACTGGCTGGTCTACGGTCCCGAGAACGGCAAGCTGCCCCAGCAGGGCTGGAAGATCCACGTGTCGGCCTGCCTGGACAACGCCGACCGGATCCTGGACACCGTCTTCGACTACTGCGTCCCCCGGGGAATGTCGTTCAAGTTCCTCCGCGGCCCGCGGATGCTCCTGATGCGCAACTCGAAGTACGCACGGCGCGGCTCCAGCGGCAAGTTCGTCACCATCTACCCCCGGGACGAGGCCGAACTCGAACTGGCCTGCAAGGAACTCGCCGAGCGGCTGGACGGCGAGGCCGGGCCGTACATCCTCAGTGACCTGCGCTACGGCGCCGGCCCGGTCTACCTGAGGTACGGCGGCTTCGCCGCCCGGTACTGCGTCGGCGCCGACGGCCAGGTGGTACCCGCCGTCGAGGACGGCACCGGCACCCTGGTACCGGACCGGCGCGACCCGGTCTTCCACGTACCGGACTGGGTGACCCTGCCCGAGTTCCTCGGCCCGCACCTCGCCGCCCGCAACGCGACCACCACGACGGATCTGCCGTACCGGATCGAACGCGTGATCCACTTCTCCAACGGCGGCGGCTTGTACGTCGGCCGGGACACCCGCGGCGACAGTCGGGTGGTGCTGAAGGAGGCCCGCCCGCACGCCGGGCTGGACGCCACCGGCACGGACGCGATCACGAGGCTGCACCGCGAGGCTGAGATGCTCCGCCGGCTCGCCGACGTGCCGGGGATCGCCCGGGTGCACGACGAGTTCGTCCTCGGTGACCACCACTTCCTCGCCCTGGAGTTCGTCGAGGGCCGCGCGCTGAACAAGCTGGTCGTCGAGCGGTACCCGCTGGTCGACGCGGATGCCACTCCGGCCGAGTTGGCCGACTACACGGACTGGGCGCTGCGGATCCACGCGCAGGTGCAGCGGACCGTGCAGGCGATCGCGGCGCACGGCATCGTCTACGGCGACCTGCACCTGTTCAACATCATGGTCGGGCCGGACGACCGGGTCACCCTGATCGACTTCGAGGTCGCCGCCCCGGTCACCGAGGCGAGCCGACCCGCACTGCGCAACCAGGCGTTCGCCGCCCCGCGCGACCGGACCGGCCTCGCCGTGGACCGCTACGCCCTGGCCTGCCTCCGGCTCGCGCTGTTCCTGCCGCTGACCCAGATGGTCCGGCTGGCCCCGGCCAAGGCCGCGCACCTCGCCGACGTGGTCGCCGCGCACTTCCCGGTACCGCGCAAGTTCCTGGACGCGGCCGTCGCCGAGATCACCGGCGGCGCCGCCCGCCCCGGCGGACCCGGCGGCCGTTCCGACGAGACAGCCACCCGGATCGACGAGACAGCCACCCGGATCGGCGGGGCCTCGACACGGGCCGGCGAGGTGCCAGCCGGTCCGGCCGAGGGCTCGGCACGGGTCGGGACGGGCCACCCGGTGCCCGGAGCCGACGACTTCGCCGCCGGCCCGTCGGCCTGGCCGAGGCTGCGTGACCGGGTCGCCGGCGCCATCCTCGGCAGCGCGACGCCGGACCGCGACGACCGGCTCTTCCCCGGCGACATCGACCAGTTCCGTACCGGCGGACTCAACCTCTCCTACGGCGCGGCCGGCGTCCTGCACGCGCTGCACGCCACCGGCGCCGGCCGGTACCCGGAGTACGAGGACTGGCTGGTGAAGCGGGCGCTGCACCCGGCCTCCGGCACCCGCTGCGGCTTCTACGACGGGTTGCACGGGGTGGCGTACGCCCTGGAGCACCTCGGCCGGCGGCAGGACGCGCTCGACGTAATCGACATCTGCCTCGGAGAGCCCTGGGAAGAACTCGGCGAGGACCTGGTGAGTGGGCTCTCCGGCATTGCGCTCAACCTCGCCGAGATGGCCGGCCGGACCGGCGAACCGACGTTACGGCAGGCCGCCTGGCGCGCCGCCGAACTGGTCGCCGACCGGTCGACCGACGGCGCCGGTGCGCCGGCCGGAGGCGACACCGCCGGCAGCACCGGCGCCGGAGCGCAGATCAGCGGCGGGCAGCACCCGTACGCGGGACTGACCCGGGGGCGTACCGGCCCGGCCCTGATGTTCCTCCGGCTCTACGAGTGCAGCGGCGACACCGAACTGCTGGACCGGGCCGACGACGCGCTCCGGCACGACCTGCGCCGGTGCGTGGTACGCCCGGACGGGGCGCTGGAGGTCAACGAGGGCTGGCGCACCATGCCGTACCTGGCACACGGCAGCGTCGGCATCGGACTGGTGCTCGACCAGTACCTCCGGCACCGGCCGGACCCCGAACTCGCCGAGTCCGCCGACGCGGTCCGGCGGGCCGCCAGGGCCCCGTTCTACGCGCAGTCCGGACTCTTCGCCGGGCGGGCCGGCATCATCGCCTACCTCGCCGCGCGGACGGCCGACCGGAGTCTCCCGGCCGGGGAGCACCCGAGCGGTGCGGGGCCGGACCGGGCCGACGACCGGGCCGAACTGGACCGTCAGGTGGGCCGGCTGGCCTGGCACGCGCTGCCGTACCGGGACTTCCTCGCCTTCCCCGGCGAGCAACTGCTGCGGCTGTCGATGGACCTGGCCACCGGAAGCGCGGGCGTACTGCTCGCCACCGGGATGGCCCGGCACGACGAGCCGGTGACGCTGCCCTTCCTCGCGCCGCTGACCGGCGCGACCAGACTCCCCTCGCTGCCGCGAGGGGCACATCGGACCGACATCTAGGAGGAGGTGAACACACATGGCGCTTCTGGACCTTCAGGGGATGGAGCTGGCCGACCGCACCGGTGGTGGCGGCGGTGGCGGCGGTAGCCGCGCGAGCCTGCTGCTGTGCGGCGACAGCTCGCTGTCCGTGACGACCTGCAACTGATCAGGTCAGCATCGGGGCCCTGGGTGGGCAGACGTCCCCACCCAGGGCAACCCCGTGTCGACGGGAGGGTGGTAGGCGTGGCCGCCGACGGGAACCGGCTGTTCCAGGCCGACGGGAACCGGCTTCTTCGGCAGGCGATCGCGTACGGCGGCGGCTGGACCGTCACCCTCGGGGCCGCCGCGCTGCTCGGCGCGGCGGCCGAACTGCTGTTGCCGGCCGCCCTCGGGCTGGCCGTGGACGCCGCGCTCGGCGAGACAGACCGGCGGTGGCCGCTGGCCGCCTGCGGCCTGGTCGTGCTGATCGTCGCCACCGACACGCTGAGCAATCTGGCCGGCGGAGCCGGCACCGCCCGCACCACCGCACGGCTCCGGCACCGGCTGCTGGGGCACCTGCTCGCGCTCGATCCGCGCCGCGCCGCCCGCTATCCGGTGGGCGACCTGGTCGGCCGGCTGGTCGGGCAGGCAGCCGACTCCGGGCAGGCGGGCAGCACCGTGGTACTCGGCGTGACCGCCGCGCTGCCCCCGCTGGGCAGCGTCGTCGCACTGCTGCTGCTCGACTGGCGCCTCGCCGTCACGTTCGGTGCCGGGCTGCTGCTGCTCGCCGTCGGTCTGCGGGCCTTCGTCACCGACGCCTCGGCCGCCGCCGCCGGCTATCTCGGGGTACAGGGTCGGATCGCCGGGTGGCTCACCGAGGCGCTGCACGGCGCCCGTACCATCGCCGCCGCCGGCACCGTCCGGGCCGAGATCGACCGGGTACTCGCCCCGCTGCCGCAACTGCGCGCGCACGGTACCCGCACCTGGACCACCCTGGCCCGGGCCTCGGGCCGGACCGCCGCGGTGGCTCCGCTGCTGCAACTGGCGATCGTCGCGGTCGGCGGCTGGTCGGTCACTGACGGGCGGCTCACCCCGGGCCAGCTCTTCGCCGCGGTGCAGTACGCCGCGCTCGGCGCCGGCCTGGGCAGCATCGTCGCCACGCTCAACCGGCTGGTCCGGACCCGGGCCGGCGCGCAGCGGGTCGCCGCCGTACTGGCCGAACCACCCCGGACGTACGGGACGGCGACGCTGCCCGCCGGCACCGGCCGGCTGGTCCTCTCCAGCGTGACCGTCTACGCCGACGACGGCCGGCCGGTGCTGGACGGAATCGACCTGCGGGTACCGCACGGCGCCACGATCGCCGTCGTCGGCCCGTCCGGAGCCGGCAAGTCGACCCTGGCCGCGGTCGCCGGCCGGCTCCGGGACCCCGACGCCGGCGAAGTGCTGCTGGACGGGGTACCGCTGCGTCAGCTGAGCCGGTCCGCCCTGCGACACGCGGTCGGATACGGCTTCGAACGGCCGGTGCTGATCGGCGACACGATCGCGGAGGCGATCACGCTCGGCTCCGGTGCGCCGCCCCACACCAAATGGGCGACCGTCGACGGGCAGCCCGACACCGGACAGGCGACCGTCGACCGGCAGCCCGACACCAAACAGGCAACCATCGACCGGCGACGGGCCGCCGGGCAGCTCGTCGCGGTGGCCCGGGCCGCCGCGATCGACGAGTTCGTCGAGCGGCTGCCGGACGGCTACCACAGCCGGCTCGAGGCGACCCCGATGTCCGGCGGCGAGGCACAGCGGCTCGGCCTGGCCCGGTCCCTGCACGCCCAGCGGCTGCTGATCCTCGACGACGCGACGTCCAGCCTGGACACCGCGACCGAGCACCGCATCGCGACGGCCGTCGCCGCGCACCCGGACCGGCGTACCCGACTGGTCGTGACCCACCGGGTGGCCACCGCCACCGCTGCCGACCTGGTCGCCTGGCTGGACGGCGGCCGGCTACGGGGCGTCGGCCCGCACCGGGAGCTGTGGCGGGATCCGGCCTACCGAGCCGTATTCACCGCGTCGGCGCTGCCCCGGACGGAGCCCACCGGGCCGGTGGAGCCACCGGTCGAGGCGGTTCGATGAGCCCCGTCGTCCGGTTCACCGCCGCCGCGCTGCGCCGCCGGGCCGGCCCGCTCGGCCGGCTCGCCGGCTGGTCGGCCGCCGAGGCGCTGCCGATCCTGCTCGCCGGGTACCTGACCGCGCGGGCCGTGGACGACGGGTTCCTGGCTGGTCGGCCGGGCACCGGACTGGGCTGGCTCGGCGTACTGGCCGTCGCGGTCGCGATCGGGGCGGTCGGCACCAGCCGGGCGTACGCCTGCCTCGGCGACATCGTCGAGCCGCTCCGCGACGAGCTGGCGGAACGGGTCGTCACCGGGGCGCTGCACCGGTCGACCGCGGCCGGAGCCCGCCCGGAGACCGCCGCGGTGGCCCGGTTGACCCACCAGGTGGAGATCGTCCGGGACACCTTCGCCGGGCTGGTGATGGTGGTCCGGGGTTTCCTGTTCACCGCCGGGGCGGCCCTGCTCGGGCTCTTCTCGCTGACCCCGGTGGTGGCCGGGGTGGTCGCGGTACCGCTGATCGCCGGGCTGGTGCTGTTCGCCGCCGCGCTGCCGGCGATGGTCGCCCGGCAGCGCGACTACGTCCGTGCCGACGAGCGGCTCGGTGAGGCGGCCGGCACCGCCCTCGCCGGCCACCGGGACGTGGTGGCGTGCGGCGCGCAGGAGATCGTCGCCGACCGGGTGGGCCGGCAGGTGGACCGGCAGGCCGGGGCCGAGCACGCGCTGGCCCGGATGGCCGCGCTGCGCAGCCTCAGCCTCGCGGTCGGCGGCTGGCTGCCGCTGGCGGTACTGCTGCTGGCCGCTCCGTGGCTGGTCCGGCGCGGGCTCACCGCCGGTGCGGTGCTCGGCGCCCTGGTGTACGTCGCCACCGGTCTCCAGCCGGCGCTGCACGCGCTGGTGCAGGGCGTGGCTGGCGGCGGACTCCGGTTCGCGGTGACGCTGGACCGGATCCTCGACGCCACCACGCCGTCGACCAGCCCCACCACCGTCGGGCGCGTCGCGGCCGAGCCGCCTCGCACGGGGGCTGCCGCAGCCGCCCTCCCCGCAGACGCCGTAGCGCCCCTGCCATCGGATGCCGTCGGGTCCGGACCCGGCACCGGACCACCGGACACCGGCACCCGACCGCCGGGCAGCGGGACCCGGTTGGCCTGGGCGGAGCTGCGCGGTGTGACCTTCCGCTACGGCCCACGGGCCCGTCCGGTCCTCGACGGCTTCGACCTCACCGTCGCCGAGGGGGCCCACCTGGCGGTGGTGGGACCGAGCGGGACCGGCAAGTCCACCCTGGCCGGGCTGGTCGCCGGGCTGCTCCGGCCGCAGGCCGGGACGGTGCTGCTCGGCGGGACACCGGTCGATGGCGCCGGGCCGGCCACGCTGGCCCGGCATCGGGTACTGATCCCGCAGGAGGCGTACGTCTTCACCGGCACCCTGCTGGACAACCTGCGCTACCTCCGGCCCGACGCGCGGCACAGCCAGGTCGACGCGGCGGTACACCGGCTGGGCCTGCTGCCGCTGGTACGCCGCCTCGGCGGGCTGGCCGCGACGGTGGACCCCACGGTGCTCTCCGCCGGCGAACGGCAACTCGTGGCGGCGGTACGCGCATACCTCTCCCCCGCGCCGCTGGCGATCCTGGACGAGGCGACCTGCCACCTGGACCCGGTGGCCGAGGCGACGGTCGAAGACGCCTTCGGCACCCGTCCCGGTGCGCTGGTGGTGGTCGCCCACCGGATCAGTTCGGCACTGCGGGCCCGGCAGGTGCTGATCCTCGACGGCGGTCCCCCACTGTGCGGCCGGCACGACGAACTGCTGACCCGCTCGGCGACCTACCGGGAACTGGTCGGGCACTGGCAGGGCGATCCCGTTGCGGCCGGGGTGGCCACTGGCTAGCCGAGGCGGCCGATAGATAGAGTTGGCTCGATGGCAGTCATGCACATCCTCGGCCTCAGCGCGCTGTCGCACGACGCGTCGGCATGTGTCGTACGGGATGACGAGATCCTCTTCGCCGGCCACGCCGAACGCTACTCACGCCGGAAGAACGATCCCGACCTCACCCCCGGGCTGCTCGCCGAGGCGCTCTCCTGGGGGCGCCCGGACCTGGTCGCCTGGTACGAGCATCCGCTGTGGAAGAAGCTGCGCCACCTACGGGCCGGGCAGTTCCGGCACGCGGTGGCCGTCGACGACCTCCCCCGCCGCTACCTGGCCCGGCTCGACCTGCCGGAGCTGCGCGGCGTGCCGATCCGGTACGTGGGGCACCATCACTCGCACGCCGCCGCCGGGCACTTCACCAGCGGTGAGCGGCACACGGCCGTACTCACCGCCGACGCGATCGGCGAGTTCGAGACGCTGACCCTCGGCGAGTTCTCCGACGGCGTCTACCGGGTCCTCGCCCGCTGCCGATATCCACACAGCCTCGGGCTGCTCTACAGCGCCTTCACCCGGCGCTGTGGGTTCAAGCCGAACGAGGAGGAGTTCATCGTGATGGGGCTGGCCGCGCTCGGTCGACCCCGGTACGTGGCGCAGCTCAAGGCGGACCTGATCGAACTCACCCCGCCCACCTTCCGGCTGCGCCGCAACGTGCACCGGGGCATCGGCGACTGGCAGCCCCGGGCCGATCCGGCGGATCTGGCGGCGAGCATCCAGGCGGTGACCGAGGAGGTCCTGCTCGGGGCGGCGCGCTGGCTGCGGACCCGGGTCGACGCGGCGACGCTGACCGTGATGGGTGGGCTGGGGCTCAACTGCGTCGCCAACGAACTGCTCGCCCGGCGCAGCGGCTTCGACCGGGTGACCCTGCTGCCGAACCCCGGGGACGCCGGGTCGAGCCTCGGCGCGGCGGCGGCGGTCCTCGGCCACCAGCTCAACTGGACCGGGCCGTACCTGGGAACCCTGATCGGGGGTGACTACCCGGTCGCGCCCCTGGCCGAGGCGCTGGCCGCCGGGACGGTGGTGGGAGTGGCCCGGGGTCGGGCCGAGTTCGGTCCCCGGGCGCTCGGCAACCGCTCGCTGCTGGCCGATCCGCGCGCTCCGGACAGCCGGGACCGGGTCAACCGGGTGAAGGGGCGGGAGCCGTTCCGCCCGTTCGCCCCGGTGGTCCGGCAGGAGGTCGCCGAGAGGTACTTCGACATGCCGGTCGGCGCGTCGCCGTACATGCAGTTCACCGCCCGGTGTCGGGATCCCCGGGCGTTTCCCGGGATCGTGCACGTGGACGGGACGTCCCGGGTGCAGACCGTGACCCGGGACCAGCACCCGGGCCTGTACGACCTGCTCGGCGAGTACGAGCGGCGGACCGGCTGCCCGATCCTGCTCAACACCAGCCTGAACCTGAAGGGTGAACCGCTGGTCAACGACGTGGCGGACGCCCGCCGGTTCAGCAGCCGGACGGGCGTGCCCGTGCTGTGAGCCGGCTCCGGCCGGTCGACCCGTCGTCCCCGCTCGGCGTCGTCCGGCCAGACGCGGGTCCGGTGCGGCGGCCGGATCGGCGACGGCCCGACGTGGTACCGGTGCGGGGGGTCAGCTCGTCGTCGCCGGCCGTCGATAGACGCCGTGCCACCAGATCAGCGCGAGTTCGCGGGCGAACGAAGCGTCACCGCTGGCGTCGCCGCCGGAACTGGCGACGTGGTCGATGATGGCTGTCTCGCCGCCTGCCACGATCACCCGGCTGGCGGAGTGCACGTCGAGGTCGGCCGGCGCCCGGCCGGTCCGCTGTTCCTCGCCGAGGATCGTGACGGTGTTGTCGAGGAACCGCACCAGGCCGCCGCGCCAGAACTCCCGTACCGCCGGGTCGTAGGCGGCGACCTCGTTGACGGCGTTGATCACGGCGGCGTACCGGCGGTGGATCCCGAGTATCCGGAGGAAGGCGTCCGCCAGGGCGTCGATGCCGTCCTCCGGCCGCCAGGCGCTCGCGATGTCGAAACCGGCCGTCTGCATCGTGCCGGCCAGCCGCATGAGCAGCTCGGACTTGTCGCGGAAGTGGGTGTAGAAGGTCGACCGGGCCACGCCGGCCATCGCGGCGATCCGCTGCACGCCCAGCTCGGTGAAGCTCGCCCCCTCGACCAGGAGCCGCTCGGTCGCGGCCAGGACCTGGGCCTCGACCGAGGCACGCCGGTCGGGGTCGGGCGCGCGGCGCCGGGTGATCGATGGCATGCCGGAAATCTTAGGTCGGCCCGTCCGGGTGGGGCACCGACCGCCATCGCGTGGTCGACGACCTGCTCAGGGTCGGATCGGCGGCGTCGAGGACCGCGGCCCGGGAGGGCGGGATAGCATTGCGCCGGACACCCTGTCCGACGTACTGTCCGGGTCAGGCTCGGCGGCCGGACGCGGCCGCGAATCGACCACGACGCAGAGGGGCAACACGTGAAATACCGCCTGCTAGGGCGTACCGGAGTGTGGGTCTCGGAGATCTCGCTGGGCGCGATGACCTTCGGTGGGGGAAATCACCCGATCTACCGCCAGTTGGGCGCCCTCGGCCGGGAGGACGTCGACCGGATCGTCGGCACGGCACTCGACGCCGGGATCAACTTCATCGACACCGCCAACGTCTACAGCGACGGCGAGTCCGAGGAGCTGCTCGGCCAGGTGCTCGGGCAACGGCGGCAGGACGTCGTACTCGCCACCAAGGTGCACGCGCCGACAGGCCCCGGCCCCAACGACCACGGCCAGTCGCGGCTGCACGTCATGCGGGCGTTGGAGGACAGCCTGCGGCGGCTGCGGACCGACCACATCGACCTGTACCAGCTCCACAACTTCGACCACCTGACCCCGTTCGAGGAGACGCTGCGCGCCCTCGACGACGCCGTACGCCAGGGCAAGGTGCGCTACATCGGCTGCGCCAACCTGGCCGCCTGGCAGGTCAGCCGGGCGCTCGGCATCTCCGCCCGGCACGGTTGGGCCGGTCTTGTCTCCGTCCAGGCCCACTACTCCCTGGTCGGCCGGGACGCCGAGCGGGACCTCTTGCCGATGGCCGAGGCGGAGGGGGTGGGGCTGACGGTCTGGAGCCCGCTGGCCGGCGGTTTCCTGGCCGGCAAGACCGACCGGACCGGCACAGTGACCGACGGCGGTTCCCGGCAGGCACACCCGGAGTACTCCCAGTTCCCGTTGATCGACCCGGCGCGCGGGCACGAGGTGCTCGACGTACTGCGGGCGGTGGCCGCCCGGCACCGGGCCAGCCCGGCCCGGGTCGCGCTCGCCTGGCTACTGAGCCGCTCGACGGTGACCAGCGTCATCGTCGGTGCCCGCCGGGTCGACCAGCTCGCCGACAACATCGCCGCCACCGAGCTGGCCCTCAGCCCGCAGGATCTCGCCCAACTCGACGAGGTCAGCAGCCTGCCGCCGGCCTATCCGAACTGGATCCAGCAGGCCTTCGCCGGCGCCCGGTCACCCCGGCAGGGCTGACCCGAGCCTGTGGAACGCAACGGCGGGCGGGACGGCGATCGTCCCGCCCGCCACCGGTCTGGGGCCGCCGACCCGGTCGACCGGTTCAGATCCAGCCCTTCTCCCGGGCGATCCGGATCGCCTCGATCCGGGTACGCGCGCCGGTCTTGCCGGCGATCCGTGACAGATGGTTCCGCACGGTGCCGGCGGACAGCGACAGCTTGCTGGCGATCTCCACCACCGGCCACCCTTCGGCGGCGATCTCCAGCACCTCCACCTCCCGTTCGGTGAGCGGGTTGTCCCGGCTGAGCGCCGCGACCACCAGATCCGCGTCCACGACGGAACCCCCGCGGGCGAGCCGGCGGACCGCCTCGACCACCCGCTCCGGCGCGACGTCACTGCCGAGGAACCCGAGACGCTGGCACTGGGCCCGCAACGCGTCCCCGAGCACCCTCGGCCGGCGCGGGTCCACCAGTACCAGTACCGGAGGCGGTTCGGACGGGGCGACCCGGTTGGAGAGCGCCCCCGCCTCGAAGAGCTTGACGTCCGCGATGGCCACGTCGGGACGCTGCATCCGCAGCGCCGTGCCGACGTCCTCGGCTCGGTCCACCTCCGCGACGACCTCGATGTCATCCTGAGTGGTCAGCACGAAGGCCAGGGCGCCACGGATGAGAGCGCCGTTCAGCGCGAGCAGCGTTCGGATCACGTTCCCCCCTGCTACTTGTCACCGCTAGATCACCCCGCGTGAACATTCAAACACGAGCACGCCGAGTACGCCCGTTGGAGCGACCGGAACCGTCGAGGTCAGATCCAACCCGCCCGCTGGGCCTGCCGGACCGCCTCCAGCCGGTTGCGGGTTCCGGTCTTGCGCAGGATCACCGAGAGGTGGTTGCGCACCGTGCCGTGTGCGAGAAAGAGCCGGCGGGCGATCTCCTTCAGCGGCAGACCCTCGGCGACCACCCGGAGCACCTCCAGTTCCCGGTTCGTCAGCGGGCTCTCCGGCGGGTTCAGCGCGGCGACGGCGGCGACCGGGTCGAACACCCGCTCGCCGAACGCCACCGCCCGGACCAGCCGGGCCAGCTCCGCCGGTGGCAGGTTCTTGTCCACGAAACCCCGGGCACCGGCCCGGATCGCCCGTTGCAGCGCCTCCGGGGTCAACTGGGTACTCAACGCCAGCACCGCGCTGCCCGGCGCCTGCACGCCGAGCTGCGCCACCACGTCGAGCATGTCGGCACCCGGCAGTTCCATGTCGACCACGACCACGTCCGGTCGTCTCCGACGGGCGACCGTCACCAGCTCAGCGGGCTCGTGGAGGTCCGCCACCACGTCCAGGTCCTCCTCACTCGACAACACCGCCCGCAACGCCCCCCGCAGCAAACCCATCTCCTCCACGATCACAATCCGGATCACGAGGTCACTCCGATCTCGGTACACAAACTCAGCGACAACGCGACGTCCGAGCGGGTCTCACCCCGGCCGGAGCCGATCACGAGCACGATTGAGTACGGCGCCGTCGGTCGGGCCCGCCACCTCGACGGGTACCGCGGTTCCCGGTGCACCGACGGAGGCTCCACCGCTGCTCCCGAAACGGGAACGGCCACGGCGGAGACGGAGAGCGACCGGGAGTACGGCCGCCGGAGCGGATCAGCCAGGCAAGGCTGGTACGCCCGGCGACCGGCCGGTGGGGCTGGCAGCTCCGTACGGGAGCACCGACGGAGTTCCCGTGGACGGCGACGAGCCGGCGCCGGCCGGCAGTGCGGTGGCCTGTCCACCGCTGGACGACGCAGGCCCGGCCTGCTGGGTGCCGGCACCGGTGCCGACGGGTGAGTGCGGAGTGGACGGAAGCCCGGAGTTGGTGCTCCGGGCGACGGCACGCGAGGCCGAGAGACCGCTCGCGCCCGCCGCACCGCCGGCACCCGGATCGAGCGAATGCCACAGTGGCACGGACGACCTGGGCGGCTCGGCGGGAACCGCGACCGGCGCAGGCGACTCGGCCAGGTCCGGCGGGAACGCCGATGGTGCCACGGCGGACGTGGGGGGCGGCTCGACCGGCTGGTGCGCCAGCAACAGCGGCGACGGTCCGCCGGAGTAGCCTCCGCGCGGAACCTCACCGACGACCTCCGGCACGCTACCGACGATTTCCGGTACCGTCCCGGCCAGCTCCGGCAACCGTACGACCACTTCCGGGACGCCTCGCACCACGTCCGGCAGCGCCCCCAGCACGACCGGTACCCCGGCCAGCAGGTCGGGCCGCGCACCGGTCAGCACGGGTACCCCGGTCGCCAGCGCCGGAAACGCACCGGTCAGCACGGGCGCCCCGGCCGGGATCCGAGGGACAGCCGCCGGCTGAAGTGGAGCGTCCCGGTCGGCGGCCGGGCGATGGGTCTGCGGCCTGCCCCGGCCCGGGCGGATCGGGGTGCTCGCACCGTCCAGTCGGGACGCGAGAGCCGGGCGCCAGCCGCCGGCCGCCGGCCCGGCAGGCTCCGGACGGGACGCGGAACCACCGCGCGCCGAGCCGGCGGCCGAGCCCTCCGGCTGCGGCCGCGACGCGGGCCCACCGCGTTCCGCCCCGGAGGGGTAACGGACCCGTTCCGCGGCGCCACGCTCCGGACGAGCGGACTCCGAACGGACACGCTCCGGACGGGCGGACTGCGAAGGGGCGGCGGGGCGAACGGTCTCGGGTGTCGCTTTTCGAGTCAACTGAACGTGATCGTCGAGGAGTTCCGGCAGCCCCGGCGCGACCGTCTCGGCGAGCGAGCCGAGCGGTTGCGGCCCGCCCGCCGGGACGCCGCGGTCACCGGCGAGCGCCGGTCCGTCGAACGTGGCGAGAAGGAGATATCCGGTCAGCGCACCGCCGCCGAGCAGGGCAATTCGGGTCAGCAGTCGGACAGCTCGCCGCCCGGGGACCGGCCGACCCGGACCCGGCACGTGCCGGACTGCTGAGACCACGGCCATGTCGTGAAGGCGCTCCTCAAGTAGGCGGACAGGGACGAAAGCGTAACGCAGTGTCTATCACGCCGCACCCGATACGCCACGCCGGCTCGCGGGCGCAGCCGGGAGTACCCGTTCACTCACGCCCCCGAAGGCACCCGCCGACCTATGGTGGGCGGGTGACCGCACCCCGCCCGCCCGTACTGCCCGTCGTGCAGTTCCGGAGCCAGGCCGGGACCATCGACCTCGGTTGGGGACACCCACATCCGGCGGCGCTGCCGATGGACGCCTGGGCCGAGGCGACCCACTCCGCGCTGCGCCGCTACGGTGCCGCCGCGCTCACCTACGGGCACGCGGCCGGCCCGGGTCCGCTGATCGAGTGGCTCTGCGAACGGCTGGCCGGGGTGGACGCCGGGGCGCCGGAGCCCGACCAGGTCTTCGTCACCGCGGGCGCGTCGCACGCGCTCGACCTCGTCGCCTCCGTCCTCTGCCGACCCGGCGACGTCGTACTGGTCGACTCCCCCACCTACCATCTGGCGCTGCGGGTGGTCGCCGACCACCGGGTCGACACGGTGCCCGCCCCCGCCGACGAGGACGGCATCGACCCCGCCGCCACCGCCGGGTTGATCCGGGCCATCACCCGGCAGGGCCGGCGGGTGGCGATGCTCTACCTGGTGCCGACGTTCAACAATCCGACCGGGCGGTCACTGCCGGCGCAGCGCCGCGCCGCCCTGCTGGCGGTGGCCGCCCGCACCGGCGTACCGGTGGTGGAGGACGACACCTATCGGGAACTCGCCTATCCCGCTCCGGCGCCGGCCTCGCTGTTCAGCGGCGCCGAGCCGGGGACCGTGGTCCGGATCGGCTCGTTCGCCAAGAGCGTCGCGCCCGGGCTGCGGCTCGGCTGGCTCACCGGTGCCCGACCACTGGTCGCGGCGGTGACCGCACGGGGCTATGTGGACAGTGGTGGCGGGGTCAACCATGCCGTGGCGCTGGCTATGGCCGAGTTCGCGGCGTCCGGCGCGTACCGGCGGCACGTCGAGGCGATCCGGATCCGGTACCGCCGGCAACGCGACGCGCTGGTGGCCGCCGTACGCGACGAGCTGCCGCAGGCCCGGTTCGTGGTACCCGGCGGTGGCTGGTTCCTGTGGCTGCGGCTGCCGCACCCGTACGGCGGCACCGACCTGCTGCCGTACGCCGAGGCCGCCGGGGTCTCGTACGTGCCCGGCCGGCAGTTCTTCGTGGCCGACACCGGGCACCGCCACCTGCGACTGTCGTACTCGATGTGTGACCCGGAGACGCTGGCCGAGGGGGTGCGCCGGCTGGCCGGGGCGTACCGGGAGGCCGGTCTGTCGAGCCGGTCCACCCCGCTGCCGGGCTGAACCGAAGGCGTTGCGCGCCCGCGGCGGCTCAGTTCTGCCGGCCGGAGCCGGTCAGCCGCCGCCACGCGGGGCCGACCTTCCATCTCGCCATCCCGGCCAGGTCACGGGCGTGTTCGAAGACGTCCGGCCCGGCCGCGCCCTTGGCGACCGCACGGTCGAGGTCGTGGCCGCAGCGCACCAGTACGGTGTCGAAGTCCCGGCGTACCGGTTCCAGCAGCTCATAGCCGAACGCCCGGTACTGGCGGGCGAAGAGTGCCCGGTACGGCCGCACCCCCTCGTGCAGCCCCGACCCGTACGCCATCGGCTCCCTCGGCCGGTCCCGGACGTACTCCGGCAGCAGGTCGGCGTACGCGTGCCGGGGCAGCCACCGCCGTCGTCCGTCCCGCAGTTTCAGCTCGGCCGGCAGCCGCATCGCCAACTCGACCAGCGACAGGTCGAGGAAGGGCGGCCGGGCCTCCACCCCGTGCCCGAGGCTGGTCCGGTCCATCCGCTGCAGTCCGGTACGGCAGAGGTTGCGGATCCGGTGCCGGAAAAGCCGGCCGGCCGCCTCCGGACCGACCCGGCCCGAGCCCGGATGCCCGCCGAAGAGGTCGTCGACGCCGTCGCCGGTGAGCACCACCCGGACGCCGAGATCGCGGACCCGCCGGAACAGCGGCACCGAGATGACCGCATCGATCAGGTCGGCGTACTCGGTGAGTTCGGAGATCCGGATGGCCGCCCGGATGTCGTCGAGCCGGATATCCCGGGGCTGGACCTCGATCACCTCGTGGTGCACACCGAGGTCGGCCGCGAGCCGGCGGGCGCACTTCACGTCCGCGCTGTCCGGGGTGCCGACGGTGAACGCCACGCAGTCGTGGTGGAGCTGCCGGACGTGCAGCAGGGCGAGGGTGCTGGCCAGGCCGCCGGAGAGCAGCACCCCGACGGTGAGGTCGGTGTCGACCCGGGCCCGGATGCTGTCCCGGACCGCTTCCCGGAGCAGCCCCGCCGCCTCCTCGGTGTCGCGGACCGGCGGCTGCCCGCCGCCGAGCCGGGCCAGGTCCAGGTAGGGCACCAGCTCCGGCCCGCTGACGGCGTCGGCCCAGCCGTGGTGCCCGGGCGGCAGCTCCGAGATCGGCGCACCGACCGGCACCAGCGCCTTGACCTCCGAGGCGACGTGCAGCCGGCGCAGGTGCCGGGACCAGTAGAGCGGGCGCACTCCGAGCGCATCGCGGGCCAGGTAGAGCCGTCCGGTGGCAGTGTCCGCGAGGGCGAACGCGAACTCGCCGCGCAGCCGGGTGACCGCCTCCGGTCCCCAGGCCAGGAACGCCTCCAGCACCACCTCGGTGTCGCTCTCGGTGCGCAGCGGCCGGCCGAGCCGGAGCAGTTCGGCGGCGAGTTCCCGGTGGTTGTAGACCTCGCCGTTGTAGCAGAGCAGCCACCGGCCGTCGGCGGAGCACCAGGGCTGGGCCGCGCGCTCCCGGTCGACGATCCGCAGCCGCTGGACGCCGGCCAGCAGATCGGGACCGAGCTGGGTCTCCGCCAGGTCGCCGCGCGGGGTGAGTTCCGCCATCATCCGGTGGAAGGTGCGGCGGTCGGCGCCGGGACCGAGCAGTAGGACGATGCCGGACATGCCGCTCAACCTCCCAGTGCGGTCAGGAAGTCGCGCCGCAGCCGGCTGGCCGCGCGCGGGCTGACACAGACGTGCCAGGTCTGACCCTCGTCGATCACGTTCACGTCGCCCCAGCCCTGCCGCTCCCGGAGCAGGGCGGCGACCATGCCGGGCGCGTCGAACCGGCGCAGCCAGGACATCTCCAGGTCCATCGCGTACCCGAGGCAGTGCCCGCTGGGCAGCATGGCCGCGTAGCCGAGGGCCCGGAGCCGGTGCTGGTGTTCGAGGCTGCGGGCGAGGCTGGTCACCCGCAACGGCGGGGTCGGCCCGGGGCGGCGCCGGGCGAGGTCCACGGCGAGCTGGTTGAGCAGTGCCACCACCTCGGGTCGGGTCCGGGTGGTCCGCGGCCCGGTACCGGCCGCCGGTACGCCGCCCCGGCCTGCCTGCGGTGTCGACGGTGGCCGGACCCGGCACCGGATCGCACGGGCCGCCCCGGCCAGCAGGTGCCCGGCCGGCCGACGGTAGCGGAACCGGAGCAGGTCGGTGCGGCGGAGTGCCTCAAGGTCGACCAGGTCGGCCGAGCCGTGCAGGTCGTCGTCGGTCGGAAAGCCGGGCAGGTGTCCCCACCACATGACGTCGATCCGGGAGAGCAGGTAGATCCGGATCAGCCCGGCGAGATTGCGGGCGGCGCCGCGGTTGTTCGGCCGGTAGTCGCGGATTTCCCGGACGAGCCGGTCGGTGGCGTCGGCGGCACCGCCGGCCAGCCCGCCGACCCCGGCGGCGAAGTCCGGGCGGGTGAGCCGGTCCGTCAGGACCCGCTCCAGCCTCGGCAGGTCGTCGCGGCCGGCGTAGCCGGCCACCTCGGTGAGCAGGTCCGCCACCGCCGCCCGGTATCCGACCAGTTCGGACAGGGACGCTCCGGTGACGGGACCGGGACGCGGGGGCCGGCCGGCGATCACGCGCCCCTGCTGCTGCCCGCTCGGCCGGATCCGTGATCCGACCCCCCCGGCGACCTCTTGGCTGGGCATCTCCGGCCTCTCCCAGGTTTCGGCGTGACCCCGAAAAGTACTGCCGGTTTTGACCGTAACACCCGATAAACCAGAAAAACGCGCGTTGCTTCGGTTGTCCCTGCCGACGACGCGGGCACTACTCCCGTCGGCAGCCGATCGGAAGGTGCCGGCAGGTCACCTTTGGAACGTTTTAGCGATCCATTGACGAACGTAGATCAATCTCTTACCGTACCTGACAGGTTCGCCGTACTCGCCCCTTGCCCAATCCGATGTCGCGATCGGCACGCTGGCCCGGGAGGTTTCACGACCGATGATGAAACGTTTCAGGATGCTCGTAGCCGGCGGCACCGCACTGGCCTGCCTCGGCGTACTGGTCGCGGGCTGCGGCGACGACTCCGAGTCCGGCCCGGCCACCCTCCGGTACTCGTGGTGGGGCAACGCCGAACGGGCCGACCTGATGAAACAGGCGATCGCGCTCTTCGAGTCGAAGAACCCGGACATCACCATCACGCCGAGCTTCCAGGAGTACGAGGCGTACTGGCAGAAGACGGCCACCGAGACGGCCGGCGGCAACGCCCCGGACGTACTCCAGATGGACTTCTCCTACCTGCGCGAGTACGCCGACCGGGGCGTGCTCTACGACCTGAAGAACCAGACCGGCGGCAACCTCGTCCTCTCCGACCTGCTCCCCGGCTTCCAGGGAGCCGGCGAGGTCGACGGCGCGCTGTACGGCGTACCGGTGGGCGGCAACACCTGGAGCCTGTACTACAACCCGGCCATCTTCGCCAAGGCCGGCGTACCGGAACCGGCCGCCGGCTGGACCTGGCAGGACTACCGGACCGGCATGGCCAAGATCGCCGAGGCGACCGACAGCTACGGCGGCGGCAACTACACCGGGATCATCTACAACCTCGAGGCACGGCTCCGCCAGCAGGGCGGGCAGCTCTTCACCTCCGACGGCAAGCTCGGCTTCACCAGGCAGCAGCTCAGCGCGTTCTGGACCGAGGGCCAGGAGCTGATCGAGGCCGAGGTGGTGCTGCCGGTCGAGAAGGCGGTGCAGATCAAGCCCCGTTCCGGCTTCGTCGACGACCTGATCGCCACCGAACTCGGCTGGGACAACTTCCTCGTCCGGTACGCGGCCGAGGTCAAGACCCCGTTGAAGCTGGCCCCGGTGCCGACCGACAACCCGGGCCAGCTCGGCCAGTACCTGAAGCCGGCCATGCTGCTGAGCACCTCCAGCCGGACCGAACACCCGGAGGAGGCGGCGAAGCTGATCTCGTTCCTGATCAACGACCCGGAGGTCGGCCGGATCTTCGGCGGCAACCGCGGCCTGCCGGCGACCAACGCCCAGCGCGCCGCCGCCCAGCTCCAGGGTCCACTGGCTGAGGTCGCCGCCTACGAGAAGAGCATCGCTGACCAGTTGACCAAGGCTCCCCCGGCACCGCCGAAGGGTGCCGGCAGTGTGGAGGCGACCTTCATCCGGATCAGCGAGGAGCTCCACTACGGCCGGATCTCGGTCGCCCAGGCGGTGGACGAGTTCTTCACCGAGGCGGAGCAGAAGCTCGGTTCATGACGCGGGAGACCGTCGATCGCCGACCGGCCCGACCGCGGCAGCCGGGCGGCAGCCGGCGGAGAAGGAGCGCCAGCAGGGTATGACGACGACCAGCCGGAACACCGTACGCCGGGAGCGGCCGGCCGGTCCGGTGCCACGTACCGGCCGGACCGGTGCCGGACCGGGGCGACGGCCCCGGCGACCGGGCGACGGACCGGCCGGCTACCTCTTCCTGTCGCCGTGGATCCTCGGCATGCTGCTGCTCACCATCGGACCGATGGCCGCCTCGCTCTACCTCTCGTTCACCGACTACAACCTCTTCACCGCCCCGCAGTGGGTCGGACTGGAGAACTACCGACGGATGTTCGACGACCCGCGCTGGCTCCAGTCGGTCCGGGTCACCGGCGGGTACGTGCTGGTCGCCGTACCGGTCAAGCTGGCCGCCGCGCTCGCGGTGGCGCTGCTGCTGCACCAGCGCCGCCGCGGCGAGGGCTTCTACCGGGCGGCGTTCTACGGGCCGTCGCTGATCGGGGCCAGCGTCAGCGTGGCGATCGTCTGGCGGGCGTTGTTCAGCGACGACGCGGTGGTCGACCGGTTGCTCCGTGCCGTCGGGTTCGACGTCGGCGGCTGGGTCGGCAACCCGGACCTCTCGCTGCTGATGCTGGTGCTGCTGGCCGTCTGGCAGTTCGGCGCGCCGATGGTGATCTTCCTGGCCGGGCTGAAGCAGGTGCCGGCCGAACTCTACGAGGCCGCCCAGGTCGACGGGGCCGGCCGCTGGCGCCGCTTCCGGTCGGTCACCCTGCCGATGATCTCGCCGGTGCTCTTCTTCAACCTGCTGCTGGAGACCATCAACTCGTTCCAGATCTTCACCTCGGCGTACGTCATCGGCGGCCGGAACGGCAGCCCGGCCGGCTCGACCCTCTTCTACACCGTCTACCTCTACGACCGCGGCTTCGCCGACTTCCAGATGGGGTACGCCTCCGCGCTGGCCTGGATGCTGCTGCTCGGCGTCGGCCTGGTGACCGCGTTCCTGTTCCGGACCGCCCGGGGCTGGGTGCACTACGCCGGAGACCAGCGATGACCACCACCGAGGTACCCCGGACCGGAACGCCGCCCCCGACGGTGGCCGGGCGGTCCGCCGAGCCCCGCCGCCGGTGGGGCAGCCTGGCCTGGCACCTCGGAGCGCTGGCGATCCTGACCGTACTGCTCTATCCGGTCGGCTGGCTGGTGGCCGCCTCGTTCAAGCCGTCCCAGTCCATCCTCGGCAGCCTGCACCTGCTGCCGACCGAACCGACGGTGGCGAACTACCAGCGGGCCGCCGACGGGCTGGCCGGGATCGGCGTGCTGCGGTTCTTCGGCAACTCGGCGCTGCTCGCCGGGCTCTCGGTGGTCGGCACGGTGGCCTCGTCGGCGCTCGCCGGCTACGCCTTCGCCCGGCTGCGTTTCCGGGGCCGGGGGACGATGTTCGTACTGATGATCTCGACGCTGCTGCTACCGTTCCACGTCCTGATCATCCCGCAGTACGCGGTCTTCCAGCGGCTCGGCCTGGTCGACACCTACCTGCCGCTGCTGGTCGGCAAGTTCCTGGCCGGTGAGGCGTTCTTCGTCTTCCTGATGGTGCAGTTCATGCGGACCATCCCGGCCGAGCTGGACGAGTCGGCCCGGATCGACGGCGCCGGGCACTGGGCCACGTTCTGGCACATCGTGCTGCCGCTGTCCCGGCCCGCCCTGGTCACCACCGCCATCTTCACCTTCATCTGGACCTGGAACGACTTCTTCGGCCCACTGATCTACCTCAGCACGCCGGAGAAGTACCCGCTGCCGCTGGCGTTGCAGCTCTACATCGACCAGACCACCGTCTCGGACTACGGGGCGCTGATGGCGATGTCGATGCTGGCCCTGGTGCCGGTGATCCTGTTCTTCCTGTTCTTCCAGCGGTTCCTGGTGCAGGGCGTCGCCACCGCCGGGCTGAAGGGCTGAGCGGCCGCGCGCCGGAGCTGAGTAGGGGTACTCGGGTTCCGGCGCGGCCGATGGTGGAGAGTCGGGGGTATGACCGAACGGCAGCCGGGCCACGCCCGGCACACTCCGCTCTGGATCGTCGGACTCGCCGGCCTCACCGCGCTCGCGTACTGGGCGTTCCTCGGCTGGGACCAGCAGAAGGAGACCGATCCGGTGACCGGGGCGCAGACCGGTCCGTACTCGGCCTGGCAGGTGCTCGGCCTCGGGGTGGTACTGGCCCTGCTGGTCTTCGAGGCCGGGCGGCGGGGCCGCCCGTGGTTGGCCGGCATCGTGGTGCCGGCGGTGCTCACCGTGGCCTTCTCGGTCGATGCCGCGACCGCCCCGGACGGCGACGGGCTCTGGGCGGTCGGTGCGGTGCTCGTGGCGCTCGGCTCGGCACTCGGCGCTGGTCTGGTCGCGGCGCTCGGCGCCTACGCGGGTCGGCGTTCGCGCACCCGCTGAGCACCGGCGGGCCCGGCGGTGAGCCTGGCACCGCCGGGGTCTCCGTGCGGGGCGGGCGACGACCTGCTCCGCCCCTACGGCTGCGGTGGCCCGGGGGTACGGGCCGACGGGAAATGCGGTGTGCGGTGGCCTAGCGCCGGCCGGCGGGTTCGCCGTCGAGCAGCGGGTCCGGCTCCTGCCGCCGGATCATGTACTGGGCGGTGAGGGTGTCCACGCCGGTGCCGCGGGCGCTGTTCGGCCGGTACGTGACCGTCGCGGCCAGCGCCGACGCCGCCTCGACCACTCCTGCCCGCCAGGTGCCGGACCGGTAGACCCAGACCGGATCGGTCGGCCGGTAACTGGCGGTGGAGTCGATCTCCGCCGGGTCCCGTCGGTGCGGATCCACGTTGGGTACTGGCATGTTGTCACTGCCCTCCTGACTCGGCACCGGGTGTCGTCTCGATCAGTTCGCGGGGCACGGCCGGCATGCCGGTGGCCTCGCCGGTCGTACCGTTCGACAGGCCGAACTGCACCTGGCCCTGGACGTACCCCGCGGACGGGCCGACGCAACCGGCGGCGTCGACATCGGCCGGGGCGAGTCGGGCCCGCCGGGTCTTCACCCGGTACATCGCGGCGTCGGCGAGGTTGAGCACCTCGGCCAACTGCACGCAGCCGTGCACCGGGGCCAGTCCGATCGACGCGGTGACCCGTAGGTCGCGCTCGGCCACCTGGATCGGCGCGGAGAGCAGCTCCGCGAGCCGTCGCGCGGACTGGTGCAGCCACCGTCCGTCCGCACGGGTGCCGGCAAGCAGGCCGGCGAACTCGTCGCCGCCGAGCCGGGCCACCAGGTTGTTGCCCGCGTACGCCGCGAACCGCCAGGCCACCGCGACCAGCACCTGGTCTCCGGCGGCGTGGCCGAACCGGTCGTTGATCTGCTTGAAGTCGTCGAGGTCCAGCACCACCGCGACCAGCGGCGGCCGGCCGGGATCGGCGACCAGCGCGGCGCCGATCTGGTAGAAGGCCCGCCGGTTGAGCAGCCCGGTCAGCGGGTCGTGGGTGGCCGCATGCCGTTCCGACTGCAACTCCTCGCGGAGCCGGACCACCTCCGCCTGGGCCATCCGCACCCGGCCGCGCATCCGCCAGGCCGCGCCGAGGCCGGCAACCGCGGCGGCGCCGGCCGCGAGGGTGAAGGGATCCACGGTGCCGTGTCCCTTCAGCAGACCCGGCTCGGGGACGGGTCGTGGGCCGGACCGAGACCCTGTCCGAAGGCCGGCAGCCGGGAGAAATCAGTGACTGTCCGTGATCCAACTTCACGTTGGCCAGCACGTGCCGGAACCGAACCGTCGCGATCCGTTGGCGTCCATCTGCCCAGGCAGGCGGGCATGCCAGCGATCTTGCCTGGTCCCCGACGCTTCGGTTGCGCTGGCAACGACACCCCGCCTCCATCACGAAAAGTGAACAAACGGACACACCCCTTACCGCGCTATCATGCTCGCTGTCAGGTGCAGGCGCAAGAGCGAATGCACGTGCAGATGGTCATGCAGAGATGACCACCCGCGGTGCTGCACGCACCGTCACGGCTGAGGACGCGTCCACGGGGAGGAATCAGAACGCAGTCGGGCCTACGCGACGCCCACCGCCCCCAGCCCTCCGGAACCTCCAGAAAGACTGGCGATGATTCAGACGTACAACGGCATGTCCACCGGCCAGCTGCCGACCCTCGCGTGGCAGAAGAGCCGCCGCAGTAACCCGAGCGGGAACTGCGTCGAGATGGCCGAGTTGCCCGGCGGTGCCGGTATCGCCGTCCGCAACTCCCGGGACCCCGACGGGCCGGCGCTGATCTACACCATCGACGAGATCACCGCCTTCATCCTCGGTGCCCGGGACGGGGACTTCGACAACCTCATCGGCTGACCGACGGTACCTACGGCGTCCGGTACGCCGGCACCACCGTTCGCCACCATCCCGACACGCTCCCGCGATCCGGACTGGACGAGGGTCGAGAAAATTAGCGCGTTGGGTCTACCCTCCTCACCGTCAAGCCATGGCATGCTTACCGACGGATTTGGCCCAGCCCTCGGTGGGCTGTGTCGAGCATGTGTGGAGGCGACACGTGGCGATGGCTCCATCCGGCCATGGTTCGGTCCCGGACGGCGAGGT
The DNA here is from genome assembly GCF_033446045.1 of Plantactinospora sp. KLBMP9567. Lineage (NCBI taxonomy): Bacteria > Bacillati > Actinomycetota > Actinomycetes > Micromonosporales > Micromonosporaceae > Plantactinospora > Plantactinospora sp. KLBMP9567. The sequence continues at coordinate 14,887 of NZ_JAWQRR010000004.1, read as the reverse complement.
CGCCGACGGTGAACCGATCGTCGACGGTGGACCGGTCTTCGCGGCTGGAGCGGCCGACCCCGGGATGGCGGGCGGCCCCACCGTGCTGCGGATCCTGCTCGGAAGCCAGTTGCGCAAGCTACGGGAGGCCAGAGGCGTCAGCCGCGACGACGCGGGCTGGGAGATCAGGTCGTCCGGGTCCAAGATCAGCCGGATGGAGCTGGGCCGGGTGGGATTCAAGGAACGCGACGTCGCCGATCTGCTGACCCTCTACCAGGTGACCGACGAGACCGAACGGTCCGCCCTGCTCGCCTTGGCGCGCCAGGCCAACAACCCCGGCTGGTGGCACCGGTACGGCGACGTGCTGCCGAACTGGTTCCAGTCCTACCTCGGGCTGGAGGCGGCGGCGGCGCTGATCCGGGCGTACGAGGTGCAGTACATTCCCGGGCTGTTGCAGACCCGGGAGTACGCCCGGGCCGTGGTGCTGCTCGCCCACGACGGGGCACCGCCCGACGAGATCGAACGCCGGGTCGAGCTCCGGATGGACCGGCAGAAGGTGCTGACCCGGCCCGGCGCGCCGCAACTGTGGGCCGTGGTGGACGAGGCGGCGCTGCGCCGGCCGATCGGCGGGGTCGATGTGATGCGGGGCCAGATCGAGCACCTGATCGAGGCAGGCCGGCTGCCCAACGTCACCGTCCAGGTGATCCCGTTCCGGGCCGGCGGGCACGCCGCGGCCGGGGGCGCGTTCAGCCTGCTCCGCTTCCCCGACCAGGAGTTGCCGGACGTCGTCTACATGGAACAGCTCACCAGCGCGCTCTACCTCGACAAGCGCGACGACGTGGACTACTACGCCGCGGCGATGGAGCGGCTCTGCGTCGAGGCCGTCTCGCCGACCGAGACCCCGGCGTTCCTCCGCGCCGCCCTGGCCGACCTCGACTCCTGAGCCGACCGGCGATTCCCCATCGGACCCGGCGATTCCCGACTCGATCGGCGATTCCTGACCTGACCGCCGCCCGCCCAGCGAGCCCGGTTCGGCGCTCCGCCCGGTCCACCGACCGGGGATGGGCCACACTACCGGTATGACTTCCCGCCGCCTCGCTGGTGCCGTCGCCCTGGTCACCGGTGCGTCGTCCGGGATCGGCGCCGCCGCGGCCCGGCGGCTGGCCGGTGCCGGCGCGCGGGTCTTCCTCAGCGGCCGCGACCCCGAGCGGCTCGCGGCGGTCGCCGAGCAGTCCCGCGGTACCGCGATCACGTGCGACCTCACCGACCCGGACCGGACCGCCGACCTCGCCGCCCGGGTACTCGACACCGCCGGCCGGGTGGACATCCTGGTCAACAACGCCGGCCAGGGCTTCGCCGGGCCGCTGACCGGGATGACCGACGCCCAGATCCAGGCGCTGGTGGCGGCGAACCTGACCGCACCGATGCTGCTCGTCCGGGCGGTACTGCCCGGAATGCTGGCCCGGGGTAGCGGCCGGCTCGGCTTCGTCGGCTCCATCGCCGGCCGGCTCGGCGTACGCGAGGAGGCGGTCTACGCAGGCACCAAGGCCGGGCTGAGCGTCTTCGCCGACAGCCTGCGCAAGGAGACCACCGGTCGGGGCATCGTGGTCACCGAACTCGTCCCCGCCGTGGTGGACACCCCGTTCTTCGCCCGCCGGGGCCGGCCGTACCCGCGCCGCCGTCCCCGGCCGGTGCCGGCGGAGCGGGCCGCCGACGCCCTGCTCACCGGAATGCTCGCCGGCCGGCCCGAGGTGTGCCTGCCGCGCTGGATGGTGCTGCCGATCGCGGTCCGGGCCACCCTGCCGGCCGCCTACCGCCGGCTCGCCGACCGGTTCGGCTGACCGGCCCGGCTCGCACCCACGGCCCGGCCCACCGTCTCAGTTGGCGCGCATCGCCCGGATCGACTGGCGCAGCGAGGACATGGTGGCGAGCACCGCCGTCGGCTCGTACCCGCAGTGCGCCATGCAGTTGGCGCAGCGGCTGTCCCGCCCCCGGCCGTACGCCGACCAGTCGGTGGTCTCGATCAACTCCCGGTACGTCTGCGCGTAGCCGTCGCCGAGCAGATAGCAGGGGCGCTGCCAGCCGAAGAGCGAGTACGACGGGATGGCCCAGGCGGTGCAGGAGAAGTCGACCTTGCCTTCCAGGAAGTCCAGGAAGAGCGGCGAGTGGTTCAGCCGCCACTTCTTCCGGCGCCCCTCCCCGAACGCCTTCCTGAACATCGCCCGGGTCTCCGCGACCCCGAGGAAGTGTTCCTGGTCCGGCGCCTTGTCGTAGGCGTACGCCGGGGAGAGCATCATCTGGTCGACGCCCAGGTCGTCGTTGAGGTAGTCGAGCACCTCGATCACCGTCTGCGGGGTGTCGGTGGAGAAGAAGGTCGTGTTGCTGGTGACCCGGAAGCCGCGCCGCTTCGCCTCCTTCACCGCCTCGACCGCCTCGTCGAAGACGCCCTCCTTGCAGACCGAGGCGTCGTGCCGCTCCCGCAGCCCGTCGATGTGCACCGCGAACGAGAAATAGCGGGACGGGGTGAACTTGTCCAGCTTCTTGCGCAGCAGCGCCGCATTCGTGCAGAGGAAGACGTACTTGCGGCGCTTGACGAGTTCGTCGACCAGCCGGTCGATCTCCGGGTGCATCAGCGGCTCGCCGCCGGCGATGGAGACCATCGGCGCCCCGCACTCCTCCATCGCGGCGAGCGCCTGCTCCACCGGCATCCGGCGCTTCAGCACGTCCGCCGGGTGCTGGATCTTGCCGCAGCCGGCGCAGGCAAGGTTGCAGGCGAAGAGCGGCTCCAGTTCGACCAGCAGCGGGAAGTGCGTCCTCCGGCGCAGCTTCTGCTCCATCAGATAGCGGCCGACCCGCAGGCTCTGGCGCAGTGGCATGCCCATGGTCACCACCCCGTTCCGGTCGGCCGGTCGATCGGCGCGCGGCGGTACCGCGCGGCGCTTCGCGAACTGGTCCCCGTCATGGCGTTCGGATCTCCTTGGGAAGGGTGAAATGCACGTCCTCGGTCCGGGTGGTGTGCTCCCGTACCGCGCCGGCACCGAGCCCGGTCAATGCCGCCACGGTCTGGTCGACCAGCCAGGGCGGCGCCGACGCACCGGCGGTCACGCCGATCGTCCGTACCCCGGCGAGCCAGCGGAGGTCGACCTGCTCGACGTCGTCGACCAGGTACGCCGGGGTGCCCCCGCGCTCGGTCACCTCGACCAGGCGCCGGGAGTTCGAGGAGTTGGCCGAGCCGAGCACCAGCACCACGTCGGCGACGGCGGCCACCTCGCGCAACGCCGCCTGCCGGTTGGTGGTGGCGTAGCAGATGTCGTCGGAGCCCGGTCCGGTCAGCGCGGGGAACCGCCGCCGGAGTACGTCGAGGACCCCGGCCACCTCGTCCACGGCCAGGGTGGTCTGCACCAGGTACGACACCCGGTCCGGGTCGGCGACCTCGATCCGTTCCGCGTCTCCGACCGACTCCACCAGGGCGATCCGGCCGGGCGCCTCGCCGAGGGTGCCCTCGGTCTCCTCGTGCCCGGCGTGCCCGATCAGCAGCACCGTGTTGCCCCGCCCGGCGAACCGGCGGGCCTCGCTGTGCACCTTGGTGACCAGCGGGCAGGTCGCGTCGATCACCGGCAGTCCCCGGTCGGCGGCGGTCTGCCGGACGGCCGGCGCCACCCCGTGCGCGGAGAAGACCGTGGTGGCGCCGTCCGGGACCTCGGTCAGCTCGTCGACGAAGACCGCGCCCCGGCGTTGCAGGTCGGCGATGACGTGCAGGTTGTGCACGATCTGCTTGCGGACGTAGACCGGCGGGCCGTGCCGGTCCAACGCCTGCTCCACCACGCTGATCGCCCGTTCCACCCCGGCACAGAACGACCGGGGCGCGGCCAGCACCACCTGCCGGGCTGTGGTCGCCGCCGCCCACTCCGACAGGGCCGGGCCGAGCTGCGGCAGTACCCGCAGCGCCGCGAGCACCCGGCCGAGCGTCGCCGGCCGGTACAGCGGATGGGGTGGCACGTCCGCGACCACCCGGACGCAGGCGATCGGGCGGTCGGCGGCGCCGGCCAGCAGCGCCGCCGACTCGGTGTCCACGGCGATCGCGCCGGTGGCGGCGAGCCGGGTCCGGTCGGCGCCGTCGACGATCCGCCGGCTGGTCACCACCGGTCCGAGGTGGACGGTCAGGCCGCGCCGCCGCAGCGCCGCCGCGATCATCGGGGCGGCCGGGCAGGGTACCGGGGCGCCGCCGACGACGCCGGCCCGGCGTACCTCGGTGGCCACCACCACGTCGCCGGTGCGCAGCGTCGGCAGCAGCCCGCCGGCGATCCCGGCCACCGCCAGCGCCGGGGTGTCGCGGTAGCCGGCGGCGACCCGGGTGGCCCGGGCCGGTCCCCGACCGGTACGCCGCAGCGGCGCGCCCGGCGGCAGGCCGCGCCGCAGCGCCAGGGCCTCCGCCCGCATCGGTGCGAACAGCACCCAGTTCCCGTTGTTCAACTGGGCTCTCCCGGATCGGCGCGCAGCCGCGCGAAGTCGTCCGCGTCGCGCAGCAGCCGGCCGAGGGCGCTGACCGGGAACACCAGCCGGTAGAGGTGGTAGTTGATGTAGAAGTCCCCGGGGAAGCCGGTACCGGTGTACTGCGGCTCGTCCCAGCCGCCGTCCGCTCGCTGGGTGCGTACCAGCCAGTCCACCCCGCGCCGAATCGACGCCGAGTCGTCCGAGCGGGCGGCGTGCAGGGCCAGCAGCGCCCACCCGGTCTGCGAGGCGGTGGAGTCGCCCTGTCCCCGCCAGGCCGGATCGCGGTACGAGCGCATGTCCTCGCCCCAGCCGCCGTCGGCGTTCTGCCGCCGGTGCAGCCAGCAGACCGCCCGGGTGAGGGCCGGATCGTCCCGGCGTACCCCGGCGGCGATCAGCGCCGGCACCACCGCCCCGGTCCCGTAGACGTGGTTGGCACCCCACCGGCCGAACCAGGAACCGTCCGCCTCCTGCTGGCGCAGCAGCCAGGACACGCCCCGACGGACCGGGATCGAACCGGCCAGCCCCTCCGCGCAGAGCGCCTCCACCACGTGCGCGGTGACGTCCGCGCTCGGCGGGTCGATCACCTCACCGAAATCGCAGAACGGCAGGTCACGGGCGATCGCCCGGGTGTTGTCCGCGTCGAACGCGGCCCAGCCGCCGTCGGCGGACTGCATCCCGCACAGCCACCGGACCCCACGCTCCATCGCCGGCCGCAGCGCCGGAGGCGCACCGGTACGCCGCAGCGCCAGCAGCACCTCGGCGGTGTCGTCGGTGTCCGGATAGCCGTCGTTGTCGAACTCGAACGCCCAGCCGCCCGGGACGACCCGTGGGCGGCGTACCGACCAGTCGCCGGGGACCCGGATCTCCTCGGCCCGCAGCCACTCGGCGGCGGTGGTCAGCGCCGGATGGTCGGCCGGCACTCCGGCGTCGGCGAGCGCGACCATCGCCAGCGCGGTGTCCCAGACCGGCGACTGGCACGCCTCCAGCCGGCGTACCGGGCCGTCCGGGGTCTCCTCCCGGACGGTGAACCGCTCCAGCCCGGCCAGCCCGCTACGCAGCACCGGATGCGAGAGCGGATAGCCGAGCAGGTGCAGCGCGATCAGCGAGTAGACCCACGGCGGCTGGATGCCGCCCCACGACCCGTCGGCCTCCTGCCGAGCGATGATCCACTCGGCCGCCCGGCGCAGCGCGTTGCGGCGTACCGGGCCGACCGGGTGGCGCTCGTAGCCGCGCAGCGCGGCGTCGAGCCGGTGCATCCAGCGACCCTTGCTCCCCGGCGCCGCCGACTCCGCCGGCAGGCCGGTACGCAGTTCGCCGAGCGAGAACCCGAGCGGGCGTACCGGGCGCAGCGAGCGGACGATCGACAGCGGCACGATGGTCTGCCGGGCCCAGCAGGCGAAGTCGTAGACATTGAGCGGAAACCACGACGGCAACAACACCACCTCGGGCGGGATCGCCGGCAGCCGGTGCCACGGCCACTCGCCGAACAGTGCCAGCCAGAGCCGGGTGAAGACCCGACTGCGCTCGATGCCGCCGCGCGCGAGGACGAACTCCCGCGCCCGGCACATGTGCTCGGCGTCCGGCGGGTCGCCGGCCAGCCGCAGCGCCGCGTACGCCTCGATGGTGGTGGAGAGGTCGCCCGGCCCGCCGTAGAAGGTGGCCCAGGCGCCGTCCGCGCCCTGCTTCGACCGGATCCACCGGGCCGTCGGCGCGGTCTCCACCTCGGTACGGATGCCCAGGAACTCCCGCAGCAGCAGGTCCTCGGCCTCCATCGTCACGTTGGTCTCCAGCTCGCCCTGCCACCAGCCGCCCGGCTGCTGCCGGGACAGCAGCAGATCCCGGGCCCGGTCCAGGGCCGCCTCGGCGGTGTGCCGCGACCCGTCGCCGCCGGTCTCGGCGGGGCTCCCTCCCCTGGTCTCGGCAGAACTCCGTCCCTCGGTCTCGGCAGCACCCCGCGCCCCGGTGAGCGTGCCGCTCGCCGGTGAATCGGTCGGGTTGCCGTCGCTGGTGGAGAGGGTCGAGCCCATCAGTGGTCCCGTCCCGTCATGAAGTGCGCGATCGCCACCAGGTCGGCGTGCACGCCGGAGCGTTCCGCGGCCGAGCCGGGCTCGCCCAACTGGTCCAGCTCGGCCAGCGCCTCGGTGAGCAGCCGGTCGGCCTGCTTCTCGGTCCAGTCCCGGGCGCCGGTCTCCTCGATCAGCGCGGCGGCCAGGCTCAGGTCCGGGTCGGAGAGGTCGCCCGGTCGGGCGTACAGCTCGGCGAGCTGCTCGCCGGCCGGACCGCCCGAGGTGAGGGCCCGGACCACCGGAACCGACTTCTTCCGGGCCCGCAGGTCCGACAGGACCGGCTTGCCGGTGACCGCCGGTTCACCCCAGATGCCGAGCAGGTCGTCCACGAGCTGGAAGGCCAGGCCGAGGCGCTCGCCGTACCGGGCCAGGCCGTCCACCAGCGCCGACGGGGCGCCGCAGAGCACCGCGCCGAGCGTCGCGGAACAGGAGAGCAGCGCCGCCGTCTTGTCCCGGGCCATCGCGAGGCACTCGTCGAGGGTGACGTCGGCCCGGGACTCGAACGCCACGTCGGCCGCCTGCCCGGCGATCAGCCGGCGGATCGCCGTGTGCATGGTGGTCAGTCCCGCGCGTACGTCCAGGGCGGGGTCGTCCGCCAGCACCTCGTCGGCGAGGCCGAGCAGGGCGTCCCCGGCCAGGATCGCCGGCCCGACGCCGAACGCCGCCCAGGCCGTCGGCCGGTGCCGCCGCTCCAGGTCACCGTCGATGACGTCGTCGTGCAGCAGCGAGAAGTTGTGCACCAGCTCCACCGCCACCGCCGCCGGAAGACCCCGGCGTACCGGCTGGCCGGCGGCCTGGGCCGAGAGCAGCGCCAACGCCGGGCGCAGCCCCTTGCCGCCCCGGCCGGCGGGTTCGCCGGAGGTGTCCCAGTAGCCGAGCTGGTAGCCGGCGACCAGCCGGGTACGCTCGTCGATCCGTTCCAGCGTCGCCCGGATCTCGGGCTGGACGAGTTCGTCCACCTGGGCGAGGACGCTGGGCAGCATCACGGTCATGTCGTCTCCTCGCTGCGCCCGGTCATGCCAGCGCCTCCGTCTCGGTCGGTGTCGAGCCGAGGTGGGCGAGGACCACGTCGGCGGCGCGGTGGCCGCTGCGTACCGCGCCCTCCATCGTGTCCGGCCACCCGGTGTCGGTCCACGCGCCGGCCAGGGCCAGCCCGGGCGCCCGGGTCTGGGCCGGTGGCCGGGCGCTGCGGGAACCCGGCTCCTGCCGGAACGTCGCCCGGGGTTCCCGGGTCACGAACGCGTCCCGGACCCGGGCCTGCCGGGCTGCCGGGAAGAGTTCCGCCAGCGCACCCAGATAGGTCCGGACCAGCTCGCTCGCCCGGACACTCAACACCTGCTCGGCGGCGGAGATGGAGACCACCAGGTACTGGCCGGACCCACCGGGCGGGGTCCGATCGAAGACCCACTGCACCGGGGTGTCCAGCCCGGCGGCGAACTCCAGATCGGTGACCCGCTGCTGGTAGTGCACGTGCACGTTGACGATGGGCGCGGCGCCCAGCCGGGCCCAGCGCGCCCGGTCGGGAGCGGCCTCGTCCGGCACCAGCCGGGCGGCCTGCGGATGCGGCACCGCCAACACCACCGCGTCGGCGGTCAGCTCGATGCCGTCGCCGGAGACCTGGAACCGGCCCTGGTCGGTACGGATCCGCTGGACCCGTACGCCGGTGCGGACCGTCGCGCCGCGCTGCCGGAGCAGTACCGTGGCCGGTGCGCCGTGCAGCTCGGACAGCGGCGCGGTCGGCCGGCCGATGTCGGCGGCGTCGGCCCGGTCGAGCAGCCCGGTCCGGAAGACCCGGGCGGCCAGCGCCAGCGAGGCCCGTTCCGGCGGGGCGTTCAGGGCCGCGGTGCAGATCAGCTCCCAGAGCCGGGCCACGGTTGGCGCGTCCTGCCCGTGCGCGGCCAGCCAGGCGCCGAAGCTGACCCGGTCGGCGGCCGGGTCGTCCGGCTCGACCCGGCGCAGCGCGGCCGCGGCCCGGACCGCCGCCAGCCGCTGCCCGACCCGCAGCGGGCGGTAGCCGAGCAGGGCCGGCAGCAGGTGGGCCGGGGCCGGCAGCCGGCGGTTGCTGGCCAGTACGTGCGGCGGCCCGCCGACCCGCAGGATCGGCACCGCGAATCCGTCCTGCACGGCGGCCCGGTCGGCGCTGCCGAGCCGGACGAGCAGGTCGCGGTACTGCTGGTAGCAGCGGAGGAAGACGTGTTGCCCGGTGTCCACGGTCAGTTCGCCGCGCCGGAACGAGTAGGTCGCGCCGCCGAGCGCGGGACGGGCCTCCACCAGGGTCACCCGGTGCCCGGCGTCGAGCAGCCGCACCGCCGAGGCGATGCCGGCAAGTCCACCGCCCACCACGCAGACTCCTCCGTCGGTCACGGTGCGCTCCGGGTCATCGCCCGCGCCGCGACGTACGCCTTCTCCCAGCCGGGCAGCGAGACCCGCTGCCGGGTCACCGCCAACGGGTCGGCGACCATCCGGGCCAGCAACCGGTGGTAGATCCCGGCCATCGCCGCCACGCAGGCCGCACTGCGCCGCTCCAGCAGCGGCAGCAGCCGCAGACCCGTCTGGTAATAGCGCTCGGCCCGGTGCGCCTGCCAGCGGAGCAGCGCGGCGAGCTGGTCCGGCGGGTCGGTCAGCGTGCCGTCCGGGCCGAGTTCCAGGGTGCAGCCGAACCGCTCCAGGTCCCGGCGGGGCAGGTAGACCCGGCCGGCGGCCCGGTCCTCCACGATGTCCCGCAGGATGTTGGTCAGTTGCAGCGCGATGCCCAGGGTGTCGGCGAGTTCGGCGGCGGCCGCCCGGTCCGCCGAGGGCCGGAGGACGAAGACACCGAGCGAGAGCCGGCCGATCGACCCGGCGACGCAGCGGCAGTAGCCGACCAGTTCCTCGAACGTGGAGTACCGAACGCCCCGGACGTCCGCCACACAGCCGTCGATGAGTTCGTCGAAGGCGGCCACCGGAATCGGCAGCCGGGCCGCGGCGTCGGCCAGGGCGACCAGCACCGGGTCCCCGCCGGCCTCCGGCAGCCGGTGCAGCGCCGCCCGGACCTGGTCGAGCCGGGCCAGCTTGGTGGCGGCGGGCAGGTTGCCGTCGCCGATGTCGTCGATGCGCCGGGCGACGGCGTACACGGCGCAGAGCGCGGCGCGCCGGTCGGGACGGAGCAGCCGGATCCCGTACGAGAAGTTGCGCGCCTGGCTGCGGGTCACCCGGGCGCACTCCCGGTAGGCGCGCTCCAGCCCGGCGTCGGCGGTCATCCGCGCACCCCGCTCGGGCGCAGGGCGGCCCGGGGCGGCCAGTACGACCTGAGCCAGGCGGCAGCGATCCTGGCCCGGGACGGTTTGGGCGGCCCGGGCAGCGGGTCGTGGTCGGCCCGGGCCAGGGCGGCGAGCGCGGCCCGCCCACCGGCGACGTATCCACCGACGGCCAGCCGGGCCCAGCCGTGCAGGTCGCCGACGAGCGGCGCACCCGCGTCGAGCAGGTCGGCGGCGCGCTGCGCCTGGCGGCGGACGACGCTACGGAGCCGGTCGCCGGCCCGGGAGGCGTCGAGGTCCTCCTCGGACACCCCGGCCGCGGTCAACTCCTCGGTCGGCAGGTAGATCCGGCCCCGGCGGCGGTCCTCGGCGACGTCCTGGAGATGCTCGACCACCTGCAACGCGGTGCAGATCCGGTCGGAGAGCCGGATCCGGGTCGGCGAGGCGGCGTCGAAGACGTGCAGCACCAGCTCGCCGACCGGGTCGGCGGAGAGGTGGCAGTAGTCGACCAGTGCGCCGAAGGTCGGATAGCGGGTCACCACCTGGTCGCGCCGGTTCGCCTCGATCAACCGGAGCAGCGGGTCGACCGGCAGCCGGCAGTCGACCACGGTGGGCGCCAACCGGACCAGTACCGGGTGCCGGGGCAGGCGGCCGTGGTAGAGGGCGCGTACCTCGCGGTCGAACCGGTCCAGCCTGGCGAGCCGGGTGGCCGGCGCCTCGTCCCGGCCGGCCTCGTCCGGCTCGTCGCCAAGGTCGTCGACGTAGCGGGCGTACCAGTAGAGGGCGAGCAGGTGCCGGCGGATCCGTGCCGGCAGGACGCGCAGCGCGACCGGGAAGTTCTCCCCGGCCAGTACGGTGTCCGGCTGCCGGCGCCCACCCGGCCGGTTCGCGGACGGATGATCGGGAGCGTCGTCGGTCAGATGAAGCACGCTGCCGCCTCTCGCGAGGTCCAGCCGGCTCAGCGGGGCCGCGCCAGACCGCCGCGCCGGATTGGTCGTAACCCACCACTCGCGCTAAGTAATCTTCACCGAGAGTACCCAAAATCGGACGCTCGGCGGTGCGGCCTGGCGAATTCTTCTCGGCGTGTTCGGCCACCCGTCGCGGCGTACCCCCGGTCGGGCGGGCCGGCTGGTGGATCGATGGTCGCGGGTCGGCGTGTCAGCTTGACTGGGTACGCCGGGCCATCCAGATGCCGATGCTCATCGCCGCGACCGCGACCAGGCCGAAGAAGAGGCGGGGCCCCTCCAGCGACAGTTTCTCCTCGAAGGCGAAGACCCCGATCAGCACGCTGGTGAAGGGATCTAGCAGGGCGATCGCGGTCAGCGGGGCGGCGATCGGGCCGCCCTGGAAGGCGTTCTGGTTCAGCGTCAGCGCGGTACCGCCGACCAGGATGAGGACGTAGAGGTGCCAGTCCGTGAGGACCTCGCCCGGATGGTCCGGCAGCTTCTCGATCACGCTCTTCACCAGGGCGGCGGCCATCGCGTACAGCAGTCCGGTGGCGATGCCCAGCATCAGTCCCCGGGTCGCGTCCTGGGTCCGCCAGGCCACCAGCAGACAGATGGTGACCAGTGCGCCGATCGCGGCACCCACCCCGATCCAGGCCCACGTCTTCGGCTCCTCCACCCCGCCGCGCGGGTTCGCGGCGAGCAGGAACCCGGTCAGCCCGATCACCCCGATCACCACCACCAGCATGTCCCGGCGGTGCGGCCGGCGACGCTCGAGCGCCGCCTCCAGCGGAATCGCCATGAAGAGCCCGCTGACCAGCAGCGGTTCGACCAGGGCCAGTGCGCCGAAGCGCAGCGCCAGCGCCTGTAGGAAGGTGCCGAGCGCGTCCGGCAGCCAGCCGAGCAGCCACAGCCGCCGGTGCAGCAGCCGGAGCAGCAGCCGCGGGTCGATGGTCCGGGTCGGCCGTTCCCGTTTGGCGGCGCGCTGCTCCAGTACCGAGCTCACCGCGAAGCAGGCGGCCGAGGCGAGTCCGAGCAGGATGGCGATGCCGTTCACGGGGTAGCACCTCCGGATCGGGCCCACCGGACCGCCCCGGCACCGGGCCGGCCGGCCGGCGCCCCCGGGACAGGCCGGGCGGCACGATCTCTGGCCCCCACCTCAGCCTTGCCGGTCCGGGTGGTTCGCCGGGTGCCCACCGTCGACCCGGGGCTGATCCGCGCCGATCCGCAACCTCGCCACGCCGGCCCGCAGCCCCACCCAGCGGGTCAGCGTCCGGCGGGACGGCACTGCGGCCACGCCGGCCGGGACCTCGGCCGGGACCTCCGGGTCGGCCGGCACCATACCGTCGACCAGGGCGGGGGCGTCGAGCGGCGCCGCACCGCCGACCAGCCCGGCAGCGCCGAACGGCTGGTCGACCAGCGACGGTGTGGTGGCCGGACCGGCGGCGTCGAACGGGGACAGCACTTCCCGCCCGGGCCCCTCCGTCGGCCCGGCCACCGCACCACCCTGGGCGACGTCGGCGACCACCGTCGCGGGATCGGTCTCGAAGAGGGCCAGCCCGGCGGCCCGCTGCCGCTCGCCGGCCGTACCGTCGGCGAGCCGGACCAGGGTCGGGCCCAGCTCGGCGGCGCGGCGTACCCAGGTCGCCACCCCGGCCCGGGCCATGGTGGCCGCGTTCGCCCGGCCGTGTCCGGGGATCGGCCGGTAGGTCGCGACCGGCAGGCCGCAGGCCATCGCCTCCAGCGCGGTGAGACCACCGGCGTTCTCCACCAGGACGTCGGCGGCGCGCAGCAACTCCGGCATGTCGTCGACCCAGCCGAAGACGTATCCGGTGCGGCGCCGCTCCAGCCGGCGGAACAGCACCTCGTTGCGGCCGCAGACCACCACCGGGACCGCCGCCCCGGTACGCGCGATCTCAGCCGCCGTCCGGGCTACCGCGCCGATCCCCCAGGAGCCGGCGACCAGCAGCGCCAGTCGGGCGTCGACGGGCAGGCCGAGGCGCTCGCGGGCGCGGCGCTTCTCCGCCGCCGACCCCGGACGGAAGCCGGCCGAGACCAGCCGGCCGGCCACCCGGACCTCGCCGGCGCCGAGCGCCCGGGCCTCGGCCCGGGTGGTGCGGTGCGCGGCGCAGTGCACGTCGATGCCGGGCGACACCCAGATCGGGTTCACCGCGAAGTCGGTCAGATAGGTGATCACCGGTACGGCGAGCCGCCCCTCCCGACGCAGCGGCCCGACGATCTGGCTGACCACCGGGTACGTCGACACCACCGCCCGGGTGTCCGGAGGCAGCATCCGGAGCACCCGTGGCCACACCGGTCGGAGCAGCGCCCGGGTGATCGGCGCGGCCCGGCTGAAGTTGCCGCCGATCGCGAAGAGCAGCCCGTAGATCCACGGCAGCCGGCTCAGCATTCCGTGGTAGGTGCCGCGAAGCAGCCGGCCCAGTCCCCACGGGAAGATGTCGGCCAGGTCCACGCAGTCCGCCAGCAGGCCGCGTTCGCGCAGCCGGCTGGCCAGTTCGCGGCTCGCGCCGTCGTGCCCGGCGCCGGCGCTGGCGTAGATGATCATTACGCGCGGACGCCGCTCACCGATGCCGCCGGCAAGCGGCTCGGACGCCTCCTTGCGGTTCGTCTCGTACCGCCCGGATCTGAACGTCATCCGGCCATCTACCCGCAGGAGGTGCGAAGAATCCTCGGAAGGCCACACCGGCTTCCGCAGGGCGGGAGCGGACCCATTTCCGGCGGCGCTTCTCCGCGAAGGCCCCGACCCGGACGCCGGACGGACGTAGACTCCGGGTACCCCGCGACAGCCGGCCCACGCGCGAGAACGCGTCGCCGGCCGGAGCCCCGGCCCACCGGGAGGTCGCCATGCGGGTCCTGATCGTCACCGCTGGCTCCCTCGGCGACGTCGCGCCGTACACCGGTCTCGGTGCCCGGTTACGGGCCGCCGGTCACCGGGTGGCGGTCGCCGCCCCGGCCCCGTACGCCGACCTGGTCACCAGGGCCGGCCTCGACTTCCGGCCAATCGCCGGTGACCTCTCCGCGATCCGGGCCACCGCTGGCGAACACCGCTCCTGGACCGTGCCGGGCGCCCCCGGGCTGGTCGACTTCGTCCGGCTCGGCGGCCGGTTCGTCGGCGACCTCGGCACCGGCATCGCGAGCGCGGCGGGGGCGGACACCGACGTACTGCTGCTGTCCAGTACGACCGCGCCGCTGGGCTACTCGGTGGCGCAGTACCACGGCATCCCGAGCCTCGGCGTCTTCCTCCAGCCGACCGCCCCCACCAGCGCGTTTCCGCCGATCGTACTGGGCCTGCGGTCACTGGGGGGCTGGGGCAACCGGTTCGCCGGCCGGCTCGGCCGGCGACTCGCCCACCGGGTGTACGCCGACGCCTCCCGCCGGCTGCGCGCGCAGCTCGGCCTGCCACCGGTCGGACTCGCCCGGCTGGAGCGCCACGCCGCCGCAGACGGCTGGACGGTGCTGCACGGGTTCAGCCCGGCCGTGCTGCCCCGGCCACCGGACTGGCCGGCCGGGCTGGACGTGGTCGGCTACTGGTGGCCGCTGGCCCACCCCGGCTGGTGCCCGCCGGCCGAACTGGTCGACTTCCTCGCCGCCGGCCCGCCCCCGGTCTACGTCGGCTTCGGGAGTCTGGCCGACAGCCGGGACGGACTGCACGCGCTGGTCGCCGGTGCGCTGCGCCGGGCCGGGGTACGCGGCGTGTTGCAGGGGCTGTGCGACGCCGGGCCGGCCCGGGCCGAACCTCAGGACGGGGACCTGCTCGCCGTCGGGGACGTACCGCACGAGTGGCTCTTTCCCCGGATGGCCGCACTGGTCCACCACGCCGGTTCCGGTACCACCGGTGCCGGACTCCGCGCCGGGGTGCCGGCGGTGCCGGTGCCGATTCTCGCCGACCAGCCGTTCTGGGCCGCCCGGCTGGCCGCCCTCGGGGTCGGCCCGGCGGTGCTGCCGTACCGCCGGCTCGACGAGACCGGACTGGCCGCCGCGATCCGGGCGGCGGTGACCGAGCCGGGGCTTCGACGCCGGGCCCGGGCCCTCGGCGACCGGCTGGCGGCCGAGGACGGTGCCGGCGCGGTGGTGGCCGCGGTCGACCGGCTGGCCCGGGGGCCCGCCCCCCCCCGGCCCCCCAAACCCCCCCCCCCCCGCACCCCCC
>NZ_JAWQRR010000003.1:0-267593 GCF_033446045.1 Plantactinospora sp. KLBMP9567 | reverse complement strand
GGGGGGGGGGTGGGGGGGGGGGCGGCGCGGGGGGGGCATTTGGCGCCGGCCCCCCCCGCCCCGCTCAACCCCGGCCCACCCGGATCCCCCGGGGGCCGGTCCCGCGCTGGTCAGAACTTTTCGTAGCAGGGCCGGTCCAGGGTGTACGCCTGCGCGGTCGGGCCCGCGGTCAGCGGCCGGACCTGGGTCACCCCGGTCGGGGCGGCCCGGTCCGGCCGGTACACCGCGGTGACCCGGACCTGCCCGTCGTTCGGGCCGGCGGCGTAGTTGCCGGCGCCGGCCGGCAGCATGCCCTCGTAGTCGACCGAGGTCAGCGACTTGACCGCGGCCAGCACCCCGGCCCGGGTCAGGTCGCCGTCGGCCACCGCCTTGGCCAGCGCGGCCTTCATCGGATACGACCACACCCAGCCGGCGGTGTACCCGTCGTTCGGGGTGATCTGGCCCAGCGCCTGGCGCAGCGCCTGATGCCCCGGGGTGTCGGTGCCCCACGCGCCCCACGGCGCGGTCTGCTCGTAGCGGGCCAGCAGGGCCGGGGCGGCGGCACTCTGCAACAGCGCCGGGTTCCAGGTCGGGCTGGTGCCGATGAAGCGGCCGGTGAAGCCCCGGGCCGCCGCCTGGCCCACGATCGCCGCCGCGTCGGCCGGCCCCATGGTCAGGATCACCAGGTCCGGCCGGCCGGAGAGGATCGCCTGGATCGCGCCGGCCTGCTTGTCCGCGCCGGTGTCGGTCTTCACCGCGGTGAAGCCCAGCCCGAGGCTCTGCGCGGCGAGCTTGGCGCCGGCCGCCGCGTCGTCGCCGTAGTCCCCTGCCAGGTGTACGGCCAGCACCGACTTCACCCCGTGCGCCTCGCGGGCGTAGTCGAGCGCGTTCATCGACTCCAGGCAGTAGTTGGCGCCGGACTCGACGATCACGTCCTCGAAGGCGTACGCCGAGGTCCAGGCGGCCGGCGCCGCGACCACGCTGCTGGCCTTCATGTCGGCCAGGATGGCGGCGGTGGTCGGCGAGCCGAGGGTCTGGGCCAGGGCCAGCACGTTCGGCTTCATCTCCTGGTACGCCTGGTTGTGCGTCTGCGGGTTGTATTTGTTGTCCCGGATCCAGCGGGTCACGTCGACCTCGTAGTCGCCGATCCCGCCGGCGGTGTTCACCCGCTTCCAGAACGCCTTCTGGGCGTCGGTGATCGGCACCGCCAGCGCCCGGAACGGCCCCTCGGTCAGGTCGGAGATGATGCCGAGATAGATGCAGCCCTTGTTCCGGTCCACCGCCTCCGGACACGGCTCGGCGGTGACCCCGACGTCGGTCTTCACCCCGGAGGCGTCGGTCTCGGTGTCCCCGCCGCGACATCCGGCGAGTGCGGTGCAGAGCAGCAGGGCGACGGTCGCGGCGGCGACGCGACGCGATCCGGAGCCGGACAAACTGTTCCTTCCCATGGCTACCTCACAAGTCAGTAGGAGCAGCTCAGTAGGAGAACGGCGGTCAGTAGGAGAACGGCCAGGTTTTCCAGTAGTTGCGGACCCGTACCCAGATCCCGAACAGGCCCCGGGGCTCGAAGATGAGAAAGACGACGAGAAGTACGCCGTAGAGGATCGTCTCCACCTGGAAGACGTTCGGCACCTCGTTCGGCTGGGCGCTGAGGAACGGCACCCACGCCTGTAGCTCCCGGGTGAACCGGGGCAGCAGGGTGATGAAGAACGCCCCGGCGATCGCGCCGGAGATGGTACCCGCACCGCCGATCAGCACCATCGCGATGTACTGCACGGACAGCAGCAGGCTGAACGAGCCCGGGTCGAAGAACCCGGTGATGGTGTAGAGCAGTGCCCCCGCGCAGCCGGCGTACGCCGACGAGACGGCGAAGGCGATCGTCTTGTACCGGGCCAGGTTCACCCCGATCACCCCGGCCGCGATGTCCCGGTCCCGGATCGCGGTGAACGCCCGCCCCACCTTCGAGCGGGCCAGGTTGGCGGCGGCCAGCGCGAAGCCGAGCAGGAGCAGCAGCATCAGCCAGTAGAGCTTCTGGTCCCGGGTGCCGAGCGGGCCGGTGGCGGCGATCGGCTGCCCGAAGAACTCCAGGGTGGCCGCCGGCCGGCCGACCCCGGCGCCGCCGGTCAGCGCCGACCACTCGCTGAAGACATGCTGTCCGATGAAGACCAGGCCGAGGGTGACGATCGCCAGGTAGAGCCCGCGCAGCCGGGTGGCCAGCGGGGCGACGAGCATTCCGGCCAGCCCGGCGGCCAGGCCGGCGGCGGGCAGCCAGACCGCGATGTTGGTGATCCCGAACCCGATCACCCGGCCGTCCGGGTCGCCGCTGACCGCCGCCGCCGTGTAGGCGCCGACCGCGAGGAAGAACGCGTGCCCCAGCGAGACCTGACCGGCGTACCCGGTGACCAGGCCCAGCCCGATCGCCCCGATCGCCGCCACGCAGCAGAGCGCGAGCAGTTGCAGCACCTCGTCGGTGAGCAGGAACGGACACGCGAGGGCGACGACCAGCAGCACCGCCATCGCCGCCCGCTTGGCCGGGGTGTCGAAAAGGCTCAACTCTTGCGCGTACGAGGTGTGCAGGTCGGGACGTCCGCGCAGCCGGGTAGATCGGCCGGTGGCGCTCATCTACTACCACCCGAGAAGCCCCTGGCTGCAGCCATGGGGAGGTAAGGGTAGCCCGAGCTGTGGAAATGTCGTACCCGGCGGGGACGCTGGTCGGTGTGGAGGAAGTGGTGCGGTACACCTACCGGTTGCGTCCCGGCGCGGCTGCGACCGCCGCACTCCTGGCCGAGTGGGGCCGTTGTCGCTGGCTGTGGAACGAGGCCGTGCACCAGCAGAAGTCCCGGCGCAGGCCGACGTTCTGCAAGCTGTCGAAGCTGCTGACCGAGGCCCGTGCCCGGTCGTCGTGGCTGCGTGACGGTTCCCAGGTCGCCCAGCAGCAGACGCTGCGCACCTACGCCGCCGCCCTGAACGACTCGTTCAAGGTCAAGGGCCGTGGCCGGCCGAAGGTCAAGCGGCGCAAGGACGCCCGGCCGAGCCTCGAATACACCAGGCGCGGCTTCTCGATCCGGGACGGTCGACTGCGGCTGCCCGGCGGCGTGTCGGTCCCGGTCGTCTGGTCCCGGGACCTGCCGTCCGAGCCGACCAGTGTCCGGGTCTACCGGGACAACCTTGGCCACTGGCACGCCTCCTTCGTCGTCCGTCGTGAGGTCGCCGCGGCGCCCGACGCGGACGGGGCGATCGGTGTCGACTGGGGTGTGACGACGACCGCCACGACCACCGACCCGGTCTACGACCTGCCGCACCTCGGCCACCGGAAACGGTGCGCCGCCGAACTGGCCAGGGCGCAGCGCCGGATGGCCCGACGCCGACGGGACAAGGGCGCCCGGCCGTCGAACGGCTACCTGCGGGCCAAGCGCCATGCGGCGAAGGTCGCGAAAAAGGCGGCCCGGCAGAACACCCACGACGCCCGGCTCTGGGCGAAGCGGGTCATCGACAATCATGCGACGATCGCCGTCGAGGACTTCAAGCCGAGCTTCCTGACCAGGTCCCGGATGGCCCGCAAGGGCGCCGACGCGGCGATCGGCGCCGCGAAACGGGAACTGATCGACCCTGGCATGCGGGCGGGCCGGAAGGTGGTGCTGGTACCGCCCGCCTACACCACCATGACCTGCTCGCAGTGCGGTACGAGAGCCAAGCACCGCCTCGGGCCGGGTGTCAGAGTCTTCCGGTGCGACAGTTGCGGATACACCGCCTGCCGCGACCGGAACGCCGCGAGGACGATCCTCGCCACGGCAGAACGCGGCCGTGCTGGCGCCCACGACATAAGACATGCGATCACCTCCTTCCGGGAGGGCGTTCGGATGCGGTCCGAGCCAGAAATCCCCCGGCTTCCAGCCGTGGGGAAGCGTTAAACCCGCTCCACCTCCCTCGTGCCGAAGAGCCCGTACGGGCGGACCAGCAGGACCAGCAGCATCAGCACGTACGGGCTGATCACCGAGACGTTGCCGCCGAGCCAGGGCGCGTGCTGCTGGTAGGTCGCGGTGAGTTCCTGGATCGTGCCCACGGCCAACCCGCCGACCACCGCGCCGGGCAGCGAGTCGAGTCCACCGAGGATGATCACCGGCAGGGCGGTCAGCGCGATCAGCCAGAGCGCCGCGTCGACGCTGGCCCCGGCGGCGGCGAAGGTGCCGGCCACCGCTGCCAGCCCACCGGCCAGCCCCCAGGAGAGGGCGAAGACCGCACCCACCGAGACGCCCTGGGCCAGCGCCGCCTCCTGGTCGTACGCGGCGGCCCGCATCGCCAGTCCCATCCGGGTGTAGCGGAAGAACGCGAAGAGCCCGACGATCAGCACCGTGGTGGCGAGCAGCGCGGCGAGGTGCCGCTGTTGCAGGTCGATCCCGGTGCCGGGGACCGCCACCGTACGCAGCCCCCACGGGTCGCCGACGTGCCGGACGTCCAGCCCGATGAACCCGTTGACCACCACCCGGACGGCGACGTCCACCCCGAGGGTGATGATGGCGACCACGAACGCCGGCCGGCCGACCATCGGGCGCACCGCCACCCGTTCCACCCCGAGCGCCAGCCCGGCGGTGAGTACGGCGGCGACCGGCACCGCCACCCAGAAGCCGACCGGCCCGGCCAGATAGGTGACCAGCACCGCGCCGGCCAGCATGAAGGCGGGCTGGGCGAAGCTGATCACCCGGGTCGCCTTGTAGATGATGACGAAGCCGAGGGCCAGCAGCGCGTAGACGCTGCCGGTGCCCAGGCCGCGCAGCAGGCTCTCGACCAGCTCGGTCATCCCGCCTCCCCCGGTCCGGTGTCGGCCGCCTCCGCAACGGTCTTCGCCGGACCGCGGGCGTACAGCTCGTCGATCAGGTCGGCGAAGCGTTCGGCGACGGCGGCCCGGCGTACCTTCTGGGTGGCGGTCAGCTCGCCGTCGTCGTGGTCGAGTTCCTTGGGCAGCAGCGCGAACCGCCGGACCTGCTCGACCGGCGCCCGTCCGGCGTTCACGGCGGCGACCAGCCCCTCGACCAGGGCCCGGACCTCGGGTTTGCCGGCCAGGTCCCGATAGGTGGTGTACGCCAGCCCCCGGCGCTGCGCCCACTCCGCCACGGTCTCCAGCTCGATCCCGATCAGCGCGGTCAGGTACGGCCGGCGGTCGCCGACCAGGATCGCCTCCTTGACGTACGGCGACGCCTTCAGCGCGTTCTCGATCTCGGAGGGGCCGACGTTCTTGCCACCCGCCGTGATCATGATGTCCTTGGCCCGGTCGGTGATCCGCAGGTGGGTGCCGTCGACCCACTCGCCGACGTCGCCGGTGCGCAGCCAGCCGTCGGCGTCGAACACCGCCGCCGTCGCCGCCGGATCCCGGTAGTAGCCGGCGAAGACGCCCCCATGCCGGGTCAGGATCTCCCCGGTCTCCTCGTCGATTCGCACCTCCACGCCGGGGTGCGGCTCGCCGACCGTGCCGAGCCGGACCCGGCCCGGCCGGTTGCCGGTGGCCACCGCGGTGTTCTCGGTCATCCCGTACACCTCGTGCATCCGGATGCCGATGCCCATGAAGAACCGCAGCACGTCCGGGGCGATCGGGGCGGCACCGGAGGCGGCGTACCGGACCCGGCGCATCCCGATCCGTACCCGCAGCGCCCGGTAGCAGAACAGCCAGCCGATCCCGTACGCCAGCCGGGTGCCGGCGGTGTGCCGGCCACCGGTCCGGACCAGCGTGCCGGCGATCCGGTCGGCGACCCCGAGCCACAGCCGGGCGTTCCACCGCTTGACCGGCGAGGCGTTGGCCAGCCGGATGGTCACCCCGGCGAGGATCTTCTCCCAGATCCGGGGTACTCCGAACAGGATGGTCGGCTGTATCTCCCGCAGGTTCGACTGCACGGTGTCGATCGACTCGGCGAACGCCACCTGCACCCCGGCACCGGCATTGAACCAGGTGGTGAAGATCCGCTCCGCGACGTGGCAGAGCGGCAGGTACGACAGCAGCAGGTCGTACGGCCCCGGTGGCGGATCGGTGAACCCGCCACCGTCGACCAGTACCCGGATCGCGAAGTCCACGTTGGCCACGGTCAGCATCGCGCCCTTGGCCGGGCCGGTGGTGCCGGAGGTGTAGATCAGCGTGGCGACGTCCCCGGCGGTCGCGGCCGCCATCCGGGCGGCGACCGCCCCGGGCTCGGCGGCCCGGTGTTCGACGCCGATCGCCAGCAGTTCGTCCCAGCCGAGCAGTGCGGGGTGCCGGTAGCGGTGCCGGATGCCGCGCGGTTCGAGATAGACGACCCGCTCCAGCTCCGGGCACGCGTCGATCACCTCGAGCGCCTTGTCGACCTGCTCCTGGTCCTCGGCGATCAGCACCCGGGCGCCGGAGTGCGACAGCAGGTAGCCGACCTCCGGCGGCGGATTGGTCGGATAGAGCCCCACCGTCATCGCCCGCAGCGCCACGGTCGCCACGTCGGTGAAGAGCCACTCCCGACGGTTCTCGGCGTGGATCGCCACCCGGTCGCCGGGCTGCACGCCGAGCGCCAGCAGCCCGTGCGCCACGGTCTGCACCGTGTCCCAGTAGCTGGCCCAGGTCACCTCCTGCCAGATGCCCCGGTCCTTCTCCCGCATCGCCACCGCGTCGGGGGTGGCGAGGGCACGGTCCCGGACTCG
The DNA here is from genome assembly GCF_033446045.1 of Plantactinospora sp. KLBMP9567. Taxonomy (NCBI): domain Bacteria; kingdom Bacillati; phylum Actinomycetota; class Actinomycetes; order Micromonosporales; family Micromonosporaceae; genus Plantactinospora; species Plantactinospora sp. KLBMP9567. The sequence goes on along the minus strand of NZ_JAWQRR010000003.1, from coordinate 260,960 downwards.
TACCGCGATGGTGCTGGCCGGGACGGCGCCGGCCGGCGGGTCGGCGGTGCCGGCAGTGGTGGTCGCGGTCACCGCGACGGCGGCCGGCACGGTGTCGTCGGCGACGGGTTCGGTCATGACTGCTCCTCCCGTCGCGGATCGTCGCCGCCCTGCCCGGGGTCGCGCCGGCCGTCAGCGGTGCCGGGCGCGCTGCCGCCGAGGTAGGCCCGTACGACGTCCGGGTGGTGCGGGATCTCCGCCGGGCTGCCGGTCGCGACGACCTGGCCGAAGTCGACCACCAGCACCCGGTCGGCCAGGTCCATCACCAGGCCCATGTCGTGTTCGACCAGCACGATCGGGATGTCCAGCTCGTCGCGGATGTCGAGGACGAACCGGGCCATGTCCTCGGTCTCCTCCAGGTTCATCCCGGCGACCGGCTCGTCCAGCAGCAGCAGTTTCGGCTCCATCGCCAGGGCCCGACCCAGCTCGACCCGCTTCTGCACCCCGTACGGCAGCAACCCGACCGGCATCCGCCGCCACCGTTCCAGTTCCAGGAAGTCCACGATCTCCTCGACCGCGGCCCGGTTGGCGATCTCGGCCCGCCGGGCCCGGCCCAGCCAGCCGATCGCGGCGAGCGGGCCGTAGCGGATGTGGTGGTGCCGGCCGAGCAGCAGGTTGTCCAGCACGGTGAGGTTGCCGAAGAGTTCGACGTTCTGGAAGGTCCGGGCCATGCCCAGCGCCGCGATGGCGTGCGGCCGGCGGCCGACCAGGTCCACGCCGTCGAAGACGACCCGGCCGGTCTGCGGCCGGTAGACCCCGGAGAGGACGTTGAAGATGGAGGTCTTGCCCGAGCCGTTCGGCCCGATGACGGCGAAGAGTTCGTGCCGGCCCACCGTGAAGGTCACCCCGTCGATGGCCCGTACCCCCGCGAAGTGCAGCCGGACGTCCTCGAAGCGCAGGATCGGGTCGTCCTCGACCCGGCCCGCCGCACGCTCGGCCGCCGCCACGGCGGTCACGACAGCCACCGCTTACGCCGCCGGTAGTGCTTGACCTCCCGGAACGACCGCCGGCCCGCACCGGCCGCGGCGCCGAGACCGAGATAGAACTCCCGGATGTCGTCGTCGGCCAGCAACTGGTCGGCCGGCTTGTCCAGCACCACCTGGCCGGTCTCCAGTACGTAGCCATGGGTGGCCAGCGAGAGCGCCATGGTGGCGTTCTGCTCGACCAGCAGGACTCCGGCACCGGTCGAGTTGATCGCCACGATCAGCTCCCGGACCTGGTCGACCAGCCGGGGGGCAAGTCCGAGGCTGGGTTCGTCGAGCAGCAGGTAGCGCGGCTGCGCCATCAGCGCCCGGCCCATCGCCAACATCTGCTGCTCGCCGCCGGAGAGATATCCGGCGGTGTGCCGGCGGCGCCGGGCCAGCACCGGGAAGAGCCCGAAGACGTGGTCCAGCCGGGCCGGGATCTGCCGGTGCGCGGTGTGTCCGCCCAGCCGCAGGTTCTCCTCCACGGTCAGTTCGGCGAAGATCCGGCGTCCCTCCATCACCTGGCAGACGCCCCGGCGGACCACGGCGGCCGGGCGGAGCCGGTGGATCGGTTCCCCGTCGAGCGTGACCGTGCCCTTGGTGACCGCGCCGTCGTGTACGTCGAGCAGGCCGCTGATCGCCCGCAGCAGGGTGGTCTTGCCGGCGCCGTTCGCGCCGAGCAGCGCGACGATCCCGCCGGGCGGTACCGCGAGGCTCACCCCGCGCAGCACCAGCATCACGTCGTCGTAGACGACCTCCAGATTGCGCACCTGCAGCATCCGGGAACCCCCGGTTCTCTGTTGTGGCGCGGCTCACAAAGTTACCGGACATTAACCACGGCGCAACGTCCCGTCAAGAGCATCAGTGCTACGGGCGCCCATTCCACCGGATCGGTGGAGGCTGGGCGTACCGAGTAGCGTCCCTTGTGGACTCGCAGGCCGGTCGGCACCCTGACCTGCCACCGCTCTCGGTCGACGGGCTCGTGGGCGTCGCCAGCGTGTGCCTGGTGCGCCCTCTTCGGAGGTTGTGATCGGGCAACCCGTTGCTTCCGGTTACCGTTCGGGCTGGTGATCTCCTGACGTCGGGTCGTGTGTCCGAGGCGGCGTGGGGATGGGGTATCTGCCGGAGACACTGTCGAGCTGCCCCGCTTGTGCGCCCACTGTCCCGGGCTGCCCGAGCCCCGATCCCCGCCGGCCCGTCGTCGACCGAACCGCATCACCACGCGCCGTCTCGACAACCCGGCTCTCCGTGCCCCGTCTGTGCACCCAGCTCGACAGTCTGCGCACCGACTACTCCCCGGTCGGCGGTCGGGTCGCTCATCCTGTCATCCGATGTGCGGCGCCTCCCCAGCCAGCCAGTGATCGATCCGGAGCCGGACCGACTCGTGCATCTGGAGATCCGCGACGGCAGCCGGTGCGAACCAGCCGACCTCGGTAGACTCGTCGCTGACCGCGAGCGTGCCGCTGGCCGGGCGTGCGGTGAACGCGAGCACGAACTCCTGTCGCACCTCCCCGTCGGCGTACGCGATCAGGTGCCGGGGGTCGGTGTAGATCCCGAGGATGCCGGTCAGCTCGACGTCGAGTCCGGTTTCCTCCCGGACCTCCCGGATCACGGCGTCGCCGAGGGTCTCGCCGAGATTCATCGTGCCGCCCGGCAGCGACCAGTTCCCGGAGTCCGCCCTCCGCTGAAGCAGGATGCGGCCCTGCTCATCGACCACCAGCGCGGCCCCGCCGGGTACCAGCGAGTTCGCCGCCGGCGCGGACGGATCGTCGAAGTAGTCCACGCGCCGGCTCACCGGCTGACCTCCCGCATCTGCACTGTGTCCCAGACCTGTAGAAACTGCTCGGCGAAGGTCTCGAAGATACCGAAGGCGGACAGCCGGCGGAGATGCAACGCCGGGTGCTGGTAGCCGCGATACCGGAACAGGTGCGGGGTCGCGATCGCCTGGTTGTCGAACCGAAACCACGAGTTGTAGAGGTGAACGGTGTGGGTGCCAACCTGCACGCCGTCGATGTCGGCGATGCGGCCGAGCATCGTGAAGGCGTTGCGGATGCGGCCGGGCAAAGTGCCGCCGAGTTGCTCCAGCTCGTCCCGCTCCTTCACGTGGTCACAGTCCGGGTCGGCGAGCGCGATTCGAACCCGGGCGCCGGCCGCGCACTTCTCGGCGATGAGGTCGTGGACCGTAGGCATCAGCTCGAAGATGAACGGAGCGGCGTACCCGAGAATGTCAATCTGTTCCCGGGCGCCGGTCAACAGACCCACCCACAGATCCGTCGGAACCTCAGCGCGGTGCGCGTACGCCGACACGACCTCGCCGGTCGATGCGAACCCCGGCGCCTGGTCTGGCCGGGCGGTCGGCCAGAGGGCGGCCTCTTCCTCGCCGAGTGCGGCGGCGACGGCCAGCCGGTTCCGGCGGTGCGGCACTCGGCCACCGATCCAGCGATCGATGGTCTTGCTGTCCACCCCAATCCGATGGCCGAGCGCGGTGGAGTCCAATTCGGCGCGCAGCATGGCTGCCCGCAGCCTGTCGTTCACACCCCCGACGGTACAACCGCGATGGGGACGCTTCCGGAACGTCAAAACGTCCGTTGAAGCGTCCTACGCGCCGTTCAGCCGTCCCGCCACCCTCCGTAGCGTCCGCGCCACGGGCGCACGGCGGTGGGACGTCGAACCACCGGTCGCAACCGAGCGCCCCGGCCGGCTCGGGGTCCCGCCCCCGGTGCCCCGGGCCGGCCACCGGATCAGGTTGAGAGTGGCGCTCCGTGACGTAGGGCTCCGGGGCGCCACGGACCGAGAGGGACGGGCGTGAACGGCATCGTGGACCAACAACAGACCGACGAGCAGATCGTGGTCCAGCACCTCGCCGGGCACCGGTGTGCGGAGTGCGCACCCAGGGGCGGCTGCATGCGGATGCTTCGGATCATCCGCCGCCGCCAGGCGCGTACCGACCTCGCCGCCGCGCTCGCCAGCCGAACCGAGGTGACGGGACGGTGATCCGGATGGTCCGACGCTGGCTGACGGTGGAGTGGCCCGTCCCGGTCGAGTGCGCCTTCGCCCGCCTCGTACTCGGCACGCACGCGCTGCGGGAGTGCGGCCGGTGCGGGCCGGACGGCTGCCCGCTCTGGTCGTGGGCGGCCGAGGTCCACCGGCGGGAACACGCCGTGCGGGTGCTGCTCGGCGGTACTCTGCCGGCAGCGGTCACGGCCGGGGACGTCCTCGCGGCACTGGAGCGGGTCCGGTGAGCATGGTGCCGGAGAGCGCGCCGGGTCTGGCGATCACCTGGGCGCACCGGATTATCACCGACCATGCCGAGGGTCGCGGCTGCGGCCAGTGCCGGGCCCGCTGGTGCCCGACCGCCGAGTGGGCGCTCTGGGTCGTCGTCACCGAGCACTTCCCGCCGCCCGGTGATGGCGGGCAGAAGCTGGTGACCACTGTCGCCCGGCAGGTGTTGACAGGCCACTGGCCGTACGGTGTCGACGGCTGCCGGCCGTGCGGCCTGCCGGACTGCACCCGGATGCAGGTCGCGGCGACCTGGTTGCGGGTTGTCCGGGACGACTACCTGCCGCCAGCGGTTCAGGCCCTTCGCCCGACGGTGGTGCCGACGGACGAAGAGTTGCGCCGGATCACCGGAATGGACTGACGAGAGGAGACCCGGGACGTGGTGCACCGAATTCAGGCGGCCGGCGCCAAGCGGAGAGCGTGCGACGAGGTGGTGGCGAAGCTGTCGCCGACGGAGGGGACGACAACGGATCGGGGCGTACCGCGACGGCGGTAGCGGCCGTACGCCGGGCGGTTGATGCCGATGGCCCCGGCGCTGGCTACGGTTCGGAGGTGGACCGGGAGCGACGGTGGTGGGGGCTGACCGCACCGGCCTGGGCCGTGGACACCGGCCTGGTACTCGGAGTGGGCGTGTTGCAGCTCTACACGTCGTGGGCGGCGGCTCGGAACCAGCCCGCCGCGCGCCCGCTCGACGTGTGGGCGTACCTGATCCTGGCCGGCACCCCACTGGCGCTGGCCGTACGGCGGCGGCATCCCGAGTGGACGCTCGCGGTCACGGTGGCGGGCGCTGTCGGATACTTCGCCCTCCAGTACCCCTACGCGCTCTCCCCGCTGGCCGCGTTGATCACGGTCCACCTGGTGATCGGCCGGGGCCGCCGCGTGGCGGGCTGGGCGGGGGCGGGCTGCCTCGTCGTGGTGCCGGTCGGCGCGGCCCTGCTGCTGGCCCGGAATCCGGACGACGTGGTGGCGTCCCTGATGTGGTCGCTGGTCGTCGTGGTCGTCGGTCAACTGGCCGAGGTGTACCGGGCCCGGCGCGAGCACGTTTGGGAGGTGGAACGGCGGCTGGTCGCGGCCGAGCACGGCCGGGAGGAGGAGGCGTTGCGTCGGGCGCACGAGGAACGGCTCCGGATCGCCCGGGAACTGCACGACGTCACCTCGCACACCATCTCGGTGATCGCTCTCCAGGCCGCCGCCGCCACCGAGGCCGTCGACCGGGCCGACGGCCGGGAACAGGTCCGGACGGCGCTCGGGGCGATCCGGACGGCCAGCCGGCAGGCGATGGCCGAGATGACGGCGACGCTGGGCGTGCTTCGACCGGACCGGGGCGCCGGGCTGCGCCGGCCGATGCCCGGGGTCGCCCAACTACGGGGCCTCGCCGGCACGCTCGACGGCACCGGGGTACGCGTCGAGTTCGTCGAGACCGGTCTCCCCCGGCCGCTGCCGCCGGCCCTCGACCTGACGGTGTACCGGGTGGTGCAGGAGGCGCTGACCAACGTGCTGCGGCATGCCCGAGCGCGCCGGGCGGTGGTGACACTGCGGTTCGAGACCGGCGCGGTGGTGGTGCAGGTGGACGACGACGGTCGGGGCGCCGACCCGGCCGCGTGCGCGGAGCCGACCGGGCACGGGCTGGTCGGGATGGCCGAACGGGTGGCGGCGGTCGGCGGTCGACTCCGGGTCGGCCCTGCCCTCGGGCAGGGGTTCCAGGTCGTCGCCTGGCTACCGCTCGCGCCGGAGGCGGTGGCGTGATCCGCGTCCTGCTCGCCGACGACCAGCCGCTGGCCCGGGCTGGGGTCCGCGCGCTGCTGGAGAACGCCGCCGACATCGCCGTGGTCGGCGAGGCGGCCACCGGCGCCGTCGCGGTCCGGCTGGCCCGGGAGGTCCGGCCGGACGTCGTGTTGATGGACATCCGGATGCCGGAGCTGGACGGGCTCGCCGCCACCCGCCGGATCGTCGCCGACGACCGGCTTTCCGGGGTACGGGTGGTGGTGCTGACCACCTTCGACCTCGACGAGTACGTCTACGAGGCGCTTCGGGCCGGCGCCAGCGGTTTCCTCGGCAAGGACGCCGAGCCGGACGAGTTGCGGCACGCCGTCCGGGTGGTGGCCCGGGGCGACGCGCTGCTGGCACCGGGGATCACCCGCCGGCTGATCGCCGAGTTCGCCGCCCGGCCGGACGGGCAGCCGTGCACCGCCCGGCTGGACGGGTTGACCGACCGGGAGCGTGAGGTGCTCGGCCAGGTCGCCGAGGGGCTCGGCAACGCCGAGATCGCGGAACGGCTGCGGATGAGCCCGGCAACGGTGAAGACGCACGTCAACCGGATCATGGCCAAGCTCTCGGTGCACGACCGGGCGCAGCTCGTGGTGATCGGCTACGAGACCGGCCTGGTCCGACCCGGCTGGCTCTGACCGGCCGACGCTCTCCCGCCCGGCTGCCCGGTCGCGACTGTTCCTCGCCGCCGCCCCGGCCGGTCCCCGCTACGCCTACGGCGGTAGCCGAACGCCCGCCCCGGTTGGATGACCGCCCGCGGTCGGCCTACCTAGCGTCGGGACCGCCATTCCGACCGGTACGACCGAGGAGCACCCCATGTTCGGACTCGCCCCGACAGCCCGCGCCTGCGTACGGCACCGTTGGCTGGTGCTGCTGGGCTGGGCCGTGCTCACCGCCGCCCTGCTCGGCCTGGCCGGCGCACTGCCCAGTACGGCGAGAGTGGACTTCCGGATGCCCGGCTCGGAGAGCCAGCGAGCCGCCGACCTGCTGGCCGAGGCCGGGTTCGGCGATCTCGGCGCGCCGGACGGCACCCTCGTGGTCGCCGCCCCGGCCGGCGTACGCGAGCCGGACGTCCGGGCCGCGCTCGACGGGTTGCTGCACCGGCTCGACCAGGTACCCGGGGTCTCGGTCGGCAACCCGTACCGGCCGCCGGGCGGGCAGATCTCGGCCGACGGGCGGATCGGCACCGCCGAGATCGGTCTCGGTGCCGGGGTGAGTGCACCGGAACAGGCCAACCGGGCCGCCCAGGTCCGGGCGATCCGGGACGCCTTCGACGCGCCCGGGATCACGGTCGAGCTGGCCGGGGACGCCTTCGCGGACTCCTCGGCCGGCGGCCTCGCCGAGGGTGTCGGACTGCTGGCGGCGGCGGTGATCCTGCTGGTGGCGTTCGGCTCGCTGATCGCGGCCGGGCTGCCGCTGCTGGTCGCGGTGGTCGGGGTCGGCTGCGGCAGCGCCCTGCTGGTGCTGCTCCGGCACGTCGTCACGATGCCCGACTTCGCGATCTACCTCACCATCATGATCGGGCTGGGCGTCGGCATCGACTACGCGCTGCTGGTGGTGACCCGCTACCGGAGCGCGCTCGCCCGGGGACTCGACGTGCCGGAGGCCGTGGTCGAGGCGATGGAGTCCGCCGGCCGCTCGGTACTCTTCGCCGGAACGACCGTGATCATCGCGGTCTCCGGAATGCTCTTCCTCGGTCCGGAACTCGGCGGCGGACTGGCGCTGGCCGCCGGTTGCGGCGTGCTGCTGGTGATGCTGGCCGCCCTCACCCTGCTGCCCGCGCTGCTCGGCCTGGTCGGCCACCGGATCGACCGGTTCGGCCTGCCGCACCGCCGGTCGCCCGGCCACCCGACCGTCGAACCGCACCCGGGTGTGGCCGCCGTGCGCTCGGCACCGGCGTACCGGTGGAGCCGGGTCGTGCAGCGACGGCCGTGGCTGCTCACCTCCGTCGCGCTCGGCCTGCTGGTGCTGCTCACCCTGCCGGCGCTGGGGCTGCGGCTCGGTTGGTCGGACGCGAGCGACCGGCCGACCAGCGACACCACCCGCCGGGCGTACGACCTGGTCGCCGCCGGCTTCGGACCGGGCGCGAACGGTCCGCTGCTGCTGGTCGCCGCCGACCCGGCCCGCAACAGCGCCCCGGCCGGGCCGGCCGGGCTGCGGGCCGCCGCCGGCGCGGTGGCCGGCACATCGGGGGTCGCCGGGATCTCCGAGGTGGTCCCGCTGGACGGCGGGATCAGCGTGGCGGTGGTGACGCCACGCACGGGTCCGCAGGCGGCGGAGACCGCCGAGCTGGTGCACCGGCTCCGCGACGAGGTGCTGCCGCCGTTCGCCGGGCCCGGATCCCCGATCCTGGTCACCGGCGCCAACGCGGCCGGGATCGACTTCGCCGAGTTGAGCGTACGGCGGCTGCCGTGGCTGGCCGGTGCGGTACTCCTCGCCTCGTTCCTGCTGCTCACCGTCGTGTTCCGCAGCCTGCTGGTACCGCTCAAGGCGGTGCTGGTGAACCTGCTCTCGGTCGGCGCGGCGTACGGGGTGATCGTCGCGATCTTCCAGTGGGGATGGTTGGCCGGGGCGCTCGGCACCGGGGACGGCGGCCCGGTCGACGCCTGGGTGCCGACGATGCTCTTCGTGGTGGTCTTCGGGCTCTCCATGGACTACGAGGTGTTCCTGCTCTCCCGGATCCGGGAGGAGTACCTGCGCACCCGCGACAACGCCGGCTCGGTGGCCGACGGGCTCGCCGCGACGGCCCGGGTGATCAGTGCCGCCGCCGCGATCATGGTGTGCGTCTTCGTCGCGTTCGCCGCCTTCGACGACCGCGCGCTGAAGATGATGGGGGTAGGACTGGCCACCGCGGTACTGGTCGACGCCACGATCGTCCGGCTGGTGCTGGTACCGGCGGCCATGCAGCTCCTCGGGGACCTGAACTGGTGGCTGCCGGGCCGGCGCACGCGTCGGGGCTGACGAGGTGGCGTGGGACCGTCGCGCCGGTCAGTGCCGGTGACGGCCGAGCTGGGCCCGGATCTCGCCGCCGGGATAGAGCGAGCTGTGCACGTTCACGTACGCGACACCGGCCCGGACCGCCGCGACCAGTTCGTCGAACTGTCCCGCCGTGATCCCCTGTGCGGTCGGGCCGATCACGTCGACCGGTCGGATCGTCCCGGTGATCGTTGCCGGTGCGGCCGGACAGGACTGGGTACCCGCGGGGCCGTTGCCGAGGTTGGTGCAGAGGAAGGCGCTGATCCCGCCGCTCTGGGCCCGGCCGCCGACGTGGATGTGCGCCTGGGTGACGTTCCCCTCCAGCGCCTCGTAGCTGAGTCGGTAGGTCAGCTCCTGCTCCTGTTCGTCGATGGCGAAGCTGAACCCGCCCTTGCCGCTGGTCGAGATCGCCAACGGGTCCTCCTGGTAGCCGGTCAGCCGCTCCCGTACGACGCCCCAGCGCTCCCGGTCGTCGTCGTTGCGGTCGGCGTTCCCGTACGCGATCCGGACCGTTCCCGCCCCGGCGGCCAGGAGGGCGACCACCGAGGCCACCGCGCCATACCATCGTCGGATCATCATCGTCGCGCCTCCCCGGTCGCTCCGGCCATGCCCGTCACCCGGTTCAACGGGCGGGGAACAGCCGAGACACGACACTCAGGTGACGGATCGTGGACAGAGAGTAATTGTCGACGGAGTGGTCGCCCTGCGGCTCGACGGGCGGTCAGTCCCGCAACCGGGCGAGGTGCCGCATCTTGTTCATCGCGTCCAACGCGGCGACCTTGTACGCCTCGGCCAGCGTCGGATAGTTGAAGACCGCGTCGACCAGGTAGTCGACGGTGCCCTGGCAGCCCATCACGGCCTGTCCGATGTGCACGAGTTCGGTGGCCCCGGTGCCGAAGATGTGCACCCCGAGCAGATGACCGGTGTCCGGGGCGACCAGTAGCTTCAGCATCCCGTACGAGTCGCCGCTGATCGCGCCCCGGGCCAGTTCCCGGTAGCGGGAGATGCCGACCTCGAACGGCACCTTGTCCCGGGTGAGTTCGTCCTCGGTCCGGCCGATGAAGCTGATCTCCGGGATCGTGTAGATGCCGATCGGCTGCACCTCCGACAGCGCCCGGACCGGTTCGTCGCAGGCGTGGTGCGCCGCCAGCCGGCCCTGCTCCATCGAGGTGGAGGCGAGGGCGGGAAAGCCGATCACGTCGCCGACCGCGTAGATGTGCGGCACCGTCGTCCGGAACTCCGCGTCGACCTCGATCCGGCCCCGCGCGTCGGCGGTCAGTCCGGCATTCTCCAGGTCGAGTTCGCTGCCCAGCCCCTGCCGGCCGGCGGAGTACATCACGGTGTCGGCGGCGATCCGCTTGCCGCTCTCCAGCACCGCGATGGCACCCCGGGCGTGCCGCTCCACCGCCGCCACCGCCTCGCTGAACCGGAACGTCACCGCCAGGTCCCGGAGGTGGTACTTCAGCGCCTCCACGATCTCCAGGTCGCAGAACTCGAGCATCCGGTCCCGCCGCTCGACCACGGTGACCTTGGTGCCGAGTGCGGCGAACATCGAGGCGTACTCGATGCCGATCACCCCGGCACCGACCACCACCATCGAGTTCGGCACCCGCTCCAGGTTGATGATGCCGTCCGAGTCGATGATCGTACGCTCGTCGAAGTCCACACTGGCCGGTCGCGCCGGCCGGGTACCCACGGCGATGATGATCTTCTCGGCGGTCACCTTCGACTCGCGCCCGACCGGGTCGGTCACGGTCACCGTGTGCGGGTCGGCGAATCGGGCGTTTCCGGTGATCAGCCGTACCCGGTTGCGCGCCAACTGGCTGCGCACCACGTCGACCTCCCGGCCGATGACGTGCTGGGTCCGCGCCGTCAGGTCGGCGACGGTGATGTCGTCCTTGAGCCGGTAGCTCTGGCCGTACACCTCCCGCTGGCTCAGTCCGGTCAGATAGAGCACCGCCTCGCGCAGCGTCTTCGACGGGACCGTGCCGGTGTTGATGCACACCCCGCCGACCATGTGCTGCCGTTCCACCACCGCCACCCGGCTGCCGAGCTTGGCCGCCGCGATCGCGGCCTTCTGACCGCCCGGCCCCGAACCCACCACGAGCACGTCGAAGTCATGCACCCCTACAGTCTGGCAGGCGGATGATCGGAACGCGCCGGGCCGATCGGCCGGTTACCCGGCGCGGTGACCGATTCACCGCCAGCCACCCATCCGCCGGCTTCACCGCCAGCCGTCCATCAACCGGCGCAGGTTCTGCCGCCACGCCTGCACGAAGCCGGGTTCGCCGCGCCCGTGCGCCCAGACCACGATGAAGACCGCGGTCAACGCCCCGCAGGCGTGCAGCACCGCCCGGTCGGCGTCGTCGAGGGTACGCCCGTAGCCGGCCAGGAACGCGTCGGCGAGGTCCGGCCGGTCCCGCCAGGGGCCGAAGTAGAGCCGGTTCAGGTCGTTGACCCAGACCTCCGGCCCGGCCCACTCGAAGTCGATGACGTGCACCCGCCGCTGGGCGCGGTGCCGGTCGGCGTCGGCGACCAGCCAGTTGCGCGGGCTGTAGTCGAGATGGCACGGCACCCGGGCCGGTGCCGCGACGCCGGAGAGGTTGCGCAGCTCGGCACGGACGAAGTCGAGTTCCCGCGGTTCGAGCAGCCGGCTCGCCCGGACCGAGAGCCGGTCCAGTTCGTCGTGCTTCTCGGCGACCAGGTCGGTCCAGGGCGGCAGCGTCTCGGTGCCGTGCAACCGACGCAGCAGTACCCCCGCCTCGCGCTGCACCTCCGGATCCGTCCCGTACGACAGGCCGGCCTCGCCCGGCACCCCCGACAGCACCAGCGCGAGCCGTTCGTCGTCGTACGCCCGCAGCCTCGGTGCGTGCCCGCCGAGCCCGGGCACCCAACGCCGGTACGCCGCCAGCTCCCGCCGGTACCGTTCCGGGTCGCCGTGCCCCTTCACGAACCAGACGGCCCCGTCGCCGTCCCGCACCTCCAGCACGCCCGCGACACCGTGCCCCCAGGACCGGTCCGCGACCACCTCTCCCGAGCCGAGCACCTGCCGCGCGTACCCGACCAGCTCGGCGCGCATGGTCGGCTCCTTTCCGGGTCAGGTCCGGCGCGGCAGGCGGTGCAGTACGACGTCGTCGAGCCGGCCGGCCGATATCTCGGCGGTCAGATAGCTGGCGTACGGCTGGCGGCGCCGGTCGGTCGGCGAGCCGGGGTTGAGCAGCCGCAGCCCGCCCGGCGCCTCGCTGTCCCAGGGGATGTGGGAGTGGCCGAAGACCAGCAGGTCGCAGCCGCCGAACCGGTCGGCACAGCGGCGCTCCCTCCCGGCGGCCGGGCCGGTCTCGTGCACCACCGCGACCCGCAGGCCGGCCAACTCGACGCGGGCGACCTCCGGCAGCCGGGCCCGCAGTTCCAGGCCGTCGTTGTTGCCGTACACCCCGACCAGTCGGGCGGCGCGGGACTCCAACGTGTCGAGCAGCGGTTCGTGCACCCAGTCACCGGCGTGGATGACCACGTCCGCCTCGTCGACCGCCGCCCACAGTTGCGACGGCAGGTCCCGCGCGCGCTTGGGCACGTGGGTGTCCGCCATCAGCACCAGGCGCACGGCTCCACCCTAGCCGGCGGCCGCGTCCGGGCGGGGAAGAAGCGCCGCGGCCCGGCCCACGAGAGGTGGGCCGGGCCGATGGTTGTCGGGTGCCGGCGCGGCCGTCACGCCTACGCGCCTGGCGCGGTGTCTGGGACCGTCGCCGCGCCACCGGAGCTGCCGTCCGCCGGACCCCCGGGAGAGAAATCGACGAGAGATACGGCCGAGTCATCACCTGCCTCTGCGTGCTGGTCGGCCCGTGCGGTTGCCCGGAGGACCGCGTTGCCGACGCCATCGGCTTGCTGTGGGACCCGCCTCGACCGCGACGAACCGTACGCCGTCGGGCGGTCCGACGGGCCACAGTGGAGGACGTGGCCCGGGTTGTGGTCGGGCCGGCGGAGGGGGTGGCGGCGGGTTCCAGCAGGCGTCGATGAGCGCCTCGAACTCTGCCCGCATCAGGTCGTCGTCCCGCTGAACCAGCTCGACGAATGCCTCGTGCACCGACCGGGGCGTCGAGACCTCGTGCCGTTCGCCGCTGCGCATCTTTGTCACCCCCCACCGCCGACGGCACCGGAAGCCGGCGAACCGCCGGACCGGTTCGGCTGTGCCTGTCAGGCGCTGATGACCTTCTGTGCGCCGGTCAGGCGCTGATGACCTTCTGTGCGCCGGTCAGGCGCTGATGACCTTCTGTGCGCCGGTCAGGCGCTGATGACCTTCTGGTGATCCGCCGGAGGTGATCGCCACCCGGCGGGGCTTCGCCTGCTCCTTCACCGGGATCCGCACAGCCAGCACACCGTTCTCGTGGCTCGCCTCGATCCGGTCGGTGTCGAGACCGTCGCCGAGGAAGAGCTGCCGGGAGAAGACCCCGAGCGGTCGCTCGGAGACCTGCACGCGGGCGCCTTCGCCGAGGCTCGGCGGCCGGCGCTCGGCGCGGACGGTCAGCAGGTTGCGCTCGACGTTGATCTCGATCGCGTCCGGGGCGACCCCGGGTAGGTCGAACGCGACGACGAACTCCTCGTCGTTGCGGTAGGAGTCCATCGGAATGACTGTCGGCCGGGACCAGGTGCCCGAACCCGGTGTGCCGAGGGCCTGCTGCGCGAACCGGTCGAGCTCGCGGAAGGTGTCGGTGCGCATCAACATCAGATCCACCTCCTAGCGCTGGCAACAGTGCTGTCAATGCGCGACACATCCTTTGTAGCATGTCATCTGAACGATGACAAGGAAATCCGTCATCTAAACGATGACAGATGCCGAGGACGGGAGACGGATGGTCCAGCAGGGACAGGCCGACCCGGGGCGGCCGACCGGAGCCGGCGCTGCGGTGACACCGACCGGCGCGGCGTTCGACCGCGTGCAGGCGGTCACCAGCCGGGTCGGCGACCCCGCCACCTTCCCCGGGCGGGCTGCCGACCCGTCGGCAGCTCCACCGGGGGCCACGGCGGGGGACGGTGCCGAGGTGACGGCCGACCAGGTGCTCACGGCCCTGGTCGCGCTCCGGCACCTGCGTGCCGAACTCGAGTCCTGGGAGCCGCGACTCATCGCCGCCGCACGCCAACGCGGGGCGAGTTGGGCGGAGCTGGCACCGGCGCTCGGGGTGGCGAGCCGGCAGGCCGCCGAGCGTCGCTACCTGCGACTGCGCCCGGCCGAGGACGACGCCGCGCCGCAGACCCGGGACGACCGGGTACGCGCCGAGCGGGACCGCCGGGCCGGCGACCGCGCGGCGGCCCGCTGGGCCCGGGACAACGGTGCCGACCTGCGCCAGCTCGCCGGGCAGATCACCGCACTGACCGATCTCGGTTCGGCGGCCCGCCCCAGCCTGGACCGACTGCACGACGCCCTCGGCGGCACCGACCCGAACGCGCTGGTCCGGCCGCTCTCCGACGCGCAGCGACACCTCCGCGCCGACCATCCGGGCCTCGCCGCCCAGGTCGACACGATCAACGAACACCTCGACGAGGTACGCCAGCGCACCGCGCAACGACGCGGCCAGCCCCGCACCTGAGCACCGGTCGGGTCACGGGTCAGGTGGCCAGTCCGGCCGCCGCCAGCAGTCGCCGCCAGGCGTCGGCGTACTCCCCCTTGGCCCGGCCCCTGCGTACCCGGCGGTCGGGACGCCCGCACCGCCGACGCCCCTCTTTGTTGTCATCCCAAACTATTGACAAGCACCATCTGGCGATGTGAATCTCTGTTCAGGGACACCGCCGCCGGAGCCGGGTGGATGGTGCGGGAGCGCCGGGCAGCCTTCCGCGTACTCGCTCGTGCAACCGACGTCTGGGGATCCCATGTCTTCACTCGCGCAACCTGTGAATCCGGCCCGGCGCCGCGCCCCGATGGTCCTGCGGATCCTCGCTCTCGCGGCGGCCACCGTCGTCCTCCTCGCCACCGCCCTCGCTGTCTCGCGGGACACCGCGAACGCGCACGGTTCGACGATCAACCCGGCCTCGCGCAACTACGGCTGCTGGAAGCGCTGGGGCAGCGACTTCCAGAACCCGGCGATGGCCACCCAGGACCCGATGTGCTGGCAGGCCTGGCAGGCCGACCCGAACGCCATGTGGAACTGGAACGGCCTCTACCGGGAGGGCGTGAACGGCAACCACCAGGCCGCCGTGCCGAGCGGCCAACTCTGCAGTGCCGGCGAGACCGGCGGCGTCCGGTACGCCGCGCTGGACAACCCGGGCAACTGGCAAGCGGCCAACGTCGGCACCAACTTCAACGTCACCATGCACGACCAGGCGCTGCACGGGGCGGACTACTTCCTGATCTACGTCACCCGGCAGGGGTTCAACCCGCTCACCCAGCGGCTGGGCTGGAACAACCTCGAACTGGTCCGGGAAACCGGCCGGTACGCGCCGGGCGAGGGCACCCGGGAGACCGGCGACCCCGTACTGAACGGAGTCTCCGTCACGATCCCGGTCAGCGCGCCGGGACGGTCCGGCCGGCACATCGTCTACGTGATCTGGAAGGCCAGCCACGCCGACCAGAACTACTACTGGTGCAGCGACGTCAACTTCGGCGGCAGCGGTGGCAATCCCCAGCCGACCGCCACTCCGACGCCGACCCGCACCACCCCGCCGCCGACGAGCGAGCCGACCCGTACCCCGCCGGCCGGTGGCTCGGGCGGCTGCTCGGCGGCGTACACCGTCACCGGTACCTGGTCGGGTGGTTTCCAGGCCGACGTACGGGTCACCGCCGGCAGCACCGCGATCAGCGGCTGGACGGTGACCTGGACGTTCGCCAACGGGCAACAGGTCAGCAACTCGTGGGGCGCGACGGTCACCACCAGCGGAGCCAGCGTCACCGCCCGGAACACCGGCTACAACGGCAGTCTCGCCGCCGGGGCCAGCGCCAGCTTCGGGTTCCTCGGGTCGCAGACCGGCAGCAACGCCGTACCGACCCTGAGCTGCGCCGCCGCCTGACCCCCTCCGGCAGCGGCCAGACATCGGGCCGGGTCCGTGTCGGCGCGGACCCGGCCCGATCCGTCCGGCGCAACCGCCGGCCGCCCTCGCCCCTGGCTCGGTCGCTGCCGCCGCGCAACGCTGGTCTGCCGGCACGCCGACCTGAACTGGTCACTCTCCCGGGCCGGGTCCACCACCACCCGGATGTCCCGGTCAGCCGCCGGCCGAGGGGGTTGCCGCGGGACAGGTGCTGCCGGCGTAGCGGAAGAGCGAGTCGGTGACGTCGTTCCGGATCGACTGGCGCCGGGTCAGTGAGTACGTGCTGACCACCGGTTCCGCGGCCAGCGGGTCCGGTCGGACCGGGCAGGCGTCGAGGCGGTCGAGCAGCCACACCCGTTCACCACTCGGGCCGGTGCCGGTACTGAACGACAGGGTCAGCGCCGTGGTGCCGACGTACCGGGGCGGCGGGGACGGCTCCAGGCCGGGCCGGGTCAGGCAGGCCGGCGACGCGTCGACCACCCGGGCCGTGACGACGACGTGCCCGTCCGGATCCTCGGTGGCCCGTACCGACCCGGGTTGCTGGGCGACCTCGATCCGCTGCCAGTCGTCCCAGAAGTTCCCGGTCGGGCGGGACGCCGTCGGTGCCGGAGTGCCGGTCGGCAGAAGCACGTCGCACCGCCGGGCGTTGCGGTGCAGCTCGTCGAGGGCGGTGCTGTAGGCGTCGTCGCGGTGCAGCGCGTCGAGGTACGGCGTGACGTCATTCGGGATCCGCGCGTCCAGCAAGGTGAAGAGCCGGTCCAGATAGGCGTCCAGGAGTTCCGGTCCCGGACCGACCTCGTCCGCCGGTATCGACAGCAGGTGGCGCAGGCCCGTCGGACAGGTGCTGGCGAGCGACGGGACGTTCGTCACGAGCGCGGCGGCCGCGACGGGATCGTGGCAGACCTCGGCGAACGCGGCCCGCTCCCGCACCTCCTGCTCGGCGTCGAGCGAGGCGGCCCGGTGGTCGATGTACCAGGTCGCGACCGAGGCGAGCGCGATGAACGCGGCGCCGAGCATGGCGCCGACCGATCGGGTACGACGTCCACCGTCGCCGCCGCGCCCCGTGTCCGGGTCCGCCGGCGCGGCGGGTGCGTCGTCGCCGGTCCGCTCCGCCACCACCGACACCTCCCTTGGTCGTCTCCGGCCCCACGGTAGTCAGTCGCGACAAGATCCCCCTCGACCGACGCACCCGCTGTCGGGTCAGGGGCGGCGGCGATCTAGTCGAACGAGACGTGCTCGAAGCCGTACGGATTGAGCAGCTTGTCGCGGCGCCGGCGCAACCCGTCGAGTTCGTCGGCCAGCCGCTCCCGGGCGGTCAACGGCAACCCGACGGTCTCGCGCAACCGGAGCCGCTCCCCCACCGCCATCGTGGCCAGGTCCTCGGCGAACCGGCCCGGCTCGATGCCGCAGGAGAAGCGGTGCTGCCACAGCCGGACCCGTTCGAAGAGGTACGCCCCGGGCCGTACCTGGAGCCAGGCCCAGCCCTCGGCGGGGCCGTCCTTCCAGTCCAGACGCAGGCTGCGCAGGATCGGGTCGACCAGCTCCCGGTCGACGTACGCGTCCACCGCGGTCGTCCGGGCCGCCGCACCGAGATCGTTGACGTGCCCGCTGTTGCCGTCCGGCAGCCGACCGACGATGTCGCGGTAGCTACCCGGGGCCTCCGGGGCGAGTTCGGCGTACTCGGCCGGGTCACCGGTCGCCGCCAGGAAGGCGCGGGCGTCGATGACGTACTCGACGATCCGCCGGCCGTGCGTGGCCGGCTGCAACGTCGCCGACTCGATCCGGAGCAGTTCCAGGCCGACCGCGTCGCAGACGGCGTGCTTCATCCGGTCGTCCCGCTGTGTCTGCGCGGTCTGCACGCTGGTATCGACCAGCTCGACCGCGAACGGCGCCGCCTGACCGCCCGGGTCGGAGACCACGAAGTCGAAGCGGCCCCGGCTGGCCACGTTCCACTGGTTGCTGGTGATCCCCTCGGGCCGGCGCGGCACGAGTTGGCCGAGCCGCTGGTCGGGCCGGGCGATCCGACCAGCCCGCTCGATGGTCCCGCCGGACGCCCCCGGCTCGGCCGGAAGCCGGGTGGATCGTGCCGACGGGCGTCCGCCGCCACCGGTCTCTGCCATCTGTTCCCTGGTCCGTAACATCCGCTCGCCGCCTCCGACACCGCCCCTCCGGCGGCAGATCCCACCATGCTAGGAACTCGCCGCCGTCCCCGCGTCGCCGGTCCGGGTCACCCGGGCCGGCGAAGGCGGCGACCGTTTCCACCCCCACCGGGCAGTTGCTCCGCGAACTGGATCCGGATCCGCTGCCGTACCCGGAACGTCCCGGTACCCCCGATCAGCCGGCCAACCCGAACCGCTCTGTGTGCACCTGGCGCTGCGGCACCTGGAGTTGCCGGAGGCTGCGCAGCACGGCAGCGGTCATTCCGGCCGGGCCGCAGACGAAGATGTCGCGCTCGTGGATGTCCGGTACCAGCTCTCGCAGGTGGTCCGGTCCGAAGATCGGGCCCGTCGGCGGTACCGGCCGGGACGGGCCGGTGACCAGTCGCAGTTCGGCGCCCCGGGCGTCCGCCAGCGCCCGCAGTTCGTCCACGAGCACGGCGTCAGCCATGGAGCGCACCCGGTACAGCACGACGATGTGACCGTCGAGGCTCTGCAGGAGCGAACGGATCGGTGTCACGCCGACCCCGCCCGCCACGAGCAGGGTTGCCGGTCGGGTCCGGTGCATGCCGGTGAAGGCGCCGTACGGTCCCTCGGCGAACACCCGTGTGCCGACCCGGAGCCGAGGCAGGGTGGCGGTGCCGGCGCCGACCGCCTTGGCGGTCAGCCGTAGCGATCGACCGTCGGGCGCCATGGAGAGCGAGAACGGGTTGGCCTGCCACCAGCGGTCACGGGTGAGAAAGCGCCACAGGAAGAACTGGCCGGCCTGTGCCGGCAGCCGGTCGAGGCGGCGCCCGGTGACGTGGATCGACACCACGGTGTCGGATTCGGGTACGACCCGGGCGACGCGGAAGCGGTGCCGGAGGTTGCGCCACAGCGGCAGGAGCACCCGGCCGGCCAGTACGGCGCCGAGCGCGACGCTCCAGAGCGTCCACCAGTACGCCGTCGCGAACGTGGACGCCGTGAAGGTGGTGCCCACCGCGATCTGGTGGGTGAGGGCGAGGAGCACCGCGACGTACGTGCCGAGGTGCAGCAGGTGCCAGGTCTCGTAGGCCAGCCGGCGGCGGGCGAATCGGGCCGACACGAGTCCGATCGACAGCAGCAGGCCGGCCGCGACCATCGCCCATAACACCCCTTGCCAAGTCGACGCCAGGTCGACGACCTGCCCGCCGATCGACGTCCCGGACATCATGGCCAGACCGACCACCGTGCATGTGGCATGGACGAGGATCGTCCAGAGCAGGGTGAAGCCGGTCCACCGGTGCCAGGCGGTGAGCCGGTCCATCCCGATCCGGCGGTCGAGCCACGGCAGCCGCGCGACCAGCAGCAGCTGCAACGCCATGATCATGGCGGCATGCAGGCCGAAGAACCGGCCGAGGACGAAGTAGACGTTCGACCCCGGGTACGGGGACAGCACCAACAGCGTGTTCACCACTGCCACGTTGGCGGCGACGACGAACCACAGTGTGAGGCGACCGACCGTCCCTGGGGGTACCCGGGGAATGGCGACGTGTTGGACAGCGGGGGTGGTGGTCACTCGGGCGATCCCTCCTCCGGTAAGCCGGTTCGCGACGGACCGGGGACGGTTCGCCGGACCCGGCGGTGGCACCGTACGCGATGGCGTACAACCGCCGACACGGATCCGGTGGCCCGGGAGA
Source organism: Plantactinospora sp. KLBMP9567 (assembly GCF_033446045.1). Taxonomy (NCBI): domain Bacteria; kingdom Bacillati; phylum Actinomycetota; class Actinomycetes; order Micromonosporales; family Micromonosporaceae; genus Plantactinospora; species Plantactinospora sp. KLBMP9567. The sequence goes on along the minus strand of NZ_JAWQRR010000003.1, from coordinate 241,106 downwards.
CTGGGACTGTCGGAAAGACGACGACGTGGAGAACCCGCGTCTGGTCTGTCCGGCCGAGCTGGTTGCCCGATGCCGTTACGGGTGGTCGAACGTCGGGTCCGCGAGCCGTGGGTCGAAATCGGGAAACGAGCCGTCGCCGAACAGGATCCGCGCTGCCAGGACGCGACCGGGACGACGGCGTAGCACGGCGACCGCCGCCTCTGCCGCTGCGGGGTACCGGATGCCGGCAAACGCGCGCCGGAGCAACAGCCGGCCGCGGAACCGGGTCCGCAGCGCGTTCCCGTCGTAGCGACGCAGGGTACGCGGATCGCCGGTACGCAGATAGCTGGCGACGACCGCCGCGGCCAGTTCGGACATGCGTAGGCAGGGGTCCAGCCCGCCGGCGGTCAGCGGCGACACCGCACCCGCCGCATCTCCGACGAGCAGCCCGGCGGGACATGCCAACCGCCGTAGCACACCGCCGACCGGGATCGGACCACCTCGACGCTCGACCGGACCGGTCGGCGCGGTGCGACCGGGGGCGTCCGCGGCGAAGGTATCCAGCAGGTGGCGGATTCCGGTACGCATCGCGCCCGGATATCCCGCGACGCCGACGTGGGCATGCCGGCCGTCGTCGATGACCCAGCCCAGGTACCCGGGGGCGACTCGGGGGTCCAGCACGCAGTGGAACGCCGGGATGGTGTTTCCCGGCGCGATCGGGTGGACGATCTCGGCACCGACGAGAAGGCGTCGGTTGACGTCGAGGCCGAGATCACGGGCTACCCGGGAGCGGGCGCCGTCCGCGCCGACTATGAACCGGGTCCGCACCGGTTCCGCGCCTGCGAACCGTACAAGTCCCATCGAGGCGTCGACATACCGCACGCCGAGCCGGACCCGTACCCCGGCCGACGCCGCCGCACGGTCTGCGTACTCGTACACGGCCGCCATGTCCGCCACCCGGTATTCGTCCCGGTCACTGGTGAGCCGGATCGGTGCCCGCCGCGACGGCGGGTACAACAGCACATCCCGGATGCCGGGCCCGAGCAGATGGTCCGGCAGATCGAAGTCGTCGAGGGTACGACGCACGAAGATCCCTGTCGTCCGGATGCCCGTCGAAAGCGACCTGCGTCGGTCGACCACCATCACATCCAGTCCTCGTTGCGCGAGCAGCCGGGCTGTGTGCAGACCGGCCAGGCCCGCACCCACGACCAGTACATCCACTGTCTGCACACCCTGCGACGATAGGACCACCAGCCGGCCCGTACGGCCTTGTGCACGCAATCTGCCCGGCATCTCCACACCGTCGACACACTCCCTTTGCCGTAGGAGTGCCGTCGCTGCCGCGCCGGTGCCTGCCTAGGTTTCTCCGCGCTCCGCCCGCGGTTCGGGCAGGGCGCCGCGGCCGTGCGGCGGGATCCGGGTTGCGTCAGGCGGGCCGGGACAGGATGACGATGCCGAGGCACATCTCGTCGCTGGTCCCCTCGCCCCAGACGACGTACCGGGGCGGCAGGTTGCGCAGTTGGGGCAGGCGCTGCCGCAGCGTCACGTCGTGGGTGCAGGTGACCCGGTAGACGTCGCCGGGCCTGACCGCCACCGGTTGCGGCAGGGGGCGGTTGGCCTGCTCGTCGAAGTTGTACGTCGGGATGTCGAGCAGGGTCCGCGCCTTCGGGGTACCGGGGTTGAGTTCGATCTTGATCGCGCTGCCCAGCAGGTGCATGTGACCGGCGACCGCCTGCACCACGCCGGCCTCCCTGACCTGGTGGTCGCAGCGCTGCGTGTTGCCGGCGGCCGGCGCACGCCCCCGGTTGCAGTACTGGTTGAGCTGCTCCGCCTGCTCACCGGCCTCGGCGCCGAACCGGTGCCGCACGTCCCGCACCGCCGCCTCGCGCTGGCAGAGTTCGCCACGCTCATCGGGTGCGCAGGGCAGCTCGACCGGGGCCGCCAGCAGCTCGGTGGAGAGCGGGCTCACCTCTTCGGAGCCGCCGACGAGGCGCAGCCGGATGCCGGACTGGTCGGTGTCGTTGCCGCCGGCCCGGACGTCCATCAGGTTGTAGTGCACCTGCATCACCAGTTGGGTGCCGGGCGGCATCGGATAGCCGAGGCCGGGCGCCAGCAGCGTCTCGTTCGCGCCGGGCGCCCAGTGCGCCACCCAGGCCGCGTCGCCGATCCCGGCGTCGCCGAAGCAGGTCCAGCCGTCGCCGGGGGTCTCCGCGTCGAGCTTGCGGGCCGGCGCCACCTCCGCCGGATCGAGCCGGAAGAAGATGGCGTGGTGCACCATGTCGCCGTTCTGCGGCAGGAACTGGCTGCCGGTCAGGAACGCGGACTCGGTCAGGGCCGGGTCGACCAGGAAGCAGCGGTATTCGTCGGTGCCGCCGTTCGGCGCCGACGGGCGGTACGGCCGCGCCATGTCCAGGTTGACGAACCGCTCCCCGGAGCGCAGCGGCGCGGCCGGTGGAATGTCGACTGCGCCGTGCGCTCCGCCGTGGGCGCTGGCGGAGGCGGTCGCCGCCGCCTTCTCCGAGCCGTCGTCCGGGTCGGCCCCGCAGGAGGTGATGAGGAGGGTGGCGGCCAACGAGGCGGCCACGATGACAAGAGGGCGTACGCGTCGATGCACGTTTTTCATAACGCCGGGCCTCCGCACAGGATCCGGGCTGATCCGCAACTATCAGATGAAGTCGGAACTTTCCGAGGATAACTCTTAAGCGGTCGCGAAGACACCCCGAGTGGACGGCGTAACATACCGGCCCGTTGGTTGAACCTTTTTCGCTCGACAGCCGAACTACAGGAGTATCGGCCGGACGAAGGGACTTCACTGTGCGTCACAGGGCAATGTGCTGGGTCGTCGCCCTGCTCACCGCCACGGTCGCGGGTACGACCCTCGGTGCCGGAGCCGCGACCGCCGACGTCACCGTGGCCCCGGTGCAGGCCGTACAGGGTGGGGCGGCGAAGCTGACCTTCCGGGTCACCGAGGACCGGGCACCGGCGCACACCACCAAGATCGAGTTGTTGATGCCGGAGTCGGCTCCGGTCGCGGAAACGTACCCGATGTCGGACCCGCAGTGGGCGCCCCGGATGACGATGCGGAAGGTGGACCAGACGCTCGGCGGGATCCACCACGGGCAGGTCACCGAGGTGGTCGCCAGCATCGTCTGGACCCGCGCCGGCGCTCCCGCGCCGGGGGCCGGCCCGGCCGAGTTGGTCGTCTCGCTCGGCCCGCTGCCGCAGACCGACCGGATGACGTTCCACCTCGTGCAGACGTACTCGGACGGTCATGTCACGAACTGGAACCAGCCGCCCTCGTCCGAGGTCCCGCAGCCGGAGTTCCCGGCGCCGGTGCTGACCCTGGCCCCGCCGGCCGCCGCGGCCGGCCCGACCGCGGCGGCGCCCGGGGCCGCCGGGGCGGAGGCGCCGGAGAGCGGCACCGCGGCCGACGACCCGGACCAGGGCTTCGGTTCGCTGGCCACCGGCCTGGTCGCCGGACTGGTCCTCGGACTGGCCGTCGCCGCCTGGCTGTATCTGCGCCGCCCCCGGTCCGGGGGCACCGACCGGGCGGAGGCGCCGCCCGCCGGGTCGGACGGCGGCGCCTCCCCGGCGGAGCCGGCGCCCGGCACTCCCGCCGACCCGGCAGCGGCCCCGGACGCCCCGCCCGGCGAACGGGCGACGAGCGGCGGACGGGCGTGGCGGCTGCGCGAGTGAAACCCTCGACGAGCGCGGTTCAGGTCGGACGGTCTTCAGGTGGAGAAGGGCTCAGCCGCCGCTGTCACTCTCCTCGGTCTGTTCGTCGGGCTGCGTGGTCTCGCCGCGCCGGAGTACGGCTTCGGGGGCGCAGAGCACGGTCACCCGGTAGGTGACGCCGAGGTTGGAGAAGATCTGGCCGCGCAGACCGAGGCAGAGCCCCACCCCGGGGAGCCCTTCGGGGTGCTCGAAGAACTCGACCACCGGCTCGGCGACCGCCCCCACCAGTCCCTGGGTCCGCAGCGCGGTGCTGGCCACCTGCAGCAGGCCCGCGCCGACCTGCACCTCGACGTCGTCGAGCCGGTCCACGTCGTACCAGTGGGTGTCGGGCAGGAAGAGCTGCCAGTCCACGCCCCGCTGCCGGTAGTCGGGCCCCAACTGGCCGCTCTCCGGATCCGGCCGGTCGCCGATCCAGGCCATCCCGGCATAGTCGCTGCGCAGCCGCCGCGCGTCGGTGGCGAACTCCGTCACGACGGTGTCGAGGCGCGGCTGGGCGACGAGGTGCACATCTGCGTCGGTCACCCGGGGCACCCTAGCACCGCCCGACCTGGCGGGTAGCCCGGCCACCCCTGCCGTCACCAGGGGCGTTCCCGACCCGGATCGGCGGGTTCGCCCCGCACGCTACCCTGGGGTCCCCGCTGGACGCACCCGGCGCCCTGGGACCAAGATGTGCATCGAGCGATGGCGGTCGACGGAACGCCGGGAGAAGGGACGTCAGCTCGGGGGGACGGGACGCCACCGGTCACCGATGGTGAACGGTGCTGGAAGCTGATCGGGGACGTACATGGGCATCATGGGGCAGATGCAGCGGGCGCACGCACAGCAGGTGCACGCGCAGCAACGAGCATCGACCACCCCGTACCAGCAGCACCAGCAGATGCTCTGGGAGGCCGAGCGCGCCCGGCAGGCCGCCGAGCGGGCGGCGGAGGCGGACGAGCGGGAGCGCCGACGACTCTACGTGGAGGCCAGGGCGGCCCGGGTCAAGGCCGCCAACACCAACCTCCAGTCCCAGTTGGACGAGCTGGACACCCTGCTGCGGACCACCCTGGCCATCGACGACCACATCGACCTCGAGCGGCTGAAGAAGCAGGCCAGCTATCCGGAGTTCACGCCGGGCGAGCTGGGCATGCCGCTGCGGGCGCCGGACTGGCGACGTTTCGCGCCGCCCGAGCCGAACGCGCTCGGCAAGATGTTCGGCGGCGAGGCCCGCTACCAGCAGTTGCTGACCGAGGCGGAGCAGGCGTTCGAGAAGGCCAGGGCCAAGCACGCGGCGGGCGAGGCGGCCCGGCAGCAGCGGCTCGCCCAGGCCCGGCGCAAGTACGACAAGCACTGCCAGCAGCTCGATGCCCAGGTCGCGAGCCACAACGCCGAGATCGACAAATTCGGTGCCGCGCTGGCCGCCGCCGAGCCGAACGCCGTGGTGAAGTACTTCGGGCTGGTGCTCGGCAACTCGGTCTATCCGGAGGACTTTCCGCAGCGCTACCGGCTCGCCTACGTCCCGGACTCCCGGCTGATCGTGGTGGAATACCTGCTGCCGACCGTCGCGGTGGTGCCGAGGGTCCGGGAATACCGGTACGTCAAGGCCGGCGACGAGGTGCAGACGGTGGCCCGCCCGGCGGACGAGATCCGGCAGCGGTACGCCGACGTGATCACCCAGGTGGCGCTGCGTACCGTGCACGAGCTCTTCGAGGCCGACCGTACCGGGCTGGTCGAGACGATCGTCTTCAACGGCATCGTCGAGACCACCCACCCCGGCACGGGGCAGGCGGTCCGGCCCTGCCTGGTGACCCTGCGGACCAGCCGGGACGCCTTCACCGCCATCAACCTGGCCAAGGTCGATCCAGCGGCCTGCCTGCGGCACCTGCGGGCCACCCTGTCGCCCCGGCCGGAGGATCTGGTCGAGGTACGCCCGGTGCTGGAGTTCGACGTGGTCGACAAGCGCTTCGTCGACGAGGTGGACGTACTGGCCGACCTGGACCATCGCGCCAACCTGCACAAGTTGAGCCGGACCGAGTTCGAGGACGTGATCCGGAGCCTCTTCGGCAAGCTCGGCCTGGAGATCCGGACGACCCGGACGGCGCCGGACGGCGGCCTCGACTGCGTGGCGTTCGACCCGCGCCCGATCTTCGGCGGCAAGGTGGTGATCCAGGCCCGACGGGACCGCGGCACCATGGACGTGTCCGCGGTGCGGGACCTCTTCGGCACGGTGCTGGGCGAGGGTGCGACCAAGGGCATCCTGGTGACGACCAGTGGCTACGGCCCGGAATCGTTCGAGTTCGCCTCCGGTAAGCCGCTGGAGTTGATCGACGGCTCCAACCTGCTGCACCTGCTGGCCGAGCACGCCGAGATTCGCGCCCGGATCGACCCGAACGAGCGCTGACCCGCCCGTCGGCCGGGAGTCAGTCCGTGCCGGCGTTGCGGCGGTCGTACGCCTCCCGGGCGGCGGCGATCGCCTGCCGGTGCCGTTCCGCCCAGCCGGTCAGCACGAGCAGGGAGTCGTAGAGTTCCCGGGCCATCTCGGTGGCGACGTACTCGACCCGGGGCGGGACGGTGGGATAGGTGGTCCGGACCAGCAGTCCGTCACGTTCGAGGTTGCGCAGGGTGAGGGTGAGCATCCGCCGGCTGATTCCCTCGACCGAGCGCTCCAGTTCGGTGAAGCGGATCGGTCCCCGGCTCGCCTCGATGATGATGCCGATGCTCCACTTACCGCCCACCCGGTCCAGAACCTCGCGAACCGTGCAGGCCCGGACGTGGTCGCCGAGACAGGCCGACCCGTCGACGTCCGGCTCCGCGTTCGGCTCGGTCATGATGCGCCTCCTTGGTCCGGCGGCAATAGTCACATGGGCCTGATCGGCCGACAACCCGCACCCAGGGCTTACCCGCCCTGGTGCCGGCCGTACGGATCGGCGGCCGGCACCAGGGTCGGGGCGGTATCGGTCAGCCGGTGATCGCCAGGTCGGCGGTTGTCCACCGAGCCGCCGGTGGCCCAGGCGTCCAGCGGCACCGTCGACCAGGATGAAGTTCGCCGACTCCCGGGGGCGGCTCTGGGTCCACGGCATCTCGCCGTTCGCCCAGCGGGCCGGGATGTAGACGGTCTTGGCCGGAGCGACCGCCGGGGGTGCCTCGGACACCGGGCCGGTCCCGGCGGCCGGGGCGCCGGACGCCGTCGGCCGAGGTCGCCAGCGCCAATGACGCCGCGATGGCGACGGCGCCGCGACGCAGTCTCGACGTGGTCATCGGAGTCTCCCCCAGAAATGGTCAGGACGGTGTGCGCGGTACTCGTGCGCCGGTGGTGGTGGCGAGATGGCGGGTGCTGCGCCGGTACGGGTGGATGGTGGTCCGGTGCCGGCGTGCGCCCCGCCCCGGGCCGTCCGGACGCCCTTCTGGAGCATCCGGACGGCCCTGTGCGGGGTCGGTCCGGGGGCGGCCGGGCTCAGGGGCTGTACGCCTTCACCTCCAACAGCCCCACCGAGCCCTGGCCGCTGGTCAGCGCCACCCGCAACCGGGTGGTGCCGATGCTCGGGAAGGTCACCCGGTTGTACTGGTTGGCCGCGACCGGATAGCCGCTGGCACCGGGCACGTCGGCGTAGGCGCTGCCGGTCCAGTACTGGAGTTTCCAGGAGGCCGGGACGCGCACCCCGCCGTTGTCGTCGAAGAAGTAGACCTCGGCGGCGTTCAGGGTGCGGCTGGTCGGCCAGGTCAGTTCGGCCCACTGCGCGCCGGTGTTCGGCCAGGTGCCCCAGCGCGGGTTGACGGTGTCGTTGGAACTCGGCGGCTCGATCCCGTCGTTGATCGCTGCCACCGACTCCCAGGCCGAGGTGTACGACGCGGACGGCGTCGCCGCCCCCGCCACGTTGGCACCCGGCTCGGGGTCGGGGTCAGGATCGGGATCGGGATCCGGGTTGGTGCCGCCCCGGTTGTAGACCTTGATCTCGGTCAGCCCGGTCTTGGCCGAGCCGGAGGCGTGGGTGAACTGCACCCGCAACCGGGCGGTGCTGACCGCGGTGAAGGTGACCCGGTTGTAGTTGGACTGCGGTGTGCCCGGGGACTTGGCCTGGGAGGCCGCGTTCACCCAGGCACTGCCGTTCCAGTACTGCACGTTGTACGAGGCCGGCGGCCGGTACCGGTTCGTCGCCCGGTCGTTGCGGAACCAGAGCCGTACCTCGTCGACGGCCCGGGCCTGACCGAAGTTCAGCTCGTACGAGTCGGTGGCGTTCGGCGTCCCGTAGCTGCCCCAGACCGGTTCGTTGATCGGGAAGCCGTCGATCGCCGCCCCGGTGGAGGTGCCGGAGGCGGTGTACGACGCCGTCGCCGTCGACCCCTGGGCCAGGTTCGGCGTGGTCGAGGTGAGGTCGGCGCCCGCCTTGGCGAAGATGTCCACCATCCGGGCACTGTTCTGCACCACCTGCTGCGGCAGTTGCAGCCCGGAGACGGCGGTGCTGAAGTTGGTCGTCCCGCCGGCCGGCAGGGTGACCGCACCGGTCGCCGGGTTGTAGAGCACCCGGGTCAGCCGGTCCACCGTGAACGCCCGGGTGCCGTTGAGATAGACCGAGTAGCCCTGCGGCACCCCGGAATACCGGCTGACCCCGTCGGCCGGGTCGTCCCAGACCACGCTGAGGTTCATGTTGCGGTACCGCAGGTTGTTCACGGCGAAGTGCGACCAGTTGATGTTGATCGGGGACAGCTCGACGGTGTTGTCGGAGCGCGGCCGCAGCCCGGCGACGTCCTCGACCACCGTCCAGTTGCTGCTGCCCAGGATGTTGTGGTGGATCCAGGACCGGTAGGCGATGGTCCGGGACGACGGGTTCCAGTCCGCCCAGAACTCGTTGGCGTCCGGCCACTGGGTGTTGCCGCCGATGTACTGCGCCCAGGCGTTCCAGTAGAGGAGTTGCTTGTAGTTCTCGGCGGTCATCCACTGGTTGGGGTAGTTGCGCAGCACCGAGGAGTAGAGCCGGAACTGCACGGTCGAGTTGATGGTGGAGAAGTTGTTGCTGCCCGGCTGGCCGGCGGCCGCCGCCGCGGCCTTGTCGCGCTGGTTGGCGGTGAAGAACGGGAAGATCGGGTACTCCGCCGGGTCGTCGTAGAGGCGCAGCGCCTGCCGGTACTGGTCGGTGTTCGGCATCAGCCCGACCGAGTACGGGTAGTAGTTGTTGATCTCCTTCCACGGCACGTGCGTGTTGGTGGAGACGTGCTTGTGCTCCAGCAGTTGCCGGGACGGGTTCCACAGCACGTTGACGATGCCGTTGCGGATCCGGTCGGCGATCGTCTGCATCTCGTTCGCCTTCGCCGTGTTCCCCAGCAGCGTGTACGCCTGCACCGCCGCCATCGCGTTGCTCCAGACGTACGCGCCCTCGGCCCGGTCCAGGTTGCCGGCCCGCCAGTGGAACGACACCGCGTCGGCGTCGTTGCCGGTCATCGCGCCCCAGTCGTACTCGATGATCCCGTTGTTGTTGGTGTCGTAGCTGGCAAGCTGCCCCTTGACGTCCTGCTCGGCGTAGCGGGCCAGGTTCGCCACGATCGCCGGCTGGCCGCCGTGGATCTGGTAGCTGCGCCAGGCCGCCTCGGAGACGTACTGGGTGTAGGAGTTCGACCAGTTCTCCGGGTCACCGGGGTTGTCGGAGAAGCGGCCGTTCCGGGAGACCTGCCCGACCGAGGTCCACGGCCCGTACGAGTAGATCGGGTTGCGCAGGTACTTCAGGTCGTCGATGTGCATCGGCTGGGTCAGCACGATCGCGTTGTTGTAGCCGAGCGCCCCCTCCACCGAGGTGGGGAACTGGAAGTCCTGGCCGGGGATGTCCACGTCCAGGTAGTTGAAGCGCATCAGCCACCAGCGGTAGTAGATGTTCTTCTTGATCGCCGCGTCCGGCACGTCGATGTACGGGATGTTCTCCGCCCACCACCGGTTGTACGCCCGCACGTGGGTGGCGAACGCCGTCGCCGGGGTGTAGCCCCGGTAGGCGTTGTACTCGGTCAGCGACTCCGGTATCTCGTTCGCCACCAACCCGAGCTGCACCTTGGTGCTGACCGACTGCCCGGCGGCGAGCGTCACCGACCGGTTCAGCCCGCCCGAGCTGACCGTGAACCCGTCCCCGGAGAGCCGGGGATAGAGCGTGGTCAGGTTGTTCTTCACCGCCCGGGTGCCGGTCAGCTCGCTGCCGCTGCCGGTGGCGGCGTACGGCGAGGTGGCCCGCAGTTGCAGGGTCACCGAGCCGGAGCCGTTGTTCACCACGTTCAGGTTGGTCACCGCGACGTTCTGCGCGGTGATGAACTTCGACACCTCGACCCGGACCGAGCCGCTGGTGTAGACACCCCGCCAGTGGCTCGGCGACTGCCACCGGCTGGAGACCTGCTCGGTGAAGGTGCCCGGGGTGACCGCCACGGTGTACGCGGCCTGGCTGCTGATGTTGTCCCAGTACGCCGCGTTGCCGGCGAAGCCGATCTGGGCCGGGTTGTGGGTGTACATGAACATGCCCCGGCCCCGGGTCATCAGCCAGGCGCCGGCCGGGTCGTTGCCGGGCCGGGCGAGCAGCCGGTCCAGCCAGAAGTCGGTGCCGCCGCTCTCGGCGTCGTAGATCGCCTGCATGGTGTTGCCGGTGCTGTAGCCGACCGGCGGTGCCGGAACGGCCGGCCCGGAGAAGGTGGGATAGCCGATGGTCTGCGCGGCCGTGGCCGCCGTCTGGGGTACGACGAGGGCGCCGGCGGCCAGCACGACCGCGAGTACGGCCGCCCGTGCGCTCCGCTTCAGGCCCGTGCCGAACCGCATCGGGGCACCTCCAGGGGGTCGACGGTGGGGAACGGCTCTGCTACGGCGGAGCGGGCTCATCCCCGGCTCCACTGTTGGGCGGGCTGGCCGGTGCAGTCGGCGAGGACGAGGGCCATGCCGCCGGGCTGGGGCGTGGTGGCGAGGCAGCGACCGCCGGGTACTCCGGCCACCGAGCCGTCGGGCCGCAGGCTCCACCGCTGGCCGGCGCCGCCGGTGCAGTCGGAGAGCAGCACGGCGGTCCCCGCCGTGGCGCCCGGCCCCGATGTGTCCAGGCACCTGCCGTGCATCCGCAGGGTCTCCCCCACCTGCCGCACCGCCTGGTCCGCACCGCCGTCGCAGGTCCCGAGAACAGGTTGGACCGCACCGGCGGGTACGTCGAGGCAGCCTCCCGAGGCGCCGTTGACCATCCGGAACGTCGTCGGCGCGGGAGCCGGGGCGGCGGCGTTGCGGATCAGGAACAGGTTGTCGGCGACGTTGTAGTAGGTGGCCAGGTAGCTGCCGGCGGCCGGGGCGGTGTGGTAGTAGTCGTCGTGGTTGCAGTCCAGCCGCTGGTCGTGCGCCCGGTCCGGGCACCTGGTCTGGATCACCGTGCTGGCGTTGTCCTTGTAGCACATGACGTCCCACTCGTCGACGCAGTGCGCGTAGCCGGAGGCGTTCGGGGCGTTGTTGTTGACCGCGCCGAGGGTGTGCCCGAGTTCGTGCGCCGCGACCCCGGCGTTCCAGCAGCCGCTGTCCGCGCGGGCGTACTCGGGGCCGGAGTTGGAGCGGTTCTGGTCGGTCTTGCGGGTGTCGCCGGCAAAGCCACCGATGCCGCAGTAGACCCGGGCGTCCACGAACTGGAGGTACTTGCGATCGGTACGGGTGTAGCCGGCCGCCCGCACCGCGTTCAGCAGCGGTGCCCAGTCGTTGGCGTTCAGCGCGGCGTCGGGGATCTGCACGTCCCGGACGACCGGGCGGCAGGCGCCGTTCACCGTCTCGGTGACGTACCGGACCCGCCGCGAGCCGCCGGTCTCCCGGGCGCTCTCGTAGAAGATCGCGTCGACGCTCTCGGCCAGGGTACGGAAGGTCTCCAGGTACTGGGCGTACCGGTTCACGCTGCCGTGCACGTAGAGCACCTCGACCCGCCGACCGGAGACGCCGTCACCCTCGCAGACCGGCAGCGCCCGGGGCGCGAGTCGGGCCGCACGCGGCGAGATCGGCTGGATCTCCCGGTCCACTGACAGGCCGGCGGGCGGGCTGTCCGGGCCGTGCGTACACATCGTCGGGACGATCCCGGCCACCTGGTAGGCGCCGACGCAGGGACCGGTCCGGGCGGCGACGAGCCCGCCGTACACCAGACCCCGGGCCGGATCGTCGGCCGGAACTCCGGAGAGCGGCCGCGCGGCGGGACCGACCGGTCCGTGCCCGTGCGCGGCGGGGGTGCCGGGCGGATGGTGGTGGTCGGCGGTGCCGGGCGGATGGTGGTGGTCGGCGGACGGCGGGCCGGCCGCCGGAGCGGCCCGGGAGTCGGCACCGGCGGGTCCGACCAGGGCGAACAGGACGAGGAGCAGGCCGGATGCGCCGGCCAGCAGCCGGGTACGGCCACGGGGGCGGGGGGCGGGGGTTGCCATGAGGATTCCCTCCTCGGCGAGGTGGACTGCCGCCGTCGGCGGCGGGACGGGGTCCGGGGCCCGGCCGGACGGGGGTAACCGGCCGGGCCCCGGACGGCTAGGGCTGGTAGGCGAGCCACTCCAGCAGACCGGTGGAGAAGCCGGACCGCGAGGTGATGTTCAGCCGCAGCCGGGTGGTGCTGACGGAGTTGAAGGTGGTGACGTTGTAGGCGTTGCCGGCCACCCCGCAGCTCGACTGGCCCGGCACGTTCGCGTACGCGCTGCCGATCCAGTACTGCACCTGGCAGGAGGCGGGCAGGTCGATGCCCTGGTCGTCGTCGAACCAGTAGGTGGCGATCCGGTTCACGGTGCGGGCCGACGGCCAGGTGTACTCGACCCACTGGGTGCCCTGCTCCGGCCAGTTGCCGTACGCCAGGTTGCTCTTGTCGGCCGAGTTGGCCGGTACGCCGCCGTTGTTCAGCGCCGCCAGGCTCTCCCAGGTCGAGACGTACGAGGTGGTGGCGGTCGCCGAGGTGGCCAGGTTGGTGCCGGCCGGCGGGCCGCCCGGATCGGGGCCGGGCCCAGGGCCGGGACCGGTGCTGGTCTGCACCACCCGCTGCATGGTGCCGTCGGCGTTGAAGTAGAGCCGGTCGACCGCGACCGAGCGGCGGAAGTTACCGCCGCCGGGAGCGTTGGCGGTGTGGTAGACCATGTACCACTGGCCGTTGAACTCCACCACACCGGCGTGGTTGGTGGTCGAGGAGACCTGGCCGAGCACGATGCCCCGGTGCGTCCACGGTCCCATCGGGTTGGTGGCGGTGGCGTACCGCTGGCAGGCGTAGCTGGACGAGGTGACGCAGCCGTTCGTGTCGTTGGCGGCGTACATCATGTAGTAGAGGCCGTTGCGCTTGAACATCCACGGGGCCTCCCAGAAGTTGCTCAGCCCGGTGGGGGTGACCACCGGCCCGTCCAGCTCGATCATGTTCGACTTCAGCCGGGCCGCCCGGGCACCCCAGTAGCCGCCCCAGTAGATGTACGCCTGCCCGTCGTCGTCGACGAAGACCGTCGGGTCGATGTTCAGCCCGGAGGAGTTCGGGGTGCTGTCGCTGATCAGCGGTCCGCCCTTGGCGTCGGTGAACGGGCCGAGCGGGCTGTCCGCGACCGCGACCCCGATGTCCATCCAGCCGGCACCCCGACCGTTCACCGAGGTGTACCAGTAGTACCTGCCGTTGCGCGGCTCCACCTCACTGGCCCAGGCGTCTGCGCCGGCCCATCCGAAGGTGGCGATCGAGGCCCGGGCGCCGTGCTGGGTCCAGGTGCTGGCGTCGGTCGAGGAGAGGACGTGCCACTCCCGCATCCGGAAGTTGTTGTCCCCGACCGGTGCCTCGTCCCGGCCGGCGTAGATGTACATGGTGTTGCCGACCACCAGCGGCGCCGGGTCGGCGGTGTAGATGCCGGTGACGATCGGGTTCGCCGCCGAGGCGGGGCCGGCCGGTATCGCCAGCCCGACCCCGGCCAGCAGTCCGGCGACCCCGCCGGCCGCGGCCCGGAACCATCGTCTGCTGCGCACTGAACCTTTTTCAACCTCCCCCTGCGGTCCGTCGTGGCCGCAGGCGGAAGTCGGAGCGCACACGCCGCACGGTTCAGGTTGAAAAAAGTTCACTGTCCGCTCTCCTGTTCGGTGTGGGGGTGGTGGTCAGGCGGAACGGGGCGACGTCACAGGCCGGTCGAGTTCAGCTCGGCGATCTCGGCCGCACTCAGCGCCCGGGCGTAGACCCGGAAGCCGTCCACCGCGCCGGTCAGGTAGGGGTCGCCGGAGTACTGCGACCGGCCGAGCCAGTTGTTGGCGGTCGAGCCGAGCGCGGCGGGGCGGGTGGTCAGGGCGGTGTTCCGGGCCACCTCGACGCCGTTCACGTAGAGCACGCCGGTGTTGCCGGTCTGGGTGACCGCGACGTGCGTCCAGGTGTCGACCGGCAGCGCGGTCGGCCCGTTGATCTGCTGTTCCGCTCCGGCTCCCCCGCTGGTGATGGCGAACCGGACGGTGCCGGCCCCGCTCTGCGGGGTGAGGAAGAGGTACGCCCCGGTCCCGGTGCCGAAGTCGAAGACCCGGGCCCAGGCCGCGGCGGCGGTCCGGCGTACCCAGGTCGCCACGGTGAACGCGGTCGCGCCGGCCAGCAGCCCGGCCGGCAGGCTGACGTGCCCGCCGGTGCCGTTCAGGTTGACCGCGTTGCCGCTCCGGCCGGTGGTCCAGTTCGCCCCGCCGGTCAGGGTGCCGGTCCTGCCGTTGCCGGTGGCGTCGGCGGCGGAGGTGCCGGCGGCCTCGTCGAACCGGTAGTGCGCGACGAACGGGGTCGGCGGGGCGCCGGTCACCGTCCAGTAGACGGTGTAGCGCTGGCCGTGCATCTTGTAGAACGGCAGCAGCGTGACCGCGCCGGTGCTGGCGGTCGCCGTGTACTGCAACGGGGTCGAGGTCGGCGTGATGGTAGCCGGGTTCAGGGTCGGCAGCGCGGAGAGGTTGGTGTCGCCGTACGCCCCGGCGAGCACGATCGGTCCGTGCTTGACCGCCTGCACCGTGGAGTTGTCCGGGGTGGCCTCCCGGGTCAGCGCCATCGGCAGGCTGATCTCGACCACGTCACCGGAGGACCATGTCCGGTTGATCCGGGCGAAGCTGCCGGCGGCGACCCCGGACTGCACCGCGCCGTTCAGCCGCACCTGCGCGCCGGTGGCCCAGCCGGGGATCCGGATCCGCAGGTCGATCGCGCCGGAGCCGGTCACGGTGAGCCGGCTGGACGGCGCCTCCGGGAAGGTGGTGTCCTGCTGCACCGTGATCCCCCGGCCCGGCCAGACCAGCCGGGAGGCGGCGAAGAGGTTGACGTAGAGGATCTCGCCGTTGTGGAAGTAGATGCTGTCGGCGAGCTTGGTGTGAGTTTCCATCCCGGTGCCGTGACAGCAGGTGAAGTTGCTGTAGTCGTTGCTGTACGTCTTGATCCCGCCGGCCCGCAGCGGCACGTAGTAGCAGTGGAAGCCATGCGACGAGCTGGGGTTCTGCGCGCCGATCAGGTGGTTCCAGAGCGCCCGCTCGTAGTAGTCGAGGTAGTCCAGCCGGCTCGGGTTGGTGAAGAAGAGCTGCCGGGTCAGCTTCAGCATGTTGTACGTGTTGCAGCACTCGCAGGTGCTGTCGGAGAGCTCGCTGGCGATCCGGTTCGGCGCCTTGAAGTACTCCCCGTTGGAGTTGCCGCCGATCACGTAGCTGTGCCGGCCGACCACGATGTCCCAGAAGTTGACCGCGATGTCGCGGTACCGGGTGGTGCCGGTGGCGTGGTATTCGCGGATCGCGCCGAGGATCTTCGGGATCTGGGTGTTGGCGTGGTAGTTGTTCAGCGCGTCGGTGTTCGCGGCCAGCGGGTCGAAGATCTCCGCGTGGTCGAAGTAGCGGGCCGTGCTGAGGTGGTCCGGGTTCTCGGTGAGCTGGTAGAGGTTGGTCAGCACCTCGTTCATCCCGCCGAACTCGGTGTCCAGCATGTTCTGCCGCTGGGTCTGGCTGAGCCGGTCGTTGCGGAGCTTGACCCAGGTCGCCATCCGGGTCAGCACGTCCAACGCCTGGGCGTTGCCGGTCAGCAGGTGCATGTCGAGCAGCCCGGCCATGATCTTGTGCAGCGTGTAGTACGGCGCCCAGACCTGCTGCCGGGCCTCCACCCGGTCGATGAAGCTCTCCGGGTACGCCGACAGGTAGCCGGTGTTGTAGCCGGCGGTGGTGGCCCGGTTCTGGCAGATCGCGAGCTGGGCCACCAGGTAGTCGCCCTTGGTCTTGAAGGCCGCCTGTCCGGTGTTCGCGTACGCCTGGGCCAGTGCGGTCAGCACGTGCCCGGTGGAGTGGCCGCGCAGTTCGGTGCTGGGCGACTCCCAGCCGCCGCAGGCGGTCGCCGAGGAGGAGAGTCCGTAGTTGAGCCGGAAGGTGTGCAGCAGCCGGTCCGGGTCGAGGAAGTTCAGGTACGCGCGGGTACGGCCGGCGTTCGCCTGGAACGGGCCGGCCAGCAGGGTGACCGCGGAGAGCGGGAACGCGTACGCGGAGACGCCGATGTCGGTCCGGGCGGCGGCGGCCGGTGCGGCCGGCAGGGCTCCGGCGACCGCGGTGCCGACCGCGACGGCGGCCCCGGTCTGCAACAGGGACCGGCGGGACAGGGTGGTTCTGGGCATGGTTGGTCACCTCCGGGGGCGGGGGGGGGGGCCCGCCCCCCCCCCCGGGGGCCCCCGGGGGGGGCCCCCCCCCCCCCGGGCGCCGCCGGACAGGGTGGTTCTGGGCATGGTTGGTCACCTCCGGGGGCGGGGGGTCGCCCGGCCGGACCGGCCGGGCGACCCTAGGGTTCGAGCGACCAGGTCAGTAGCCGTAGCGGCTCTTCAGGTGCCGCCACCAGTCCCGGAACATCCAGAGGTCGAACTCGGTGATCGACCTGGCGGTGCCCGCCTTCATGAGGAAGCAGCACACTCCGGTGGGGGTCCAGTCGTAGAAGTCGTCCAGCCCGTAGGTATGGCCGATCTCGTGCAGCAGGATGTACATGTCCGCGGCGTTGATGTTGTTCATGAAGTACTCGCGGCCCAACCGCTGGCCCCAGTCACCGCCGTGACCACCCCCGAAGCCGTCGGTCAGCCAGAGCGAGTGGTCGTAGTGCCGGGCCGCGCCGCCGGGACAGTTCGGGTACTGGCCGTTCTGGTTGAAGAACCGACCGCACGGCGCCGCGCACTGCGGGGCGTTCTCCCGGATGTCGTTCACGTAGATGTCCACCGAGTTGTCCGACCACTGCAACTGGGACCGGTTGCGGACCGCCCAGCCGACCACCCGGACCGGGACGTCGGTGTACGGGAACGCGTTGTGCCCGACCATCACGTCCATCCACTTCTTGTACTGCCGGGCCAGGGCCGCGTGGATCTGGTCCCGCTGGGCGGCGGTGACGGTGGCCGAGGAGTCCCAGCGGACGCAGTAGTTGATGTAGCCCCCGTTGGCGAAGAGCTGGTCCCAGCCGTAGTTGCGGAAGCCGTACAGGTTGCCGTTGTTGTAGGTCTGCTCCTGGTGCCGCCAGACCTCGTCCAGCGGGGTGACCAGGTTGGCCGGCGGGCTCCAGGTGGACAACAGGGTCGCGTCGGTTCCCGCGCGGCCCGCCGCCCCGTCGCCGGACAGCCCGGTGTCGAACGCGCCGGCGGTCGCGTCCCGGGTCGGGTCGCCGGCCGGAGCGGCCTGCGCAACCCCGACGCCGGTCACCAGCATGACCGCCGTGAGCAGTGGCACCAGGGCCTGCCACCATCGCCTCATCTTCAGTTCCTCCTCCGCTCAAGTGATTGATGATGATCAATTTCTTGGCGCCGGGTCCGCCAGAGGTTCGGCGGCGTGGTGGGGTTACGGCGTTCAGCACACGATGGCTTACGAAAAGGTTTTCGGCAAGGTGTTGCGCATAT
This sequence comes from Plantactinospora sp. KLBMP9567, assembly GCF_033446045.1. Taxonomy (NCBI): domain Bacteria; kingdom Bacillati; phylum Actinomycetota; class Actinomycetes; order Micromonosporales; family Micromonosporaceae; genus Plantactinospora; species Plantactinospora sp. KLBMP9567. The sequence goes on along the minus strand of NZ_JAWQRR010000003.1, from coordinate 223,589 downwards.
TACGAGGGCGTAACGGTGAGACGTAAGTATCGGGAGGAACAGTGGTTGATCTTCCGAGATGTTCCGAAAAGGTTCTCGAAGCGGTTTCGGAAGTGCGTACCGCCGGGTTGCCGGGCGTGGACGGCGGCGGGCTGGGTAACGCGATTGCCAGCGACGACGCCACGGGCGCGATTGCCAGCGGCGACGGACGGGGCGGAGGAGGCACGGATGCCGACCGGGACGAGCGGGCCGCCACCCGGCCCGCCGGTCGTACTGACCGTCAACGCGGGGTCGGCCAGCCTCCGTCTCGACTACGTCCGGGCCGGCGAGGTCACCGACGGCCTGGCCCGGACCGAGCCGCCCGGGTCGGCCGAGGCGGACCGGGCGGTACGCGACTTCCTCGCCGTCCACGACCCGCCCGACGCCGTCGGTCACCGGCTGGTGCACGGCGGTGACCTGGTCCGCACCCCGACCCGGCTGGACGACGCCCTCCGGTCCGGACTCGACCGGCTGGGCACGCTGGCCCCGCTGCACCTGCCACCCGCGCTACGCCTGCTGGACCGGATCCGGGAGCAACTGCCCGACGTGCCGCAGGTGCTCTGCCCGGACACCGCCTTCCACGCCCACCTGCCGGCGGCCGCCGCCACCTACCCGCTGCCCGCGCAGTGGCGCCGGCGGTGGGGCCTGCGCCGGTACGGCTTCCACGGCCTGTCGTACGCCTACGCCCTGCGCCGCACCGCCGAACTGCTCGGCCGGCCGGCCGATGGCCTCCAACTCCTGCTGGCCCACCTCGGCGGCGGCGCCTCGGTCTGCGCGGTCCGGGACGGCCACAGCGTCGACACCTCGATGGGTTTCACCCCGCTCGACGGCATCCCGATGTCGAAACGCTCCGGTGCGGTCGACCCGGGAATGCTGCTCTGGCTGCTCGAGGACGACCGGCTCACCCTGGCCGAGCTCTCCGAGGGACTCAACTCACGGTCCGGGCTGCTCGGCCTCTCCGGCGGCCGCTCCTCCGACACCCGTGACCTGGTCGCCGCCGCCCCGGACGACCCGGTCTCGGCACTCGCGCTGCAGGTCTACGCCCACCGGGTACGCCGGGAACTGGCCGCCGCCGCCACCAGCCTGGACCGGCTGGACGCGCTGGTCTTCACCGGCGAGATCGGCTGGGACCAACCCGAGGTACGGCACGACGTCTGCGCCGGGCTCGGCCTGCTCGGCGTCACGCCACCGCAGGGCGGCAACCGGGAGACCGACACCATCGTCTCGGCCCCCGACGCCCGGGTCCCGGTGCTGGTCGTCGAACCCCGGGAGGACCTCCAGGTCGCCGCCGAGACCCTCGCCGCACTGCGCTGACCCTCGGCTCGCCGACCCGAGGTGATCTCGGCCCGCCGAAGCAAGGTGGTCGGCCGGTCAGTCGGTCCCGGTGCCGTCACGCCAGCCGTACCGGGTCTGGAAGCCGAGCAGCCGGCGCGCGGCGGAACTGTCCAGCGGCGAGTCGAAGCCGTCCAGCGGCGCCCGGAGCTGTGTACCCGGGTGGAACCGGGCCAGCAGCTCGGCCGTCGGTACCGTCGTGGAGGTGTCCGGTGCGGCGACGTTGAAGACGTGGTGACCGGTCAGCCCCGAGGTCAGCGCGGCGTGCACCGCCCGGGCCGCGTCCCGGGTGTCGAGCCAGGCCCACAGCTCCCGGCGGTTGGCCGCCACGTCCCGTCGGATCCGGGCGAGGTGGCCGGTCAACCGGTCGCCGTCGCCGACGAACGGGAACCGCAGCAGGATCGTCGGCATCCCCCACCGCCGGGTGGCGAACGCGCCGACCTGCTCGGTCATCGTCTTCGACAGCCCGTACGAGTCGATCGCCACCGAGGGCTGTGCCTCGTCGATCGGCACGTACGGCGGGGACAGGTCCCGCCCGGCCCAGGCGTACCCGTACGCCGCGACGCTGGACGCCGCCACCGCGCACCGTACGCCGGCCCGGCCGGCACCGTCGAGCACGAGATAGGCGCCCTGGACGTTCTGGGCCAGGGTCTCGTCCTCGGGTACCTGGCCGGGTGCGGCGATCGCGGCGAGGTGCACGACGGCGTCGACCGGCGGGCCGAACGGGCGCAGGCTCTCCTGCACGAACCCCCGGTCCCGGACGTCGCCGACCAGCACCAGCTCGGCCTTGGGACTGGCGAACGGCGACCGGTCCACGGCGACCACCCGCAACCCCGAATCGGCCAGGTACGGCACGACAACCGCGCCGATCACCCCGGCCGCGCCGGTGACCAGTACCACGGCGTCGGCGCCCGGCACGGACTGCCGGGTCCCCTGCTGGGACATCTGCTCTCTCCCTACTTCCCCGGTCAGCCCTTGATCGCCCCGGTGAGGCCGTTCACGAAATAGCGCTGGGCGGCGAGGAAGAGGATCACTACCGGGATGACCACGATCAGCGCACCGGCCATCAGCGAGTTGTACTGCACCACCTGCGAGGACCTCAGCGCCTGGAGCGCGATCGGCAGCGTGTAGGTCGCGGGGTCGTTGAGCGACACCCGGGTCAGCAGGTACTCGTTCCAGGTCGGGATCGCGGTCAGCAGGGCGATGGTCACCAGCGCGGGCCGGGCCAGCGGCAGGTAGACCCGGGTGAAGATGCGCAGCTCGCCGGCGCCGTCCACCCGGGCCGAGTCGCGCAGCTCGGGCGGTACCGCCCGGAACGCGTTGGTCAGCAGCAGCACGGCGAACGGCGCGGTGCCGTTGACGAACGGCAGGACCAGGCCGAGGTGGGTACCGAGGATCGCCAGCCGGTTCTCCAGCAGCACGACCGGGAGCAGGGTGACCACACCGGGTACGAAGAGCAGCGCGACGAAGAGCCGGTACAGCGCGGTACGGCCGGGAAAGTGCAGCGCGGCGAAGGCGTACGAGGCGGCCGAGTAGATCACCACGACGCCGACCGTGGTCGCCGCGGTCACCTTGAGACTGTTCAGGAAGTAGTCGAAGAAGTGCAGCCGGTTCCAGGTGTCGACCAGGGTGCTCAGCGTCGGGTCGTGCGGGACGAGGTGGCCGCCCGCGATGACCTCCTGCGGGGTCTTGAAGGCCGCCGAGACCATCCAGAGGAAGGGATAGAGGCTGACCACGGCGTACCCGGCGAGCAGCAGCCCGACGACCGTCCGGGCGATCACGTCCCGGGGCGGCCGGCGGTGGGCCCGGGCCGGCGGTGCGGGCGGGGCGGCGGCCTCGATCGCGGCCGGTGCGGCACTGACCGTCATCCTCGCTCCCGGGTGACGCGCAGGTGGACGAAGGCCACCACCAGGGCGGCGACGAAGAGCATCCAGCCCAACGCACTGGCCAGCCCCAGCGTCGGGGCAAGTTCGGACTGGAACGCGAGCCGGTAGGTCTGTAGGCCGAGCACGTTGGTGTGGTCGCCCGGACCGCCATCGGTCATGATCAGGAAGATCTGGAAGCCCTGGAGCGCGTCGCGCAGGTTGAGTAGCAGGATCACCGCGGTGATGCCGCGCAGCAGCGGCCAGACCACACTGAGGTTCACCCGCCACCAGCCCGCGCCGTCGATCTGGGCGGCCTCGGTCAGCGCCGGGTCGATGGTCTGCAGACCGGTCAGGTAGAGCAGTGTCGCGACCGGTACCGCGGACCAGACCATGATCACGATGAGCGTCGGCAGCGCGGTGTCGGGATTACCGAGCCAGCCCTGCGGCTGGGACAGCGAGCCGAGGCCGAGCGCGCCGAGCAGGGTGTTGATCGCGCCGTTCGGCTCCAACACGTACTGCCAGGCCAGGTAGACCGCGATCCCGGTGGTGATGTAGGGGACGAAGTAGACCGAGCGGAGCAGCCCGACGAACCGGCGCGCCCGGTTGAGCGCCAGGGCCAGCGGAAAGGAGATCGCGACGGTGAGCAGCGGTGCCGCGATCATGACCCAGACGGTGTTCAGTGCCGCCGCGCGGACCGGCGGGGAGAAGACCGGGCTGGCCCAGAGCAGGTCGGTGTAGTTGCGCAGGCCGACCCAGAGCCAGGTCGGCGTGAGCCCGTTCCACTGTACGAAGGAGAGTTGCAGCCCCCAGAAGAGCGTGTAGACACCCATCACGGCGAAGAGCACGATGGCCGGGGCGACGAAGGCGTACGCCCAGGCGACCTCCCGGGGCTGGTACCGCCGCCGCCCCCGGCGGGCCGGGCCGGTGCGGCCACGCCTGGCCGTGACCGCACCGGGTGACGTGGGTACGTCGGTCGTCATTTCCCTGCCCAGTACCCGTCGATGATCTTCTGGAGCCCGGCGGCCGCGGTCGGCACATCGGCCTTCTTCAACGGGGTGAGTTCCATCAGCGACCGGGCGACCACGGCCGCGTCGTACGACGGCGGCTGGTGCGTGGTGTCGCCCGGGTTGTACGCCTCGGCACCGGAGCCGAACGAGCCGATCATCGCGCCGAGCACCGGGCCGAGGGTGCCGGTCGGGTCGTCGCCGAGGTTGACCGGCGGGATGTCCAGGGCGTCCCTGGCAAACTGGCTGGCGACGTCCGGCTGGGCGAGGTGCTCCAGCCACTTGACCGCGCTCTCCTTGTTCTTCGTCGTCGCCGAGACCGACAGCCCGGTCAGCGCGAACGGCGCGAGACTCAGCTCGGGCACCGCGCCGCCCCGGGGCGAGGGCACCGGGAACGTCACGATGTTCTCCGCCTTCATCCCGTTCTGGGACAGGAACGCGAGGGTGAACGTGCCGCCGACGACGAACGAGGACCGGCCCTGTACGAACGCGAGGTCCGCGTCGTCGATGGTCAGCGTCTGGGTGCCCGGCATCCAGTACGGCGTCACCTGGTGGTAGCTCTCCAGCACCGACCGGCCGTTGCCGGAGGTCCAGTTCCGGGCCGGGTCGCCTGAGAAGAGCCCGGCGAAACCCGCCTTGCCCAGCTTGCCGTACGCCATCGGCTGCATCAGCCACTCCATGCCGGTGGTCGGCGCCTGGAAGCCGATGCTCAGTCCACCGTCCTGCGGGCGCGCCTTGCGCACCGCCTCCAGCGCGGCGACGAAGTCCTCCCAGGTCTTCGGCGACTCGGTGATGCCGGCCGCAGTCAGCCGCTCCTTGTTGGCGTAGACGATCCCGAAGGTGCCGATCGTGAGCGGTACGCTGAACCGCTGGTTGAGCTTGATGCCCGCGGTCTTGGCACCCTTCTCCTGCGACTGCTTGAAGTACCGCTCGGTGACGGTCCCCTCGGCCGCGACCGACGGCAGGTAGCGGTCGGTCCAGGTGGCCTCCTCGGTGAGGTCCTCGAGCAGGCCGGCGGCGCCGAAGGTGAAGTCGTCGCCGTTGGTGTGCACCTCGAAGACGTCGGGCAGGCTGCGGGTCTGCGCCGCGGCCTGGACCCGGGCGATGAACGCGTCGTCCGGGGTGATCGCCTCGACAGTCACGCCGACGCCGGTCTTCTGCTTGAAGCTCTCGGCGGCCTTCTGCAGCGCCGCGACGTGCGACTGCTTGAAGGTCCACATGGTCAGGTTGTTTCCGCTCGACGAGTCACCGCCGCCGCCCGGACCGCAGGCGGTGACCGCCCCGGCGAGCGCAAGGATCGTGGTGAGTGCGAGACAGGTACGGGCTGATCGAGGTAGGTATCGGTTCACGCTGCGCCTCTTCCATGCCTACGGGGGCTTGCTGGTCGCGCCGACGAAACAGAACGTAAATCAATTTGATATATAGTGTCAACATCGTCGTCGAGTCCAGAGAGGGCAGCTCGATGTCCCCGTCCCCGTCAGTGGAATCCCCTGGCCCGGCGCCGATCCTGGCCCCGGCACCATGGACCGCTCCGGCCGGCATCCGGGTCACCCGGGTACGCACCTTCCTCTGCGCCCCGCAGGGCTGCCCGTACGTCATCACCCGGGTCGAGACCGACCAACCCGGGTTGTACGGTCTCGGCTGCGCCAGCGATCCACAGCGGACCCTCGCCATCCGGTCGGTCGTGGACGACTACCTCGGCCCGATGCTGCTCGGCCGGGACCCGGCGGACATCGAGGACCTGCACCGGCTGCTGGACAACAGCGGCTACTGGCGCGGCGGCTCGATCGCCAACAACGCCCTCGCCTCGATCGACGTCGCGCTCTGGGACATCAAGGGCAAGGTGGCCGGTCTCCCCCTGCACCAGCTACTCGGCGGACGCGCCCGGGGATACGCGGAGGCGTACACCCACGTCGACGGTGCGGACGAGGCGCAGGTGGTGGAGCTGGTCCTCGCCGCGCGGGAACAGGGCTACCGGCACGTACGGGTGCAGGTGGCCGTACCCGGGACGGACACCTACGGCACCGCCCCAACCGACGAGCGGCAGGCGCAGGACCGCCGGCTGCGGCGGGAGTCCTGGGACAGCCTCGCTTATCTCCGGCACGTCCCGCCGGCACTGGTCCGGATCCGCGAGCGTGTCGGGCCCGACATCGAACTGCTGCACGACGTGCACGAGCGGCTGACCCCCGCGCAGGCTCGGCAGTTCGTCCGGGCCGTCGAGGACGCCCGGCTCTATTTCCTGGAGGACGCCCTGGCACCGGAGGACGCGGCGCACTTCCCCGGCCTGCGGGCCGCCGGCAGCACCCCGCTGGCTGTCGGCGAACTCTACGCGGACGTCACCCAGTATCTGCCGCTGTTGGAGCAGCGGGCCGTCGACTACACCCGGATCCGGATCCCGACGCTCGGCGGGCTGACCCCGACCCGCAAGCTGGTGGCCGTCTGCGAGCTGTTCGGGGTGCGCACCGCGCCGCACGGGCCGGGTGACGTGAGCCCGGTCGGGCAGGCCGCGAACGTCGCCCTGGACATCTCCTCCCCCGCCTTCGGCGTCCAGGAGGCGGCGACCTTCCGAGACGCGACCCTGGAGGTCTTTCCGGGTGCACCGGTGCCGGTCGGCGGCCGGTTCCACCCGGCCGAGGCGCCCGGGCTCGGTGTCGACTTCGACGAGGCGGCGGCACGGCGTTACCCGGTCACCGCACCGCTGGAACACGACCGGTGGGCCCTGCTGCGCGCCACCGACGGCAGCGCGCACCGCCCCTGACAGCGCGGCCCGTCGAGATGCGGGCCGGTTCCGCTCCACCGAGCCGTCAGGCGAGCAGCAGAGACTGGGGTCGGGCGGAGAGGGTCTGATCGAGTACCAGGCAGGCGGCGCCCACCGCGCCCACGTCGTCGCCGAGCGCCGTACCCGTGACCGCCGTCTCGTGCATCTTCCCGACGAACGGCGACGACGCGACGATCGGGTTGATCACCGGCAGGAAGAGCCGCCCCAGGTGCGGCCAGATCGGACCGCCGAAGACGATCAGTTCCGAGTCGACCAGGGTGGCGGCGGCGCTGACGCCGAGCCCCACCCGGCGCGCCCAGCCGTCGATGATGCTCCGCGCGCTGGCGTCTCCGGCGTCGGCGAGCGCCACCAGGTCGAGCAGGCTGCGCTCCGCCTCGCCGGGGCCGACCGGCGCCTTCTCCGGACCCAGCACACCTCGCTCGATCGCCTCCTCGACCAGCGCGTAGGTCGTGCAGTTGGCGTCCAGCCCGCCGATCTCGCCCGCGTTGCCGGAGACGCCGCGCAGCACGACGTCGTTGACCACCACACCCATCCCGGAGCCGGTGCCGAGGTAGAAGAAGAGGAAGTTCCCGGAGTGCACGGCGGCGCCCGCCCACCGTTCGGCGATGGCCGCCGCGATGACGTCCTTGTCCATCACCACCGGCCAGCCGGTGGCCAGGGACAACTGGTCCCGCAACGGCACCCGCTCCCAGCCGGCCAACTGCGGCGGCTCGACCACCGCGCCGGCCACCGGGTCGATCGGCCCGGGCACCGCGACCCCCAGCCCCAGGATGCGCTCGCGCGGAATGCCGGACTCGTCGACCAGCCGCTGCACTGCGGTACTCATGTCGGCCAGCGTCTCGGCCTGGTCCACGACCTGCGGCGTCGGTTGCCGCATGCTGTGCACCACCCCGCCGACCAGGTCGAGCACCACATAGGTCACCACGGCCGGATCGAGGTGTACGCCGATCGCGAAGCTGCCGCCCGGGCTCACCTGCAACACGGTGCGGGGCTTGCCGACCCGCCCGCCCTTCTTGCCCGCCTCGACCACCAGTCCGCGGTCGAGCAGCCGGCGGCAGATGTTGGAGACGGTCTGCGCCGACAGGCCGGTCGCGGCGGCGAGCTCGACCCGGCTCAGCCCGTCGGTCGCTCGCCGGATCGCGTCCAGCACGACCGACTCGTTGAAGTCGCCCACCCGGGGAAGGTTGGTCCCCCGCCGAACAGTCGGTTGGTCGATCGTCACGCCCGTTCTCCCGGCTCGGATCTGGGGTGCCTTGAGGGTAACCGGCCGGCAACCGTTCCCGGCGGCACGCCCGGCTGGGCGGCGGCGCGGTTCATCCGACCTGCCGGATCGGGCGAAGGGCGCTAGCGGACCCGGCGGGGGGTGCGGGCAGCCCGTCCGCCGTGCTCGCCTCCGCCACGGAAAATCCTCCAGGGTCCGCTTGCTGCCGCACGCGCCGGTGCCTCGGTGGGCATCGGCACGTGCCGGAGGCCCTATCTTAAATCAAACTGATGTACTTATCATCCACCGGCCCCCCGGCGAAGGACGGGCCGGTCAGGCCATCAGTCGGGTCAGGAAGTCACCGATCCCCTGGGCGATGGCCATCAGCACCGCCCCGATCGTCTCGACGAGCTCGGCGGCACCGTCCGGCCGGAACGCGACGAAGAAAATCAGGAAACCCACGAATAGCCAGGTGAGAACCTTCTTGGCAAGTACGGGCATGTCTCCTCCGCTGGGGCATCCCCCGTCTCGTACGACCTCGGAAAGTCTCGGTGTCACGAGCTGGCGCACTCCGGCGATCGAGTGCTTCGCATCCCCGTCCGGACCGGCCCGCAAACGACCCCGCCGACCCGACCCGGCGCCGCCGGTCGGCCCGACCTGAGCCCGCGCCACCCATCCCGATCACGCCGCTCCCGGATACCGCAGTATTGCAGCACAATGGCGGATAAGATGGCGATTATCCCTTGTTATCTGCTTCATGCCCCTCTAACGATCGGCCGGAGGATCCCCGGGTGGAGGCAGGTTGACCAGCCCTGGCGGCCGGCCGGACGTCCTGCGCGGGCCGGAGGACGCCCGGGTCACCACCATCGAACTCTTCTTCGACGTGGTCTACGTGCTGGCCGTGACCCAGTTGACCGAGTTGCTGCTGCACCGGTTGCACCCGGCCGGCGTGGCCGATGCCGCGGTGCTGCTGCTCGCCGTCTGGTGGGCCTGGGTGGACACCGCCTGGATCACCAACTGGTTCGACCCGGACCAGCCCAGGGTGCGGGTGCTGCTGATCGGGCTGATGGGGATCAGCCTGGTGATGTCCTCGGCGCTACCCGAGGCGTACGGGGACCGGGGGCTCTGGTTCGCCGTGGCGTACGTGGCGCTGTCGGTGGGTCGTTCGCTCTTCGTCGCCTCGGCCCTGGCCCGCCGCTCCAACCTGCACCGCAACTTCCAACGCCTGCTGGTCTGGCGGACGGTCTCCGCACCGCTCTGGCTGGCCGGCGGGTTCGCCTCCGGCCCGCTCCGGCTCGGCCTCTGGGTGGCGGCGGTGGCCATCGACAGCGCCGCGGCGGCCTGCGGCTTCTACGTGCCGGGATGGGGCCGGTCGAGGCCGGCGGAGTGGGCGATCAACGGGGCACACCTGGCCGAGCGGGCCCGACTCTTCGTGATCATCGCGCTCGGTGAGTCCATCCTGGTCACCGGTACCGTCTTCGGCGCGCTGCGACACGACTGGGCCACCCTCGCCGCACTGGCCAGCGCTTTCCTCGGCAGCGTGGCACTGTGGTGGATCTACTTCGACCACAGCGCCGAGGCGGCCCGGCAGGCGATCGCCGTGGCCGAGGAGCCGGGTCGGCTCGGCCGGTCGGGGTACACCTATCTGCACATCCCGATGGTGGCCGGCGTCATCGTCACCGCGGTCGGGGACGACCGCACGCTGCACCACCCGACCGGGGAGAGCGACCCGGCGGTGATCGGCAGCGTGCTCGGTGGACCGGTGCTCTTCCTGGCCGGATTCCTGCTGTTCAAGAGCGCGATCCTCGGCGTCCGCTCCCGGACCCATCTCACCGCCGTGCTCGTGCTGGTCGCGCTCGGCCCGCTCGGGCTGGTACTGAACCCACTGGCGCTCTCCGCCCTGTCGACGGTGGTGGTGGCGACGGCCGCAGCCCGCAGCACCCTGCTCGTGGCCCGTACCGTGAGGCACTCCGGTTGAGCCACTCCCGCGCCGGCGGACCGCTCCCGCCGGTGCCCCGGATGCCGCTCCCGCGGTTGCCCCGGCAGCGCTGGCGGCGGCGCGACGCGCCGCCACCGGCACAGCTCGACGGTCCGCCGGTCGCTCCGCGGACCGAGAAGCGAGCGCCGCAAATTTTCGGGGCGCCCCGCGCCGACCTGACCTGCGGTCATCTCTGTCTGCCGTTGTCCGCAACATGATTCGTCAGCGAATTGGCTGGTCAGCACCAGACTGGCGCCGACAGCAGGGCGACGACGGCGCGTCGGAAATGTTCCGGAAACGTCGACCCTCGGAATCACCGATGCAACACTATGCATCCATCAGGGTCGATTGATGCCACACCGCCCACCAGGGATCGAACGTGGGCGGATCAGGTGCCCTCGACCCTCCCGCACCGCCGTGGCGGCGAGCAGGCTCAGCGACAGTGCGTACACGACGATCCTGAACCGTCGGTGACGGTCAGCGGCACCAGTAGTTGGACCGTGGTGGTGGCGGTCACCTCGCCGCAGTCGATCAGCACCACCTGGAGCGGCAGCGCCAGTTTGAGCAGCAACGACACCGTGTTGACGATGCGCTCCAACGGCAGCGGCAACACGTTCGGCTTCACCACGATGATGAACGGCAACTCCGGCGCCCGGCCGCAGGTCCGATCCTGCACCGCCGGGTAACCGAGACCGTCCCCCGCCGGCCGTGCGCCCTCCGCACGGCCGGCGGCATCGGTTCGTACCGGGATCGCCGAGCGGGGCCGGCCGGTCAGCCGGTGAGCCGCGCCCGCCACGGGTGGGTCGGGTGTACCAGGGCCAGCGCGTCGTCGAGCCAGCGTCGTGCCGGGTCGTCCAGCAGCGGCAGGGCGGTGGCGAAGTCCGCCTCGTCCTTCGCCCGGACGGCCTTCGCCTTGAACAGCAACACCACCTCCGGCACCAGGTACGGAACCCCGTCCGGGTCGTACCGGACGATGTCGGCGTACGGGCGGCGGATCCGGTCGTCGCGCCGGCAGATCCAGACGCCCCCGTCGTGCGGCTCCCGGAACACGTCCAACCGCCACTGTCCGGTGGCCCGCTCGTACGCCCAGGTCTGGTGGCTGGTCCGCATCGACTCCGGAGTCAACGGCAACAGCCGGCCGTCGTGCGGTACGGCGAAGCCACAGTCGCCGAAGCGCTGCCGCACCTCGGCGAACCGCTCCGCCGGTACGGCTATCTCCAGATCGTCGTGCGGCCGGGAGGATGCGCCCCGGCACAGGTCGATCGCCCAGCCAGCCGCCACGTACCAGGGCAGGTCGAGGCCGGCCAGCCGGTCGGCGACCACCGACGGCGGCCAGGGGTCCCAGGCAGCGAGATCCGGTGTCACCGGCCGACGGTAACCAACCCGGTCCGGTGCCCGGCTCCGCCCTGGGCGCCGGGCCGACTCGGCGAAGGGTGTCGGGCGCATCCTGTCGGCGAGGTGCGGGTGGGCGTCCCGCACCGGGCGCCCCGGGTCAGGCCGACTGCCGGCGGACCAGGTGGGTGTCCAGGAAGATGGCCGGCGAGGGGATCTCGTCGCCCCTGATCTGCGCTACCAGCAGCCGGGCCATCTCGGTACCCATCGTGATCACCGGTTGGTGCACCGAGGTCAGCGGCGGGTTGGCGTGCAGCGCCAGCGACGAGTCCTCGTAGCCGACCACCGCCACGTCCGCCGGGATGCGCCGGCCGGCCTCGTGCAGCGCATGCATGACCCCCAACGCCATCAGGTCCGAGGCGGCGAAGACCCCGTCCAGGTCGCCGCGCCGGTCCAGCAGCCGGCGCATCGCCTCGAGGCCGCTCTTCGCGCTGAAGTCGCCGTACTCGATCAGGTCCTCGGAGACCGGTCGACCGTGTGCGGCGAGCGCCTCGCGGTAGCCGGTCAGCCGGGTCACCCCGGCGCCCATGTCCTGCGGCCCGGCAACGGTGGCAACCGCCCGCCGGCCGATTCCGATCAGGTACTCGACCGCCTGCCGGGCGCCGCCGGCGTTGTCCACGTCCACGAAGTACGCCGGTTGCGCGTCCGGGCCAAGCATCCGGGCCGGCCGTCCACCGAGGACGGTTGGCAGCCCGCGCTCCATCAGCAGGCCGGGCAGGGGATCCGCGTCGTGCAGCGAGATCAGCATCACCCCGTCGACGTGCTGGTCGGTGAGCTGGTGCTCCATCTTCTCCCGCCCGCCCGGCGACTGGATCCAGGAGAGCCAGAGCTGCAGCGGGGTGTCGGCCAGGCCGGCGCTGACCCCTCGGGCGATGCCGGCGAAGAACGGCTCGCCGAACGCCCGCTCGCCGGACTCGGAGATGACCAGCGCGACCGAGTCGGTCCGCTGGGTGACCAGGGCCCGGGCGGCGCGGTTCGGCACGTACCCGAGTTCCCGGACCGCCGCCCACACCGCGGCCCGGACCGTCGGGCTGACCTGGGAGGAATTGTTGACCACCCGCGAGGCGGTGCCGCGTCCGACGCCCGCTCTGGCCGCGACCTCGCTCAGCGTGGGCCTGGCGGGGTCGCGGCGCTGAGATCTCATGATCTGCTCCCGGGACTTGCGTTGATCAATGGTCGCTCCAGGGTAGGCGGCTGCCGACCGACCCCGTGCCCGGCCGGTGCACCGCGCCGACGCGCCGCTCACCGAGGTTGTTACATCGATGATGATATGGTTATCGCCCAGCTTTCGGCCCCGGCCGTCCGGTCGGTCCCGCCACCGGTTCGACCATCGGCGGGCAGGGCTGCCCCGGCTCGGCGGACACCCGGCCCGGCGCCGCCGACCCGTCGGGTTCCGCCCGTTCGGTCGGACTCGTCAGATCCGGCGCCTTCGGACTGATCGGGTAGCGGCCGGCCCGACACCGCGCGACCCGCGAGACGGCAACCCCGAAACCGGATCGAACTCGTCGGATCCGGCGCCTTCGGATCGGTCGGTGAGCGGCGGCCCGGCAGCGCCCGACCGGCCAGACGGCATCATCGAGACCGAAGGAGCCCGATGACCCGGTTCGGTTGGTTCCTCGGTCACGAGGAGTGGCAGCCCGAGCAATTGCTGGCCCAGGCCCGCCGGGCCGAGCAGGCCGGTTTCGACGCGGTACTCGTCTCCGACCATCTGCAACCCTGGGTGGACGACGCCGGGTCGGCCGGCCACAGCTGGGCCACGCTGGGTGCGATCGCCACGGCGACCCGGAGCGCCACGCTGGTCTCCGCAGTGGCCTGCCCGCTGTTCCGCCAGCATCCGGTGCTGGTCGCGCAGGCGGCCGGCACGCTCGACCGGCTCTCCGGCGGGCGGTTCCACCTCGGGGTCGGCACCGGGGAGGGCATCAACGAGGCACCGCTGGGCCGGTTTCCGCCGTACCCGGAGCGGCTGTCCCGGATGACGGAGGCACTCGGGCTGCTCCGGCCACTGCTGGCCGGCAAGACCGTCACGCAGCCGGACGGGGCGTACTACCCGGTCTCGTCGATCCGGCTGCACAGCCCGCCGCTGACCGGCGTACCGGTGCACCTGGCGGCGGCCGGTCCCCGCTCGGCCGCCACCGCCGGTCGGCTCGCCGACGGGGTGATCAGTTCGGTGAAGGATCCCGAACGGACCGGCCGGGAGGTGGTGGACGTGGCTCGGGCGGCGGCTGCGGCGGCCGGGCGTACGCCACCGCGGGTGGTGCTGAGCAGCTTCGTCGTGCTCGCCGACAGCGATGACGATGCGCTGCGGGCGCTGCGGCCCTGGCGCGGTCTGCGTACGCCGGGCCGGCTGGTGGCGTCGAGTCCGATCCGGCTGCGCCAGCGGGCCGACCGGCTCGGCCGGGATGCGATCCTCGCCCGGTATCGGCGGGTCGGCAAGCCCCGGCAACTCCTCGGCTTCTGCGAACGGCTGCTCGACCGGCTCCGCCCGGACGTGCTGGCCCTCCAGGTGGCCGCGACGGATGGCGTCGCCGCGCTCGAAGGCTTCGCCGGACTGGTCGACCGACTGCGCCAGCGGTGGTAGAAGAAGGTCCGGTCGATCGAGCGCCCACGCCTGTCGACCTGCGGATCGGCGCTGCCGAAACACCGCGGACGACAGATCGTGTCATCCCCTCCCGGCCACACGATTAGAACACCTGTACGATAGAATATCGAGGTGTATGACAGCCGAGACCAGGCTGGCGGCCACGCCCGCCTCGCCGCCCACCAGCCCACCGACCGCCGACTCGTCCTCGCCCGGGTGCACCGGATCGCCACGGACTACGCCGGTGGTTATCGCGAGGGTCTGACCCGGGCCACCGCCCTTGCCGAGCTCGCCGATCTCGCCGCCGACGCCGACCTGCTCGCCCAGGCCGCCGCCATGCACGCCGTCGCCGACAACTGGTATGCGATCAACGCCGTCGACCTGCTGCTGGAGGCGGGCGCCCCGACCGAGCTCGTCGACTCCCATCTGGACAGCGGCGCCTGCCCCGACCCGGACGGGGACGGGATCGACTGGCTGTGACCGGGACTGGATCGACCGACAGTGCGAGGGACGGGATCGACTGACAGTGACGGGGACGGCAGCGGTGCGCCGGCGGGCGGCGCCGGCCCACCGCCGTCGTGATCCGGAGCCGTAAATCGATCTTGAATTCGGTCGCCGGCCGGGGCTACATTCACTGCACCGTAACCCCGAATTCCCTCACCGTGACCACGTTCTTTCGACGGTGACCACCCCGCGGTCCGCGCCGGTGATGTCGGCCGGACCGGCGCAGCCAGGAGGGACCACATTGGAGAGTCGCCCCGACTTCCCCACTGCCGACACCAAGGGCCCCGAGGAGTCCGCGGTGAGCCGACGCCGGGCGATCGCGCTCGGCCTGGGCGGTGCGGCCGCTCTCGCCACCGCCGGCCCGGCCTGGGCGGTGACCGACCAGCGGCCCGGTGCCGTCCGTCCGCCGAGCCTGGGTGTGCACGACCGGCTGGTCGCTGGCCGGGTCTCGGCCCGGCGGGCGCTGCACCACCTGCGGCATCTCTCCGAGAAAATCGGCCCGCGCATCGGCGGCACCTCCTCGGAGCGGACGGCCGCGAGATACCTCGCCGACGAACTCGACGACCTCGGCTACCGGACGAGCCTCCAGCCGTTCACCGTCGCCGACAAGTTCCTCGGCCAGCTCAGCTCCCGTCCCGGCCTGCCCGACGACCTGAACTGGCAGGTCGGCGCGTCGCCACACGCCGCCCTCGACACCAGGGTCACCGGCCGGGTGGTGGACGTCGGCGCCGGAGCACCGGAGGACTACCCGGCGGACGTCGCCGGCAAGGTCGTACTCGTCGACTACGTCGCGGCGCGGCGCGAGACGCTGGTCGCCACCGCCGTGGCCAAGCAGGTGTCGGCGGTGGTCTTCCTGCCGGCCGACCTCGTGGAGCCGCGCCGGGCACAGGCCTTCGCCCCCACCCTGCCCGGTTCGGCCACCTCCCCGGTGCCGATCCCGGTCGTCGGCGTCGCCCAGGCGCAGAAGCACCGGCTGCGGGAGCGGCTGGCCGCCCGCCCGCTGACCCTGACCGTCGCCACCTCGGCGCACCGGGGCCTCACCTCGCACAACGTACTCGCCGAGCGGGCACCACGGTGGGGCGGGCGGAACAGCCCGGTGGTCATGGTGAGCGCGCACTACGACACCGTGATCGGCGCACCGGGGGCCAACGACGACGGCTCGGGTACGGTGCTCTGCCTCGAACTGGCCCGGGTACTGCGTAGCCTGCCGGTCGACGCGACGATCCGGTTCGGACTGTGGGGTTCGGAGGAGCAGGGGCTGATCGGCTCCCGCTACTACGTCACCCAACTGCCACAGGCCGAGCGGGACCGGATCGTCGCGGTCTACCAGAACGACATGGTGGCGACGAGCTGGGATCCGGCGACCCGCTACTGGCTGCTCTCCTTCGACGGTCTGCCGAACCGGGCCACCGACGAGGTGGCCGCCGCGGCGACCCGGCTCGGCTACCAGCCCCGGATCTCGCCGGTGACGCAGCGCGGTTCCAGCGACCACCAGTCGTTCCAGGAGGTCGGCATCGCCAGCGCCAACTTCTCCTGGCGGGGCGAGGAGTCTCCGGCGCTGCTGGAGCCGCCGTACCACAGCCCGGAGGACACCATCGAGAAGAACATCAGCCTGTCCCGGCTCCAGGTGTCGCTGGAGCTGGTCGGCACCGCCGCGTACACCACCGCCCGGCGCCCCTGACCGCGACGCCGGCCCGGTGACCCGGGCCGGCGTACCAGGCTGTCGGCCGCGCACGGTTCGACCATGCGATCCGCATGGTCGAACCGTGCGGCGCGCGCCTGCCGGTTGACCGGCGGCCCCGACAGCCTGGAGCCATGACATCGACGACACCGGACACCACGGTCCGGAACACCGAATCCGCCGGTACCCCGCACACCCTGCCCACCGCCGCCGGGACGTCCCGGCGGCACGCCGCCCGGCACTTTCTCCGGCACTTCGCCGAGATGACGATCGCGATGGTCGTCGGGATGCTGCTGCTCGGACCGGTCTGGGAGGTGCTGGCCAGCGCCCTCGGCGCCGCGACCGGGCCGGCCCTGCCCGAGGTGCTCGACCGCCCCGACGTGGCTGCGCTGGTGATGGCCGGCAACATGACGCTGGGCATGGCCGTCTGGATGCGCCACCGCGCACACGCGTGGGCACCGGTCGCCGAGATGAGCGCGGCGATGTACCTGCCGTTCCTGCTCTTCCTTCCCCCGTTCTGGCTGGGGGCGGTGAGCGGGGAGTTCCTGACGACCGCCGGTCACGTGCTGATGCTGCCCGCCATGCTGCTCGCGATGTTCCGCCGGCTGGACGAGTACAGCGGCGGACACCGGGGCGCTGCCCCGGCCGCCGTCCCCGCCACGGCCGTCCCGGGCGGCGGCGGTGCGGCCCGGCGTGTGGTCGAGGTGCTGAAGCGACGCTGGCCGACCTGGCTGGCCCTGACGGTCACCATCGACAACTGGACCGACCCCCTGGTGCTGGACGCCTGGGTGATGCTGATCCTCCCGGTCGGCTACCTGGTGATCGGCACCGTACGCCGGCAGTTCGGCGACCGGCGGATCCTCGCGCTGCAACTCGCCGGGCTGGCCGGCTACCTGCTCCTGGTGGCCGGCGCGCTGATGGTGCCGGACGACCTGGGCCGCTATCTGGTCGGCTTCGGCTGGCTCGCCCACTCGGTCTGGGACTACGCCCACCACCGGGTCAACCGGGTGGTCCCGCGCGGCTTCTCCGAGTGGTGCGGGATCGTCGACGCGGTGATCGGGATTACGATCCTCTTCCTGGCCTAGGGCGGGGGTCGCGGCTCGGCAATGGTTTAGGTTAGCCTAACCTTCAATCGTCAAGCGAAGGAGCCCGAGCGTGCGGACCGGCAGTCCCACGGCACGTACCGTGCTGACCGGCGCCATCACCGGCCAGCTCCGGCACGTGCTGGCCAGCGCGGGACTCAGCGCGAGTCACCAGGCCGGCGAGGCACTGGTACCGGTGCTGATCGGAGTGGTCATCGACCGGGCCGTCGGCCGGGGCGGGGTCGTGGACCTGATCGGCTGGATCGGCGTACTGGCCGTGGTGTTCGCGGTGCTGTCGACCAGCTTCCGGTTCAGCGCCCGTACCGGTGAACGCGCGGTCGAGCAGGCCGCGCACCAGCTCCGGATCTCGCTCACCCGGCGGATCCTGGACCACCGGGGCGGAGCCGAGACCGGTCGGCTGCCCGGTGCCCTGGTAGCCACCGCCACCGGTGACGCCGATCGGGTCGGCGCGGTGAACCGGGCCTTCGCCACCGCGATCGGAGCATCCACCGGTCTGCTGGTCGGCGGCGTCGCCCTGCTGGTGGTCTCGGTCCCGCTCGGCCTGCTGGTGCTGGTCGGCGCACCACTGCTGCTCTGGCTGGCCCACCGGCTCGGCCGCCCGCTGGAGCGGCGCAGCCACGCCGAGCAGGAACGGGCGGCGGACGCCTCCGGGGTGGCCGCCGACCTGGTCGCCGGCCTGCGCGTGCTCAAGGGTCTCGGCGCGGCGCCGGCCGCGGCCCAGCGCTACCGGCGGACCAGCCGCGAGTCGCTGGCCGCCACGGTCCGGGCGGCACAGGCCCAGGCCTGGTACGACGGCACCCTGCTCATCATCACCGGACTCTTCGTGGCCGCCGTCGGCCTGCTCGGCGGCCGGCTCGCGGCGCAGGGCGACCTCAGCGTCGGGCAACTCGTCGCGGCGGTCGGCCTGGCGTTGTTCCTGCTCGGACCGCTCTCCATCTTCGGCTGGGTGAACGCCGAGTTCGCCCAGGGCCGCGCCTCCGCCGACCGGATCGCCTCGGTACTCGGCGCACCTCCGGCGACGCCCACCGGAAGCGGCTCCCCCGGCACTCCGGTACTCGGCCGGGTGGAGCTGCGGGACGTCCGGCACGGCACGCTGCGCGGCGTCAGTCTGCACGCCGCCGCAGGCGAACTGGTCGGCATCGTGGCGACCGACCCGGCCGTCGCCGACGACCTGCTGCGCTGCCTCGGTCGCGACGTCGACCCGGACGCCGGCACCGTCGAGCTCGACGGCGTCGGGCTGCACACCCTGGACCCCGAGCGGCTGCGGGCCACCGTCCTGGTCGCGCCGCACGACGCCGACCTGTTCGAGGGCACCCTGCGGGACAACGTGAGCGCACCGGCGAGCGGTGAGACCGACCTGGGCCGGGCGCTGGCCGCCGCCGACGTGGACGAGGTGGCCGGCACCCTGCCGCAGGGGATCGAGACGCCGCTCACCGAACGCGGACGGTCGCTCTCCGGTGGGCAGCGCCAGCGGGTGGCCCTGGCCCGGGCGCTGGCCGCCGGGCCGCCGGTACTGGTCCTGCACGATCCGACCACCGCGGTCGACGCGGCCACCGAGGCCCGGATCGCGACCGGGCTCCGGGAACTCCGGCAGGGCCGGACCACCCTGCTGGTGACCACCAGCCCGGCGCTGCTCGCGGTCACCGACCGGGTGGTGCTGCTCGACGACGGCGCCGTGCGGGTCGAGGGCAGTCACCCGGACCTGGTCCGGCGGGACGCCACCTATCAGTCGTCGGTGCTGCGGTGAACGCCGGCCGAGACGCCCGGGACGCTTTCCCTGGCGTCGACGCCGAGGTGGACGCCGGCCGAGCGACCAGGACGGGAGAGATGCCCCGATGAGCGAGCCCGCCGGAGCCGACCAGCCGGCCCGTGAGCTGCTGCCGACCGCGACGGGGCGGCAGGTCCGGGACACCCTGGCCGAGTTGCTGCGGCCGCGCCGGTTCCTGGCTGTCCGCGCCCTCGGCCTGCTCGTCGGCTCCACCGCGGCCGGGCTGCTCACCGCCCCGCTGCTCGGGCACATCGTGGACCTGGTCGTCGACGGACGGCCGCCGGGTGCGATCACCACCCCGACGGTGCTGCTCGGACTGGTCGCGGTCGTCCAGGGGATCTCGCTGGCGCTGGGGCTGTCCCAGGTCGCCCGGCTCGGCGAGGGCATGCTCGCGGACCTGCGGGAACGGTTCATCGGCCGGGTACTGGACCTGCCGCTGGAACAGGTCGAGCGGGCCGGGTCCGGCGACCTGACCGCGCGGGTCACCGGGGATGTGACGGTGATCGCCGAGGCGGTGCGGGTGGCGCTGCCGCAGCTCGCCCGCTCCGGCCTGACCATCGGCCTGACGCTGGTCGGGCTCGCCGTGCTCGACTGGCGGTTCCTGCTCGCCGCGCTGCTCGCGGTGCCGATCCAACTGCACACCGCCCGGTGGTACGCCCGCCGGGCCCAGCCGCTCTACGCCAGCCAGCGGGTGGCGCACGGCGCCCAGCAGCAGCAGTTGCTCGACACCGTCGGCGGTGCCCGGACCGTACGCGCGTTCCGGCTCACCGAACCGCACCTGCACCGGGTGTCCGGCAGTTCCGCCGCAGCCGTCGAGCTGACGCTGCGCGGAATCCGGCTGATGACCCGGTTCTTCAGCCGGCTCAACCTCGCCGAGTTCATCGGCCTGACCGCCGTGCTGGTCACCGGTTTCCTGCTGGTGCGCACGGACGCGGTCACGGTCGGTACGGCATCCGCCGCCGCGCTCTACTTCCACAACCTCTTCGGCCCGCTCAACGCCGCGCTGAGCCTGGTCGACGACGCGCAGTCGGCCGTCGCCAGCCTGGTCCGGCTGGTCGGCGTCACGCGGTTGCCGGCACACCGGCGGCCGGAACACCGGCCCGTGCCGGTGGACGGCGGCGTCGAGGCGAAGGAGCTGCGGCACGCGTACGTGCCGGGGCACGACGTACTGCACGACGTCACGTTCAGCGTGGCGCCGAACGAGCGGGTCGCACTGGTCGGGGCGAGCGGCGCCGGCAAGACCACGCTGGCCAAGCTGATCGCCGGGATCCACCGGCCCAGCGGCGGGAGCATCCGGCTCGGCGGTGTACCGATCGAGGACCTCGGCGCCGCCGTGGCCGGCCGGACCGTGGCCCTGGTCAGCCAGGAGGTGCACGTCTTCGCCGGACCGCTCGCCGAGGACCTGCGGCTGGCCGGGCCGGACGCCACCGACGACGAACTGCTCGCCGCGCTGGACCGGGTCGGTGCGCTGGGCTGGGTACGCGCGCTGCCGGACGGGCTGGCCACGGTGGTCGGCGACGGCGGGCACCGGCTGACGGCAGCGCAGGCCCAGCAGTTGGCCCTGGCCCGGTTGGTGCTGGCCGCACCGCCGGTGGCGATCCTGGACGAGGCGACCGCCGAGGCCGGTAGTGCCGGCGCCCGGCAGTTGGAGATGGCGGCGGCGCGGGCGCTGGACGGGCGTACCGGACTGGTCGTGGCGCACCGGCTGACCCAGGCGGCGGCCGCGGACCGGGTCATCCTGCTGGACGCCGGCCGGGTGGCGGAGACCGGCACGCACGACGAACTCGTCGCCGCCGGCGGCCGGTACGCGGCGCTCTGGGCGGCCTGGACCGGCACCCGGGACACGCCTGCGCAGGACCCGGCGACGGGGCAGCGGCAGCCGGAGCCGACGACCGGCACCGAGCGCTGAGGCCCTGGCCACCGGGCACCGGGCACCGGGCACCGGGCACCGGGCACCGGGCACCGGGCACCGGGCAATTGAAACGATAAGAATCCGGTGGGTGGCCTGGCGCTCCGCCCTCGGCTGTCGGGCGGCCGGCCACATCCGGAGCCCGCGCCGCTTTTCTCCGGGAAAACGGTGACTACCGATTGACGGCCTTGCCGCGAGCGGCAACAATCTGCACCAGTGTGATCGCTAACATCGGGCCCGCTCCGGCAGCGACCACCGGCGCGGTGCTGCCTCGCCCTACCGCCGGAGCCCCCGGGATTGGTGCCTGAAACGGTTCATCAACTACTCCGGTCAGGAGGGGAACCATGCATGGTCCGCCACCCGCCCCCCGGCCTTCCGGGCCCGCACTCAGCCGCCGGGGCGTACTGCTCGGCGCGCTCGCCGGTGCCGGCGCCGCGACCCTCACCGGCTGCGCCACCCCGTTCGGCGCCGGGCTGCTGAAGACGGAGGCGGCGCCGGGCGCCGTCGAGTACTGGAACCTCTTCGGTGGCGGGGACGGCGTCCGGATGCAGCAGATCCAGGACGCCTTCCGCCGGGCGAACCCCGACACCCCGCTCAAGGCCATCACGCTGGCCTGGGGCGACCCGTACTACACCAAGCTCTCCCTGGCCACCGTCGGGGAGGAACCGCCGGACGTGGCGATCTCGCACCTCACCCGGATGAAGACCCTGGTCGACGCGGGACTGCTCGAGGAACTGCGCCCCGAGGACCTGGCCCGGCACGGCATGGCAGCGGAGAACTTCAACCAGCGGGCCTGGCAGGCCGGGCTGGTCGACGGCCGGGCGTACGCGATCCCGCTGGACACGCACCCGTTCGTCCTGTTCTACAACACCGACATCTGCCAGCAGGCCGGACTGCTCGACTCCGACGGCCAGCTCAGGCCGATCGTCGGCGAGGCGGCATTCGCCGACGCGCTCACCCGGGTCAAGCAGGTGACCGGCGGGTACGCCGCCACGCACGGCATCAACTCCGACCCGGCGTCGCCATTCCGGTTCTTCCAGACCCTCTACTCGCAACTCGAAGGCGAGATCCTGGCCGACGACGGCACCCGGGTGGTGCTCGACGACGCCAAGGCGGGCCGGGTGCTCGACTACCTGCGCGCCCTCACCGTCGAGCAGGGGCTGATCCCGGGCGGTGCCGACTACCCGGGTGCGATCGCGATGTTCGCCACCGGGCAGGTCGGCTTCCACCTGAACGGCGAATGGGAGATCAGCACCTTCCAGACCGCCAAGATGCCGTTCGGGATGACGCTGGTGCCCAACATCTTCGGCGGGCCGCACGCCGTGCAGGCCGACTCGCACACCCTCGTCCTGCCGGCCCGCCCCGACTCCGACCAGGCCCGGCTGGACCGGGCGCTGCACTTCGTCCGGTTCGTTCTCGACCAGAGCCTCACCTGGGCGGAGGGCGGGCACGTCCCGACCTGGCTGCCGTTCGCCGAGAGCGACGCCTACCGCCGGCTCAGTCCACAGTCGAGCTACGCCGCCGCGGCGGACACCGCCGTCTACGACCCGCCCGGCTGGTACTCCGGCTCCGGCTCGAACTTCGAGAACGTGATCGGCTCGGCGGTCGGCGCGGTGGAGGGTGGGCAGCTCACCTCCCAGGCCGCGATCGCGCAGATCCGGTCGCAGCTCTCCATCCTCGCCCAGACCCCGTCGCCGGTCTGACCTGACCTCATCGAGGAGGTTGCCGTGGCCACCACCACCCACTCCCCCGACCGGACCGGTACCGGATCCGCTTCATCGCGGCCCGCCGCCGACCGGCGGCCCCGGAACGGCCGGCCCGCGCTGCTCTTCCTGGCTCCGTTCCTCGCGCTCTACCTGCTCTTCATCATCGGCCCCGCGCTCTACGGGCTGGTGATGAGCTTCTTCCACACCAGCATGGTCCGACCGGGGCTCGGCGAATTCGCCGGCCTGAGCAACTACGCCGAGGCGCTGGGCAGTTCCGACTTCTGGTGGGCGCTCTGGCACACCGGCTGGTTCACCGTACTGACCACCCCGCCGCTGGTCATTCTGGCGCTGGCCTTCGCACTGCTGGCCGAGCGGGCCCGCCGAGGGCGCTGGTTCTTCCGGCTGGCCTTCTTCCTGCCGTACGTGCTGCCCTCCGCCGTGGTGGCGCTGATCTGGATGTGGATCTACACGCCGGAACTCGGCCTGCTCAGCCGGACCGTCGACGCGATCGGCCTCAGCGCGCCGAACTGGCTCGGCGACCCGGCCTGGGCGATGGTGTCGCTGGCGATCACCACCGTCTGGTGGACCCTCGGCTTCAACTTCGTGCTCTACCTCGCCGGCCTCCAGGACGTCCCCCGGGACCTCTACGAGGCGTCCGCGATCGACGGCGCCGGGCCGTGGCAGCAGATCCGCCGGATCACCCTGCCGCTGCTGGCCCGCACCACCACGCTGGTGGTGGTACTCCAGGTGATCGCCTCGCTGAAGGTCTTCGACCAGATGTACCTGATGACCAACGGCGGCCCGAACTTCAGCACCCGCTCGGCGCTCCAGTACGTCTACGACGTCGGCTTCACCGACTACCGGACCGGCTACGCCGCCGCCGCGTCCACCCTGTTCTTCCTGCTGGTACTGACGGTCTCCACGGTCTGGCTGGTCATGACCCGCCGCCAGGAATCGGAGGTGTGACGATGGCGCTCCTCGAATCGACCCGCGACACCGACCGGGACCGCCGCACCGAGGCCGGTAGCGCGTCGCTGGCGAACTCGGTCGACCGACGACTCCGGCTGTTCAACCGCTGCTGCATCGGGATCCTGGTCGCGTTCGCGCTGCTCTGGCTGGTGCCACTGGCCTGGGCGCTGGACACCTCGCTGAAGCCGAACGCGGAGACCACCGACCCGACCTGGTGGATCGAGAACCCGACGTTGGCCGCCTACCGCACCGTGCTGACCCAGAGCGACATCCTCAACTGGTACCTCTCCAGCTTCGTCACCTCGACCCTGTGCGCGGCCGGTACGGTGCTCACCGCGAGCATGGCCGCGTACGCGCTGTCCCGGCTGCGGTTCCGGTACCGCCGGCTGGTCTACTGGTTCGTGCTCTGCGGCCTCCTGATCCCGAGTCAGGTGCTGATCGTGCCGCAGTTCCGGGAACTCGGCAGCGTGCACCTGCTGAACACCTGGTGGGCGGTGTTCCTGCCGCAGGTCCCCACAGCCATCGCGATCTTCATCTTCAAGCAGTTCTTCGACGGGATCCCCCGGGACCTCGACGAGGCCGCCCGGATCGACGGCGCCGGCTTCTTCCGGACGTACCGTCGGGTCGTCATGCCGCTGTCCCGGCCCGCGGTCTCCGCCGTGACGATCTTCACCTTCGTCTGGAGCTGGAACAACCTGCTCTGGCCGCTGCTCGCGGTCACCGACCCGGAGCTGATGACCATCCCGGTCGGCCTCGCCGCCATCCAGGGCACCTACGGCATCCGCTACGCCGACACGATGGCGTCGGCGGTCCTCGGCGCGCTGCCGCTGGTCCTGGTCTTCCTGCTCTTCCAGCGCCGGATCGTCGAGGGTATCGCCGGCACCGGGCTGAAAGGCTGACCATCGCACCGAAGATCGACTGTTGGAGGTTTCGTGCACCAGGCCGCGTTGACCATCGATCCCGCGTTCCGGATCGCCGAGGTCGACCCGAGGCTCTACGGCTCCTTCGTGGAGCACCTCGGGCGCTGCGTCTACACCGGGATCTACGAGCCGGGACATCCGACCGCCGACGAGCACGGGTTCCGCCGGGACGTGGCAGAGCTGGTCCGGCAGCTCGGCGTACCCGTACTGCGCTATCCGGGCGGCAACTTCGTCTCGGGCTACAACTGGGAGGACGGCATCGGGCCGCGCGAGTCCCGGCCCCGCCGGCTCGACCTGGCCTGGCGCTCCATCGAGACGAACGAGATCGGCGTCGACGAGTTCGTCCGCTGGAGCCGCCGGGTCGGCAGCGAACCGATGATGGCGGTCAACCTCGGTACCCGGGGGGTGGACGCCGCCCGGAGCCTGCTGGAATACACCAACCACCCGGGCGGGACGTACTGGTCCGACCTGCGGCGGCAGCACGGCAGCCCGGACCCGTACGACATCAAGCTGTGGTGTCTCGGCAACGAGATGGACGGTCCGTGGCAAACCGGGTTCACCACGGCCCGGGAGTACGGCCGGCTGGCGGCGCAGACCGCGCAGGCGATGCGCCGGGTCGACCCCTCGATCGAACTCGTCGCCTGCGGCAGCTCGGGCAGCGGGATGCCGACCTTCGGCAGTTGGGAGGCGACGGTACTGGAGGAGACCTACGACCTGGTCGACTACGTCTCGGTACACAGCTACTACCAGGAGCACGACGGCGACCGGGACAGCTTCCTGGCCAGCGCGGTCGACCTGGACCGGTTCATGGAGTCGGTGGTGGCCACCTGCGACCACGTCCGGGCGGTCGGCCGGCACCGGAAGCGGATCAACCTCTCGGTCGACGAGTGGAACGTCTGGTACCAGAGCCGGTTCGTCGGCGAGGAGAAGCTCGACTGGGCGGAGGCGCCCCGGCTGATCGAGGACACCTACTCGGTGGTCGACGCGGTGGTCGTCGGCGATCTGCTGATCTCGCTGCTCCGGCATGCCGACCGGGTCAAGATCGCCTGCCTGGCACAGCTCGTCAACGTCATCGCGCCGATCCGCAGCGAGCCGGGCGGGCCGGCCTGGGTGCAGCCGACGTACCACCCGTTCGCGTTGACCTCCCGGCACGGTCGCGGCACCGTGCTGCGGGTCGAGCCGACCGGCCCTGCGCACGACACCGCCCGGCACGGCGAGGTGCCGAGGGTCACCGCCACCGCCGTCCGGGACGACGAGTCCGGCGCGGTCACCCTCTTCGCGGTCAACCGGGACCAGCGGGAGCCGCTCGCCCTCGACGTCGACCTGCGGGCCTGTTCCGGTCTCGTCGGCGGGGAGCACGTCGTGCTGACCGACGCGGACCCGGAGGCGACGAACAGCGCGGAGGCGCCCGAGCGGGTGACGCCGAGCCGGCTCGCCGACCTCAAGGTCGAGGGCGGACAGGTGAGCGCGGTCCTGCCGGCGCTGTCCTGGAACATGATCCGGCTGACTCCGACCGGCTGACTCCGGAGCGGACTACGCAGCGGAGCCGGGCCGGGTCCGCCGACCCCGGCCGACGACAGCGAGGTCAGGGTGGGCAGTTCCGGGCGGGCTGGAGCCCGGTGACCGTGCTGAGCGGCACGATCCGGTGCACCGGGTCCCCCTGCCCCACCTGGATGATCAGGCTCCCCCGATCGGTCCCGATCAGGGCTCCGCAGAGCGTGCCGCCCTCGGTGGTGACGGTGACCAGCGCGCCGGCCGCAGGGGTGGCGCCCGGACCCAGCCAGGTGAATCCAACCGCCACCGCCACCAGACCGATACCGGCCAGGGTCAGCCGGCGAGCGCGCACGATCGCCCGCTGTACGCCCACCACCTCGGCCCGGGTCCATTCGGCCAGGTCCTCTCCCGTCAGCAGGCACTCGTCGGACGGCGTACCGGCCGCGGCGCGGATTGCGGTCAGGGTCGCCCAGACCAGCCCGGCCAGGGCCAGCCCGAGCAGCAGCACCACCAACCAGCGGTACGGGGCGGCCAGGGTCGCCACGGTGTCCCGCCCCTTGATGATCAGTACGGCGCCGAGCAGCGTGGTGAGTCCGGCCAGTCCGGTACGCCAGCTCTCCGCCTGCTTGCGGGCCGCGTCGAGCTGGTGGAACCGGAGTTGGTCAGCCCGCTGCGCCCACCGCCAGCGCTCGATACTCACGGCAGTTCCACCTGCCAATACGCCCCGCAGCCCTGGTCCCACGCCTCCGCCGGCCGGTTGGCGTGCACGTGGCCGCAGTCGCAGTAGACGGTACGCGCGCCTACCGGCCGGTCGATGCTGCGCGCGCCGCTGCGGCCGAGGAATCCCTTGTGCCCGGAGGGGATGCCGTACTCCCAGAGGACGGTGGTGTGTCCACCACACCCCGGACACGATCCGGTCACCTCGATCCGGCGCCCGTCCGCCGTCGGCGCGACGGTAAACCCGTCCCGCTGCAACCGGTGGTCAGCCAGTCGGTACTCGACCGGGCGATGGTGCTCGATGCGGGGTTCCGTCACCCTGGACCTCCTCCTCGTCTCGCGTCCCGGGCTCGTCGACCTGGAATCCGAGCAGTGCGGCGTACCGGCGCAGCCGGGCGCGGACCTGCCCGGTCGACTCGCCCACCTCGTCCGCCGCCGCCGCGACGTGCGCCGGGCCGACCGTGCCGCACAGCGCGGGCGCCTGCCCGTCCAGGTACCGGGTGACGACCAGCAGGTCCTGCCAGTGCACGAGGTCGTCTGGGCAGGCGTCGACCGGGTAGTCGAGGGTGACGCCGAGCGGAACGAACCGGGCCAGCCGCTGGTGGGCATACGCCACCGTCCAGCCGAACCGGCCAGCGACCTGGATCAGCTCCAGCGCGTCGACGGTGTCCCGGTAGAACTCCTGGCCGTGCTGGTCGATCCGGGTGAGCAGGGCCCGGTCGTACCGGTCCGGCACCAGGTCGCGGAAGGCTGCCAGGGTCGCCTTGTCCAACTCCGGCAGCGGGGCGCCAAGCGCCCGGTACGGTTCGAGGTCGTCCAGGAACTCGCCCACCGACTGCCGGGCGCTGGACGCGGCGACGACGATGTCGCCCGCGCCCAACTGCCAGGACGGCTCGGCGTCCGGCTCGGAGGTCCGGTGCCACGGGCCGATCAGGGCGAGCCGCTCCTCCCAGTGGTGGCAGGTGGCTACACTGGTCAACGCTTCGGTGGGAAGCTGGCTGAGGTCGATCGTGTCCGGCAGCAGGGTACGCAGGTATTCGGTGACCGCCCCGATGCCGCAGTCCAGGTAATAGGCCAGGTCGACCAGGTGCGGTACGGTCACCGGCCCGCCCGGGTCGACGATGTCGAGCAGCCGGCGGAACCGGGCCAGCCGCTCGTCGAACCCGGCGAAGTCCCGCGACCCGATCTCCCGGGCGATCGCGCGTAGCGCCTGCCATCCGGTATGCAGCGTGTACGAGGCGGTCACCGGGTCGTACCACTGCAGGTCGTCGACGGCGAAGGCCCGCTCCGCGTCGGTGGGGGTGAAGTCCGGGTACGCGTTCATGTCGGGCAGCCGGAGCAGGCCCGTCCCGGCGAGCCGGGTAAGGTCCCGGTGGATCTGCCCGGTACTCGTCCCGGTCCGGGCGCTCAGCACGAGCAGGTGCAGCGGGGTGAGGCGCTGACCGACGGTGTGTACGTGGCGCAGCGCCTCCCGCTCCAGCGTGGTCAGCTCGTCCGGGTAGCGGTCCCGGCCGGCGACGGTGTAGCCGAGCGGGGCGAACTTGTCGAAGAGCGCGAGCACCTGGTCGACCGGCCGGCCGAGGTTGGAGCTGGCCCGCAGCACGTGGGCGGGGCTGACCGACGGTCCGATCCACGGCGGCCCACCGTCGAGGTCCTGGGAGAACAGGTTCAGCTCCGCCTGGTTGAACACGTGGTCCCGCAGCGCCGCAAGGTCGCCGGCCGGCGGGGACCAGCCAGGCGGCACGAGCTGCCCGGCGCGGCGGAGCACCTCGTCCAGCGGGATGTGCAGCCCGGTGGAGACCCGGCCGAGCCAGCCGCCGACCGCGCTCCGCGGCGGCTCGCCCGGTGGTGCCCAGGCGGCCAGGGCCAGCACCAGCACCTGGTCGTCGGGCTCGAAGGTCCGGGCGAGCGGCGGGATGACCCGGGCGGCCGACAGGTCCAGTCCGACGATCGCGAACCGGCGCAGCCGGCGCAGCCGCTCGGTCCCTCGGTGCTCCTCGTGGGCGGCGAGCTCGAGCAGCGTGTCCGCGGTGGGTCGGCCGTACCGGGCCGGGTCGCGGTAGTTGCCCCGGTAGAGCGATTCGAGCATGTCCGCGTCGAAGGGCTCCACGGTCGGCAACCCGTCGGTATGCACGACGGCCGGGACGAAGTCCTCGCCCAGAGACGGCGCGGAGCCCCGCCACACGCCGAACCGCCACGCCCGCAGCCACGCCTGGTCCTGGCCGATCCACCATGCGCCCTCGCCGGTGAACAGGTCGAGGTCCACCGGCAGGCAGCCGACCCGACGGATCGGCACCGAGACGCCGTGTCCCCAGGGCCCCTCGACCGGCAACTCCTGGTCCACCCCGGCCAGGTAGCTGAAGACGTCCTGGGCCACCGACGGGGTGGATCGGGTCACCTCCCAGAACCAGGAGAGGTTCAGTCCGGGCCAGCGGGCGAGTTCGGGCAGCGAGGCCCGGATCTGGTCGCGTACCCAGGCCTTGTCCCAGTTCCGCAGCGTGTTGCGGTCCACCGTGAACTGCGGGCGGCGGACGTCCCGCAGGTTCACCACGAAGCCGTGGGTCTCCTCGTTCGTCTGGATGCCATCGGCGGCGAGCCCGCCCTCCCCGGAGACCCACCACAGGTCGGCACCGTACTTCAGCGGCGCCGCCGTGGCGTCCGGGTAGCGGAGTTCCTCCTCCTGCCACGTCTCGTGTCCGGCGCCGTCCTCGGCGACCTCGACCCGGAACTCGGCCAGCCAGAGCAGCCGGCGCATCGTACGCAGTACGGAGATCCGCTCCTCGCCGGTCAGGTAGAGGCGGACCCGGGTGCCGCCGGTCGGCAACTCGTCCGGGGCGGTGGTGATCTGGAACAGGCTGCCGCTGCTGGCAATCCGCACGCTGTGCGCCTGCGGCGCGACCAGGTCGTCCTCGCCGACCGGCCGGGTGACGATCTGTATCTCGTCCGCGATCATGAAATAGCTGAACACCCCGACCCCGAACTGGCTGTTCGGCACCAGTCGCAGCGGCGGGTCGAGATCCTGCCAGCGGGCCTGCTCGTGCCGGAAGCCCTGCCGGTAGACGAACCGCTCACCGGCGTTGGCGAAGGTGTTCTTCAGCGCCTCGACGGTCATCCCGACGCCGTTGTCGACGCACTCGACGTACTCCCGGCCGTCGGCGGTGTCCCGGCCCTGCCGGAAGGTGATCAGCCCGGTCCACGGGGCGGTCGGCCGGCCGATTCGTTCCCGGTAGCGCCGCCGGACGTGCCGGTAGCGGCAGGCGTCCAGGGCGTTCTGGTACAGCTCCCGGATCGCCAGGGCCGGCTCGCCGTACAGCTGGCGGCCCATCAGCAGCTCCCGGATCTTCTCGTCGGAGAGCCGGAACCGCAGCAGCGGGGTCTCGTACGCGGGCGTGCCGTCGTGGTGATGTTCGGGCCGCAGCCCGGCCGCGTCGAACCGGGCCGGCAGGTTGCCGAGCAGCTCGTCGGCGACGGCCAGGTCGCGGGTCGTCTCCCTGGCCCGCTCGGCGCGCATCGCCACCTCGCTGAACGCGTCATGCATGGCCGGGTGGTCACAGACGGCGTGCAGGTGCAGCACGTCGGCGCCGCGCCGCCAGTCCAGCCGGGCCATGGCCGCCAGCAGCGCCGACAGCGGCAGCTCGGCCCCGATGCCGACGTGGTCGACCACCACGGTCGGCATCCGCCGGGGATCGGCGGCGACGATCCCGGCGAGCCAGAGCGCGACGGCCAGGCTCCGGAACCGCGCATCGAAGTCCGGTCGGTTCAGCCGCTCGACCAGCCGCCGGTCGTCCGGGTCCGCGCCGACGCCGTGCATCAGCGCCCGCAGCACCGAACAGAGTTCACTCTCGGTCATCGTGCCGGTCGGTCCGGACGCCAGGGTGGCGGCGAGCCGACGGCAGACCGCGGTGGCGGCGGCACTCTCCCACAGCCGGAGCCGGTCGCCGAGCCAGCGGTGCACCAGCCACATGGCCAGCGCGTCCCGCGCCTCCGGCCGGTCCCGCCGGGCCAGTCCCTCGGCCCGCCGGCAGACGTGCTCGTGCATCGCGTGCGTGATCTCCAGGTCGGCCCGGGGACCGTCCCGGTAGGTCCGGGAGAAGTCGGTAGGCGCTATCGCCGCCGCCTCCCGCAGGCCGCCCGCGATCGCTGCCTCGCGCAGGAACGGCACCGCCGCGAGGATGCCGACCTCCTCGGGAGTCAGGCCGGCCGGCGCGGTCACGAACGATTCGACCGCCGCCAGCACCCGTACCGGATAGTCCTGGGTCGACCATGGGTCCCGCACCCCGGCCCGCTCGGCGAGGGCCTCCTGCGCCTCGCCCCAGCGCCTCGCACACTCCTCGACCACCCCGGTCACCGCAGCCCTGATCCGTTCGGGGTCTGTCCCGACACGGCACCGGTCCCACAGCGGGGTGTCGGCGACCGCGCGCCGCCACGCCTCGCTGACCTGGTCGCCCTCGCAGATCACCACGTCGCCCCGGACCCCGGTGCCGGCACCGTGCCGGGCCCAGACGATTTCCGGGACCTGTTCCACCCCGTCGATCCGGGCGGCCCTGCGGGCCATCTGCCGCTCGACCTCGGCGTAGACCTCGTCGAGGGTACGGGCCGGGCTGCGCCGGTCCAGCGCCTCGGCCAGCACCTGGGTGAAGAAGCTGCCGGTGTCGGCGTACCGGCTGCGCTGTCCGGGGCGGCAACTGTTGACCAGGGCGAAGTCGCCACCGGCCGGGTACGGCAGCAACCCGCCCTGCGGGGTGGAGCCCAGCGGGCCGGCCGGGTCCTCCCGACAGGCGTCCACGAAGAAGACCACCAGCCGGGCCCGGCAGTGTTCCAGGTAGCGCGGCACGAGCGGCACCAGGCCGTCCCGGTCGGGCCGCTGCCCGCCCGGCTCCGGATAGGCGTCACAGGGAGCTAGATAGCTCTGCCCGTCTATGACCACACCGTGACCCGAAAAGTACAGCAGCAGTACCCCGCCGGGCGGTGCCTCCTGGCACGCCCGCAGCACGGCGGCGCGGATCCGGCTCCCGGTCGGCTCCCGCTCCACGTCGCCACCCACCCCGCAGTGCCGGACCTGGTAACCGGACTGCCCCAGCGCTGTGGTCATCCGGTCGATGTCGTTGGCCACCACGTCGCGGATCGGCGGAAACAGGTCGCTGTCGCAGGCGGGCACACCGATCAGCAGGGCATGGCGATCTGTCACGAGCTAGCCACCAGGAGACGAGGGGCCCACATTCTCGCATATCCCGCGCCTGTGGCGGCAAAGGCGAGCGCCCACCCCGGTTGGCAAGGGCCCCTATACAGAAAGCGATAGGGGGCCCTTCCTCGCCTCCTCGTCCACCGAGGACGGTCAGCGTGCCGGGTCGGCGACTACCGACCCGGCCATCCGCTCCCGCAGGCTGCGCGGGCGCAGATCGGTCCAGTTCTCCTCCACGTACGCCAGGCAGGCGTCCCGGGACTGCGGGCCGTCCGCGCCGAACGTCACCGCCCAGCCGGCCGGTACCTCCACGAAGGACGGCCAGAGCGAGTGCTGCCCCTCGTCGTTGACGAGCACCAGGTACTGCCCGTCCGGGTCCTCGAACGGATTCGTGGTCATGAGCAGATCCTCTCCGGGTGGTCGGCGGGTACGCCGTCCGACTGGGTGGTCAGGGGTTGTGCCTGATCGGCGGTTCCGGTCCCGAGCGCCGAGAGTGGCAGATCCGGCCGGGCGAGCGCCGAGGCGAGCAGCCCGAGCAGCTCGTCGGTGAGCCGGTGCGCGGTCGGCGGGTCGAACAGCTCGATCGCGTACTCCAGTTCGCCGTGCACCGGGCCGTCGCCGACCGGCTCGTAGAAGCTGACGGTGAGTTCGGCCCGGGTCGTCCCGGTCGGCACCGGCGCGAACCGCAGCGCCACCGCACCGCCCGGACCGTCCCCGCCGTCGGGGCTGTCCGGGCCGTCCAGCCCGGCCTCCTCGTGGTGCACCAGCATCACCGGCG
This sequence comes from Plantactinospora sp. KLBMP9567, assembly GCF_033446045.1. Taxonomy (NCBI): domain Bacteria; kingdom Bacillati; phylum Actinomycetota; class Actinomycetes; order Micromonosporales; family Micromonosporaceae; genus Plantactinospora; species Plantactinospora sp. KLBMP9567. The sequence continues at coordinate 190,711 of NZ_JAWQRR010000003.1, read as the reverse complement.
GCAGCGTCCAGCCGGCCGACAGGGTGCGGCGTACCGCGTCGAACGGGACGTCCTGGCGGTCGAAGGCGCTCAGGTCCGCCTCGCGGATCCGGCCCAGCAGCTCGGTGAAGGTCGGGTCGCCACCGGTGTCGGTGCGCAGCACCAGCGGGTTGACGAAGCAGCCGACCAGGTCGGCGAGGGCCGTCTCGGTCCGGCCGGCCACCAGGGTGCCGATCGGCACGTCCGGCCCGGCGCCGATCCGGTGCAGCAGCGCCGCGAGAGCGGCCTGGAACACCATGAACATGCTGGTCCCGGTCTGCCGGGCCAGCTCGTCGACGGCCCGGTGCGACGCCGCGTCCAGCACGAACTCGACCCGACCGCCGCGCCCGGACAGCGCCGCCGGTCGCGGCCGGTCGGTCGGCAGCGCCAGCCGATCCGGTACGCCGGCCAGCGCCTCCCGCCACCAGTCGAACTGCCGCGCGTGCCGGCTGCCGGGGTCGGCCGGATCGCCGAGCAGGGTACGCGCCCAGCGGGCGTAGTCCGGATAGCCGACCGGCAACGGCGACCACTCCGGTGCCCGCCCGGCGACCCGGGCCGCGTACGCGATGCCGAGGTCCCGGGCCAGTGGCACCACCGACCACTCGTCCACGCCGAGATAGTGCATCGTCAGCAGCAGTACCCGATCCCCGCCCGGACCGGTCAGCAGCCGGGCCCGCAGCGGCGGCTCCCTGGTCGGGTCCACGCCGGCACCGACCAACTCGGTGATCCGGTCGTCGAGCGGTAGCGCGCTCTCCGGAAGCACCTCCAGGGGCACGCGGTCGACCACCGGCACCGGTACCGGTGCGCCGCCGGCATCGGCCGCGAATGCGGTACGCAGCGGCTCGTGCCGCTCCACCAGGTCGGCCAGCGCCGCCGCCAGCGCCGCCGCGTCCAGCCTCGCCGCGTCGCCCGGCCCGCTGCCCGCCCCGTCGCCCATCGCGTCGCCCGGCCCGCTGCCTGCCGAATCGCCTAGCCCGCTGCCTGCCGAATCGCCTAGCCCGCTGCCCGTCCCGTCACCCGGTCCGCCGGCCGCGCGGACCAGCAGGGCGAGGTCCCAGCCGGTCCGACCGGCGGAGTTCGGCTCGGCCGTGGCACGGTGCAGATCCCACCAGATCCGTTGCACCGGAGCCGCGACCGGCCCGGCGACCTCCTGTGCCGGGCGCAGTGCCGGACGCTCCGCCACCGCCCCGGCGAGCCGGTCCGCCAGCCCGGCCACCGTCGGCGCCTCGAAGATGTCCCGCACCGCCAGGTCGACGCCGAGCGCCGCCCGGATCCGGCCGAGCAGCCGCATCGCCGCCATCGAGTGCCCGCCGAGGGCGAAGAAGTCGTCCGAGATCCCCACCTTCGGCAACCGGAGTACCTCCGCGACCAGTTCGGCGAGGGTCTGCTGTGCCGGGGTGGAGGGCGCCTCGTCGCCGGTCAGCGCCGCCCAGTCCGGCGCGGGCAGGGCACGCCGGTCCAGTTTGCCGTTGGCGGTCAGCGGCAGCGGACCGTCGAGTACCAGCACGGCGGACGGGACCATGTAGTCGGGGAGCAGCTCGGCCGCGTGTGCGCGTACCTCGGCGGGGTCGAGCGGTCCGGCGGCCGGCACGACGTACCCGGCGAGTCGGGTCAGGTCGGCGTTGCGGTGCACCACCACCGCTGCCTGGCGTACTCCCGGGTGCCGGGCCAGCACCGCCTCGACCTCGCCCAGCTCGATCCGGAAGCCCCGGATCTTCACCTGGTCGTCGACCCTTCCGAGGAAGTCCAGGATGCCGCCGGCCCGCCACCGCGCCCGGTCACCGGTGCGGTACATCCGGGCTCCGGCCGGGCCGTACGGGTCGGCGACGAAGCGCTCGGCGGTCAGCCCGGGACGGCCGAGATAGCCACGGGCCAGACCGCGCCCGCCGACGTACAGCTCGCCGGCCACCCCGGGCGGTACCGGGCGGAGCCGCTCGTCCAGCACGTAGGCCCGGGTGTTCGGGTCGGGCAGTCCGATCGGCACCGCACCGGACCAGTCCGGCTCGGCCCGCCAGAGCGTGGAGTTCACCGTCGCCTCGGTCAGCCCGTACGCGGCGAAAAGCCGTAGCCGCTGCGCCCATCGCCCGATCAGGTCCGGCGGCACCGTCTCGGTGCCGACCAGCACGACCAGCCCGGCCGGCAGTTGGCAGTCCGGCGGCAGTGCCGAAACCAGGGACGGCGGCAGGATGGCGTGGCTGACCCGTTCCCGTTCCAGTAGGTCCACCAGGGGCCGGCCGGGCGCCCGAGCCTCGTCCGGGGCCAGCACCAGCCGACCGCCGGCACACAGCGCCATGGCCAACTCGAAGACGAAGACGTCGAAGCCGGTCGAGGCGAACTGGAGTACCCGGGAGGAGCCGTCCACCCCCATCCGCTCGGCGGCGGTCGCGACCAGACTGCCGATCCCCTCGTGCGGCACCACCACACCCTTGGGCCGACCGGTGCTGCCCGAGGTGTAGATGACGTACGCCGCGTGGTCCAGCCCGGCCGGTACCGCCGGCCCGGTCCCGGCCGGGTCGGCCGGCGTCGTCGGCACCGGCTCCGGCCGGACCGGCTCGACGAGCAGCCGGTCCACTCCGGGCAGCTCCGGCAGCCGCTCGGCGGCCTCCGGTGTCGTCACCACGGTTCGAGCGCCGGAGTCCTCGACCATGTATGCCAGCCGGTCGGCCGGATGGCCGAGGTCCAGCGGCAGGAACGCGGCACCGAGCCGCAGCACCCCGAGCACCACCGCCACGGTCTCCAGCGAGCGGGGCACGGCCACCCCGACCACCGTTTCCGGGCCGACGCCGTACCCGGCGAGCAGTCGTGCCACCCGGGCCGCCTCGGCGTCGAGCTGGGCGTACGACAGGGTCCGCCGCCCGTCGACCACGGCGACCGCCTCCGGGTTCTGTGCCGCCCGCCGGGCGAACATCGCCGGCAGGGTCTCCTCCGGCACCGACCGGCCGGTGGCGTTGAACTCGCGCAGCACCCGGTCGCGCTCGTCGCCGACGAAGACGTCGATCCGGCCCACCGGCGTTGCGGGGTCGGCGACGACTGCCTTCGCCAGCCGGAGCAGCCGCTCACCGAGGAGCGCCACCGTCTCCCGGTCGAACAGGTCGGTCCGGTACTTCAGCAGGCAGCTCAGCACGTCGTCGTCCGGCTCGACGGTGTCGGCCGTCCCGACCGACCCGCCCTGCGCGAGGGACCCGGCCGGCGCGAGGGACCCGGCCGGCGCGAGGGACCCGGCCGGCGCGAGGGACCCGGCCGGCGCGACGGACCCGGCGAAGTCGAAGACCAGGTCGAACTTCGCGGCCGGGGTGTCGACCGGCTCGTCGGTGACGGTCAGCCCGGCCAGGCCACTCCACTCGGCGGTCCGGTTGCGGTGCACCACCATCACCTGGAACAGCGGGTTACGGGAGACCGAGCGGGCCGGGTTGACCGCCTCTACCACGGCCTCGAACGGCACCTCCTGGGCGGAGAAGGCGGCCAGGTCGGTCTGCCGGACCCGGGCCAGCAGCTCGGTGAAGGTCGGGTCGCCGGACACGTCGGTTCGGAGTACCAGGGTGTTGACGAAGAACCCGACCAGATCGTCGAGGGCCGCGTCACCCCGCCCCGCGATCGGCGCGCCGAGCGGGATGTCGGTGCCGGCGCCGAGCCGGTGCAGCAGCGCCGCGACCAGCGCGTGCGCCACCATGAACAGGCTGGTACCGGTCCGGGAGGCGAGCCGGCGCAGCCCCGCGCCGACCTCGGCGGGCAGCACCACGGAAAGTTCCGCCCCGGCCGGGTCCGGTCGTCCCGAGCGGGCCCGGTCGGTGGGCAGCACCAGCTCCTCCGGCGCCCCGCTCAACGTGGTACGCCAGTAGTCGAGCTGCCGGGCGGCCAGGCTGGCCGGGTCCGCCGGGTCGCCGAGCAGCCGGCGCTGCCACAGGGTGTAGTCGGCGTACTGGACCGGCAGCGGTGCCCATTCCGGCGCCCGTCCCGCCCGCCGGGCCGCGTACGCCGTGCGGAGGTCGCGCAGGAACGGCCGGTCCGACCACTCGTCGGTGGCCACGTGGTGCAGCACCAGCACCAGGACGTACTCCTCCGCCCCACCCGACTCCCGGCCACCCGGGCCACCCGGGCCGCCTGACTCCGGGCCACCTGACTCCGGGCCACCTGACTCCGGGCCACCTGACTCCGGGCCACCCGACTCCGGGTCGACCGCGACGAGAGTTGCCCGCAGCGGCAGTTCGGTGGTCAGATCGAACGGGCGACGCACCGCGTCCCGGACGATCCCGGTCACCTCGGCCGGAGCGGCGGCGACGCTCTCCAGCACCGGCCGGGCGTCGGCCGCCGGCAGTACCCGCTGGTACGGCCGGCCGTCCCGCTCGCCGAACAGGGTCCGCAGCGTCTCGTGCCGGCCGGTCAGGTCGGCCAACGCGGTACGCAGCGCCGCCACGTCCAGCGGCCCGCGCAGCCGTACCGCGATCGGGAAGTTGTACGCCGCCGACTCCGGCGCGAGCTGCTGGATCACCCAAAGTCGCTGCTGCGCGAAGGCGAGCGGCAGAACGGCTGGGCGCTCGGCCGGGACCAGCGCGATCCGGGCCGCACCGCCATCTTCCGCGCCGTCCGGCCCGACGGCCCCGATCCGGGCGGCCAGTTCGGCGACCGTCGGCGCCTCGAACAGGTCGCGGATCGCCAGCTCGGCACCGAGCGCCACCCGGGCCCGGCTGACCAGCCGGATCGCCAGCAGGGAGTGGCCGCCGAGGTCGAAGAAGTTGTCGTCGACGCCGATCTCCGGCACGCCGAGCAGCTCGGCGAAGAGGACACAGAGCGCCTCCTCGGCGGCGGTGGCCGGCGGACGGGCGGCCGCACCGGCCCGGACGGTCGGGGCCGGCAGCGCCGCCACGTCGAGCTTGCCGTTCACGGTCAGCGGCAGCCGGTCCAGCGGCACCAGCGCGGCCGGCACCATGTAGTCCGGCAGCCGCCGCTTCAGGTCCGCCCGGAGGGCGGCCAGCACGGCGTCGTCGTCCGGCTCCGTCCACTCTGCGGTGCGGACGAGGTAGCCGGCCAGCCGGCGTACCGCCGGGTCGGTCGAGGAGTCGACCACCACCGCGGCGTGCGCCACCAGCGGGTGTTCGGCCAGCGCGCTCTCGACCTCGCCCAGCTCGATCCGGTACCCCCGGATCTTCACCTGGTCGTCGGTGCGCCCGAGAAAGTCCAGGTTCCCGTCCGACCGGCGTCGGACCAGGTCACCGGTGCGGTACATCCGCTCCCCCGGCGCACCGTACGGGTCGGCGACGAAGCGCTCGGCGGTCAGCCCGAGCCGCCGGTGGTAGCCCCGGGCCAGCCCGATCCCGCCGATGTACAGCTCACCGGGGGCGCCGGGCGGGACGAGTCGCAGGTACGCGTCGAGTACGTAGGCCCGGGTGTTCCAGATCGCCCGGCCGACGGTCGGGGTGGCGCTGTCTCCGGTGCCGCCACCGAGGGTGTTGATGGTGTACTCGGTCGGCCCGTACAGGTTGTAGCCGGCCGTACCCTCGGTGTCCCGCAACCGGTTCCAGACCGCCTCGGAGACCGCCTCGCCGCCGAGCAGCACCAGCACCGGGCGGTGTCGAGGAGTCCCGCCGGTGTCGTCCGTCGGCTCGCCGAGCGGCTCGTCGACCGGCTGGCCCAGCGGCTCGCCGAGCGGCTCGACGACCGGCTGGCCCAGCGGCTCGCCGGCAAGGTCGTCCCGGTCGAGCAGGCCCTCCTCGATCAGGTGGTGTGCGTAGCTCGGGGTGACGTTGACGACGTCGATCCGGTGCCGGTCACAGTAGGCGACCAGCGCCTGGGCGTCCCGGCGCAGCTCCTCGTCGCAGACGTGCACCTCGTGCCCCTCGACCAGCCAGAGCAGCTCCTCCCAGGACATGTCGAAGGCGAACGAGACGGTGTGCGCGATCCGCAGCCGCCGGCCACCGGCCGCCGCCACGGTCGGGTCGAAGATCGCCTCCCGGTGGTTGAGCTGCATGTTCGTCAACCCCCGGTACGGCGTCACCACCCCCTTCGGCCGACCGGTGGAGCCGGAGGTGTAGATCAGGTACGCCGGGTGCTCCAGCCGGTCCGGATCGGTCCGGGCGAACCCGGCCGGCAGTTCGGCATCTGTGAGCGCCGCGCCGGAGAGCCCGGCCAGCTCGGCCTGTACCGCCGGATCGTCGAGCGGCACCGTCGGCGTGTCGGTCCCCGGCAGCCCCGCCCGGACGGGAGTCACCGTCAGCAGGCACATCGGGGCGGTGTCGGCGAGTACGAAGGCCAGCCGTTCGGCCGGATGGTCCAGCTCCAGCGGCAGGTACGCGGCTCCGGTGCGCAGTACCGCGAAGAGCGCGACCACCATCTCGATCGACCGGGGCAGCGCCAGCGCGACCACCATCTCGGGTCCGGCGCCCCGGGCGACCAGCAGCCGGGCCAGCCGGTTGATCCGGGCGTCGAACTCGGCGTATGTCAGGGTGCGGCAGGCGTTGACCAATGCGACCTCGTCCGGGGTCCGGGCGGCCTGCTCGGCGAGCAGGTCGGCGACGGATTCGGTGCCGATCGGGTGCCGGGTGGCGGTCCACTCGGCGGCCAGTCCGGCCCGTTCCGCCCCGGTGAGCAGGTCGAGCCGGCCGACCGGGATCTCCGGCTCGGCGACCAGCCGGGCCAGCAGCGCGACGAACCGGTCCAGCAGGGTCCGGGCCACCCGACCCGGTACGACGTCCGGCCGGTGGTCCAGGGCCACCCGGAGCCGCTGTGCCGGGGTGACCACCAGGGTCAGCGGATAGTGCGTGGCGTCCACCCCGTCGAGGGCAGCGATCCCGTGCCGGTCCCGCAGCCGGGCCGACTCCCCCTCGTCGACGAAGTTCTGCAACACGTAGAGGGTGTCGAAGAGCCGGGCGTGCCCGCTGGCCCGCTGCACCGCGCCGAGCCCGAGGTGGTCGTGCGGCATCAGTTCGATCCGCTGCTCGCCCAGCCGGCGCAGCAGGCCGAGCACCGGTTCGCCGGGCTCGGCGGTGACGCGTACCGGCACGGTGTTGAGGAAGAGCCCGATGATGTTCTCCACGTCCGGCACGTCCGCGTGCCGGCCGGCGACGGTCATCCCGAAGACCACGTCGGTGCGGCCGAGGTGACCGCCGAGCACCAGCCCCCAGGCAGCGGTGAGCACGGTGTTGAGGGTCAGTCCGTGCCGGCGGGCCAGTCCGCGCAGCCGGTCGCCCAGCGCGGTCGGCAGTTCGGCCCGGACCCGGTGCGGTACGACCGGTGCCAGGCTCGCCTCCGAGGCGACCAGGGTCGGCTCGGCGAGGCCCGCGAGAGCGTCCCGCCAGGCCCGACCGGCCCGCTCGGTGTCCTGGGTGGCCAGCCATTCCAGGTGGTCCCGGTAGGAGCCGGCCGGCGGCAGGTCCCGGTCGTCGCCGTCCCGCTCGTAGAGGGTGAAGAGCTGTTCGACGAAGAGTTCCTCGGACCAGCCGTCCCAGAGCACCAGGTGGTGGCTGACGACGAGCCGGTCCCGGTCGTCGCCGAGCCGGAGCAGCAGCAGCCGGCACAGCGGCGGCCGGGTCAGGTCGAACCGGGTACGCCGGTCCTCGGCCATCAGCTCGGCCATCCGGGCCCGCTGGGTCTCCGGATCGAGGTCGGTCAGGTCCACCTCAATCACCGGCAACTCGGGGGCCACCCCGACGAACTGCACCGGCCGGGGCAGCCCCTCGCTGACGAACCCGGCCCGCATGCTGGGGTTGCGGGCCAGCAGCGCGGCTCCGGCCCGGCGCAGCCGGTCCAGATCCAGCCGGTACCCGAGGTCGAAGGCGTCCTGCGCGGTGTAGACGTCCAGCGCCGAGGTGTCGTAGCTGGCGTGGAAGTACAGCCCCTCCTGCAACGGTGAGAGCGGCCAGATCTCCGCCACCGGTACCGGGCTGGTCCGCTCGATCCGGTCGATGTCGTCCCGACCCAGCGACAGCCCAGCCGCGATCGCCGGGGTGGGCCCCGCGTCCGCCCTGTCCGGGCCGACGGTGCCGACCGGCGGGACGGCGGCGGTGCTGAGCTGGCGTAGCGCGTCGAGCCACTCGGCGGCCAGCCCGGTCACGTCCGGCTCGTCGAGCAGGCCGTCCGGCCACGTCCAGGTCGCGGTCAGCACCGGCCCGGCCGGGGTCTCGGTGGCGACCGCGTCGACCTGGACCAGATGGGTCAGGCCCAGCCCGCCGTTGACGGCGGTGATCGCGTCGGACTCGGCCGCCGGCGTCCAGTCCAGCTCGGTGCCACCGGGGAACCGGCCGTAGTAGTGGAACAGCACCTGGGCCGAGGAGAGTCCGGCCAGGATCGGCGCCGCCTGTGCGTTCAGGTGCCGCAGCAGCCCGTGGCCGAGGCCGCCGTCCGGAACCGCCCGGATCCGCTCGCCGACCGTAGCCAGCAGGTCGATCGGGTCGGTGCCGGCCGGCAGGCGTACCGGCTGGACGCTGGTGAACCAGCCGACCGTGCGGGAGAGGTCGAGCTCTGGTTCGATTTCCTCCCGGCCGTGCCGTTCGAGGTCGACCAGCAGGTCGGCAGCGCCGTCGCGGCCGTGCCGCTGCTGCCACCGGGTCACCCCGAGCCGGAACGCCGCGAGTAGTACTGCGGTGACCTCGGCACCGACCGCCGCCGGTACGGCGGTGAGCAGCGGCAGCGTCTCGGCCGGGTCGAGGCGTACGACGTGCTGGCGGGCCGGTCCCGCCACCGGCTGGGTCTGCGCCGGCAGCAGCTCCGCTCCCGGGGCGAGCGTCTCGGCCCAGTGCGCCAGCTCCGCCAGCCGCTCGGGGCGCTGTGCGTGCTCGCCGAGCACCCGGGCGTACCGCCGCAGCGAGGTGCCGACCGGGGCGAGAATCGGGGGCTGCCCGGCCCGTACCGATGCCCAGGCGGCGGCCAGGTCCGCCAGCAGGATCCGCCAGGAGACGCCGTCGACCGCCAGGTGGTGGGCCGCGAGCAGCAGCCGGCCGGGTCGGTCGCCGGAGTCGAACCAAACCGCCTGGAGCATGCTCCCCTCGTCCGGATCCAGCCGGTCGGTGGCGGCGGCGGACTCGGTGGCCAGCACGGCACGCAGCCCGGCGTCGTCCAGCCCGGCCACGTCGACCCGGCGTATCAGGCCGGCCGCCCGCACCACACCGGCCGGGGTCGTCTGGAGCGACCAGAGTACGGAGGCGATCCGGCGCAGCCGGAGCCGCAGGCCGGCGTGCCGGTCCAGCACCGCCTGGAGGACCTCGGCCAGCGACCCGAGGTCCAGCTCGGCCGGTACGACCAGCAGGGTGCTCAGGGTGAACCGCTCGATCGGCAGTCCGGTCTCCCGGAGCCAGTGCACGATCGGCAGCAGCGGCACCTCACCCAGCTCGTCCGGATCCGCGCCCGGTACGCCGACGGCGCGATCGCCGACCGGGGTCGCGGTGCTGGCCGACGGAGAACCGGCCGCCGGTGCGGCGGTCGTCGAGGCGACCGTCATCGAGGCGGCGGGCGTCGAGGCGGTGCCGGCCATGGTCGGCGGGTCGCTCGGGGACAGGGCGGTGTCGCCGCCGCCGGCCCGGGCCAGCGCTCGCGGGGTCCGGTGCCGGAAGACGTCGCGCGGCGCGACCGCCAGTCCGTGCCGGCGGGCCCGGCTGGAGACCGCGATGGAGAGGATGCTGTCGCCGCCGAGGGCGAAGAAGTCCGCGTCGGCACCGACCTCGGGCACCCCGAGGACCTCGGCGAAGATCTCCCGGAGCAGCCGCTCGGCCGCACCGCCCCTGGCGGGCCGTACCGGACCGTCCACATCCGACGTCTTGGTCAGTGCCGGGGCGACGGCGGCCGTCGTGCCGGCGCCCTGTGGGGCGGGCAGGGCGGCCCGGTCGAGTTTGCCGCTGGGGGTCAGCGGCAGCGCATCGAGCACCACGAACCGGCCCGGCACCATCGACTCGGGCAGCCCGGCCCGGGCCGCTGCGCGGACCGCCTCGACGTCGAGCCGGAGTCCCGCCACCGGCACCAGGTAGCCGACCAGACCGGTCCGGCCCCGACCGTCGACCCGGGCGGCGGCAACCGCCTGCGCCACACCCGGCCCGGTCCGGAGCACCGCCTCCACCTCGCCGAGGTCGATCCGGTGCCCCCGGATCTTGACCTGGTCGTCGCTGCGGCCGACGTATTCGAGTACGCCGTCGGTACGCCACCGCACCAGGTCACCGGTGCGGTACATGCGCTGCCCCGCCGGCCCGTACGGGTCGGCGACGAAACGCTGCGCGGTCAGCTCGAACCGGGCGTGGTAGCCGTACCCGAGCTGGGTTCCGGCGACGTACAGCTCACCGGGTACGCCGGGTGGGACCGGGCGGAGGCAGTCGTCCAGCACGTACAGCCGGGTGTTGGCCACCGGGCGGCCGATCGGCACGGTGCGTTCCGCGCCGCCGTCATTCGCCCACCAGGTGACCTGCACCGCCGTCTCGGTCGGCCCGTAGAAGTTGTCCAGCGCCGTGCCGGTCTGCGCGTGCCAGCGCCGGGCCAGTTCCGGCGACAGTGCCTCGCCACCGCAGGAGACCCAGCGCAGGCTGGCCGCCCACGTGCGGTCGGCGGCCAGCTCGTCGGCGAGCAGGAACGCCTCGACCAGCGACGGTACGAAGGTGACCGCGGTGACCCGGTGCCGGCGGACCAGCCCGGCGAGCCCCCTCGGGTCACCGGCCTCGTCCTCGCCGGGCAGCACCACGGCGGCACCGGCGGTCAGCGGCCAGAAGATCTCCCAGACCGAGGTGTCGAAGCTGGCCGGGGCGAGTTGCAGCATCCGGTCGTCGGCACCGAGCCCGAACCGCCGCTGTGACCAGGCGAGCTGGCTGACGATCGCCCGGTGGCCGACGAGTACGCCCTTCGGGTGGCCCGTCGATCCCGAGGTGTAGATCAGGTACGCCGGTGATTCCGGATCGCCGCCGTCACCGGCCGGAGCGACCGCGCTCGACGGCCCCTCCGGTTCTGCCGTGGCGGTGACCAGTAGGTGTGGCACGCCGGCCGGCCGGGGCAGCCGGGCCATCACGTCCACAGTGGATACGATGGCCTGGGCGCCGGAGTCGGTGAGCACCACGGAGAGCCGCTCCCGGGGATGCGTGACGTCCAGCGGCAGGTACGCGGCACCCGCCTTCAGGACGCCGAGCAGTGCCACCACCAGTTCGGCCGACCGGGGCACCGCCACCGCGACGACGTCACCCGGCCGGACCCCACGGGCGGCCAGTCGCCGGGCCAGCCCGGCGGCCCGCCGGTCCAGGTCGGCGTAGTCGAGTCGCCGTTCGCCGTCGATCAGCGCGACCGCGTCCGGCGTCCGGGCCGCCTGCGCGGCGACCAGGCCGTGCAGGGTCTCCGGCGGCACCGGGGCGACCGGGCCGGTGAGCCGGGCCAGCGCCGTACCGCGCTCGGCCGCCGGCAGCAGGTCGATCCGCCCGACCGGCCGGTCCGGCTCGGCGACGAATACGCCGAGCACCTCGGCCAGACCGCAACGGAGCTGGCGTACGGTCGCGGCGTCGATCCGGCCCGGGTCGTACTCGACGGTGAGGTCCAGCGACTCGCCGGCCGGCGACACCAGCAGGGTGACCGGATAGTGGGTCGCCTCCCGGAACTCGACCCCGGCCAGGGCGAGACCGCCGGCCCGCCCGGCCGGGATCGGGTCGACCGGATAGTTCTCCATCACCACCAGGCTGTCGAACAGCTCACCGCCGCCGGCCAGCCGCTGGATCGCCGGCAGCCCGAGATGCTGTGCGTCGAGGAGTTCGGCCTGCTCCCGCTGGAGCCGGCCGGCCAGCTCGACCAGCGGTTCGGCCGGAGTCCAGCGCAGCCGGACCGGCAGGGTGTTGATGAACAGTCCGACCATCGCCTCGACACCGTCCAGTTCGGCGGGCCGGCCGGAGACCGTACTGCCGAAGACGACGTCACGCCGGCCGAGGCGCCGACCCAGCACCACCGCCCAGGCGGCGTGCAGCACGCTGCCCACGGTCAGCCCGGCCGCCCGGACCTGCCCGGCCAACCCGGCGGCCACCTCGGGCGGCAGCGCCACCCGGACCCGCTCAGGGTGGAACATGCCGTCGAAGCCCTCCTCGGCCTCGGCGCCGAGCCGGGTCGGACCGTCCAGTCCGGCCAGCGCAGCCCGCCAGGCGCCGCCGGCCGCCGCCCGGTCCCGGCTGGCCAGCCACTCGAGGTACCGCCGGTACGGGGTGACCGGCGGCAACCGGTCCGGCTCGCCGTCCGGGGCGTACCGGGCGAGCAGGTCCCGCACGGTCACCCCGGCCGACCAGCCATCGGTGACGATGTGGTGGTGGGTGAGCAGCAGGCTGTGCCGCTGTTCCGCCCACCTGACCAGTACGCAGCGCAGCAGCGGCGGTCGGGTCAGGTCGAACGGGGCGGCCCGCTCCGCCTCGGCCAGCGCCTCGAACTCGGCCGTCCGCTCCGGTTCCGGGTACCCGGTCAGGTCGACCTCGCGCCACGGCAGCGCGATGCCGTCCGCGACGAGCTGCACCGGCCGCCAGTCGGCGAGCTGCGGGAACGCGGTCCGCAGCGGGGCGTGCCGGTCAAGCACGTCCTGCCCGGCCCGGCGCAGCGCGGCGGCGTCCAGCGGGCCGCGCAGCTCGATCACCTGCTGCACCCGGTACGGGTCCCGGTCCGCTCCGGCGGCGACGGCGTGGAAGTAGAAGCCCTCCTGCAACGGGGTCAGCGGCAGCACGTCGGCGACCGCCGGTACGGCGGCGGCGAGGGCGTCCACGTCCTCCTGGCGCAGTGGCAGCAGCGGGAAGTCCGACGGGCTCGGCCCGCCAGCCCCCGGCCGGGCGGCGTGCCGCACCAGCGCCTCCAGCGCGGCGAACCAGCCCTGCGCCAGCTCCGCCACGTCCGCCTCGGCGAGCAGCGTCGCCGGCCAGGCCCAGGTCACGCCGAGCCCGGGCCCGTCCGCCCGGTCCTCGGTGAACGCGTTCACCTCCAGCGTGTACGGCGCCACCGGCATGCCCGCGTCGAAGCCACCGGCGAGCAGGCCGAGCCCGGGCAGCGCCGTCCAGCAGCCGTCGGCGGAGGACTCCACTCCGAACCGGCCGAGGTAGTTGAAGCTGATCTGCGGCTGGGGCAGCCCGGCCAGTACGGCGGCGGTCTCCGGGTTGAGGTGCCGGAGCAGCCCGTACCCGAGCCCGTGGTCGGGGATGGCCCGCAGCCCTTCCTTGATCCGCTTCAGCGCCCGGCCGGCGTCCTCGCCGCCGGACAGCGCCTCGTCGAGGTCGATCGGCCCGAAATCGAGCCGTACCGGGAAGATGCTGGTGAACCAGCCGAGGGTGCGGGACAGGTCGACGCCGTCGGCGATCTGCTCCTCCCGGCCGTGCCCCTCCAGCGCCACCAGCGCGGGTCCGGGCAGACCTGTCCCCCGGCGCCGACGCCAGTCGGCGAGCGCCAGGGCGAACGCGGTGAGCAGCACGTCGTTGACCCCGGCGGAGAACGCCGCCGGAATACTGGTGAGCAGCGGTGCGGTCTGCTCGGCCGGCAGCCGCAGGGTGAGCCGGCGGACGCTGTCGAGGTCGCCGACCGGGTTCAGCGGCCGGTCCGCCAGCGCCGGGTCGTCGCCGCGCAGCAGCTCCGTCCAGAGTGGCAGCTCGGCGGTCCGGTCCGCCGACTCGGCGTCGGCGTGCACCAGCTCGGCCCAGCGGCGCAGCGGGGTGCCGACCGGCTCCAGCCGGGGCGTCCGGCCGGCCAGCACGTCGGTCCAGGCGGCGGCCAGGTCGGGCAGCAGGATCCGCCAGGAGACCCCGTCGACCACCGCGTGGTGCACCACCACGACCAGCCGGCCGGCCCGGTCCGGGCCGGCGTCCAGCCAGACCGCCTGGAGCATCACGCCGGCCTCCGGTGCCAGCCGGGCGCCCGCGAAGTCGGCGGCGGCGGAGATCCGGTCCCGCAGCGCCTCGTCGGTCAGCCCGGCAGCGTCGACCCGGTGCAGCCGGTCCGCCGCAGGTACGGTGCCGGGCGCCGATACCACCAGCCGGCCCGGACGCTGCGAAGTGGCCCGGACCAGCCGGGACCGGAGTACGTCGTGCCGGTCGACCACCGCCTGGAGCGCGGCGGCCAGCCGCTCGACGCTCGCCTCGGCCGGTACCCGGACCGCCAGCCACTGCGCGAACGCGTCGATCGGCCCGCCGCACTCGTCCAGCCAGCGCATGATCGGGCTGAGCGGGAACTCGCCGACCCCGGCCCGGGGATCGTCCTGCACGGCCCGCGACAGCGACTCGGCCACCGGCGCCAGCTCGGCGACGGTACGACGCTGGAAGACCTGGCGCGGCGTGACCACCAACCCGGCCTGCCGGGCCCGGATCACGAGCTGGATCGAGACGATGCTGTCCCCGCCGAGGGCGAAGAAGTCGTCCTCCACCCCGACCTCGGGCAGCCCGAGCACCTCGGCGTAGAGGGCGCAGAGCACCTCCTCGCGGGCGTCCCGGGGCCGGGCTCCGGTGCTGCGCGCCGCGAAGTCCGGCGCCGGCAGGGCGGCCCGGTCCAGCTTGCCGCTCGGCAGCACCGGCAGCCTGTGCAGCGGTACGAAGGCGGCCGGCACCATGTGGTCGGGCAGCCAGCTCCGGGCGTACGCGCGCAGCTCGGCCAGCAGGGCGGTGACGTCCCGGAACGGCGCGGGTCGGTTGGCGTACCCGTGCAGCGGGGCCTGCTCCGGCAGGGCCGGCCGGTACGCCGGTTCGGCGGGTACCGCGTCCGGGCGGGAGAAGAGCAGGTCGAGGCGGCCGTCGCCGGCGGTACCGGACCAGGTGACCTCGACCCGGTAGCCGTGCCGTTCGGCCAGCTCGTACACCGCCTCGGGATCGACGGCCGACCCACCCGCCGGGCCGGTGCCGCCGTTCGGGCCGGTGCCGCCGTTCGGGCCGGTGCCGACGGAGAGTTCCCGGTAGGCGGCGAGGTCGGCGTCCAGCCGGGCGTTCGGCACCCCGGTCACCCGCAGCACGGCCGGCCGCGCCGAGTCGAGCCGGTCGGCCAACCCGGCGAGCCCGGCCGGCTCGGCGGCCCAGGGCAGCTCCACGACACCGTCCACGTTGGACTCCGCGCTGGCGGCGATGCGCAGCACCACGTCGTACCGGTAGCGGGTGAGTTCGTTGTGCGCGTGGCCGCGCTTGACCCAGAGGTCGACCGCGGTGATCGCCGACACCTCCCGGGCCAGCGCCGGGAAGAGGTCGGGATCGAGCAGCAGCTCGCCCTCCCAGCGCAGGCTCTGCTCGACGGCGGCCAGCGCGGCCCGCCGGCCGTCCGGGTCCGGCCGGCGGCGACCCGCCTCGATCGCCCCGCGCAGCGCGCGGTGCAGCCGCAGGTTGCGCACGTCGCCGACGAAAACCGTGCCACCCGGTGCCAGCAGGCCGACCGCCCGGCGCAGCACGTCGGCCAGGTAGTCGACGCTCGGGAAGTACTGGACCACGGAGTTCAGCACGACGGTGTCGAAGTAGCCGGCCGGCAGCCCGTCGGTGACGTCGGCCGGCTGGGCCCGCAGCTCGACCCGGTCGGCCAGCGCCGGGACCGCCGCCACCTGGTCGCGCAGCGCCTCGATCGCCGCCGGGGAGAGGTCGGTACCCCAGTACGCCTCCACCTCCGGCGCCACCCTGGCCAGCAGCAGGCCGCTGCCGACGCCGATCTCCAGCACCCGGCGCGGGCGCAGCGCGAGGATCCGCTCCACCGTCCGGTCCCGCCACTGGCGCATCTCGGCCAGCGGGATCGGCAGCCCGTCGTAGCTGCTGTTCCAGCCGGTGAAGTTCTCCCCGAACCGCTCGGTGCGCCCGGCGGTGTAGAGCAGTTCGTGCAGCTCCCGCCAGTCGTCCACCCGGGCCGACTCGACCCCGTCCCGCTCCGCCGGCCGGGCCAGCGCCGGTACGACGTAGGCGGCGAGCCGTTGCTGACCGTCGCGCCCGGGCCGGGCCAGTACGGCGACCTGGCCGACCGCCGGATGCTGGGCCAGTACCGACTCGATCTCGCCCGGCTCGATCCGGTACCCCCGGATCTTCACCTGGTCGTCGGCGCGGCCGAGGAACTCCAGCCGCCCGTCCGGCAGCCAGCGCACCAGGTCACCGGTGCGGTAGAGCCGCCCGCCGGCCGGCCCGTACGGGTCGGCGACGAAGCGCTGCGCGGTCAGCCCCGGCTGGCCGAGATAACCCCGGGCCAGCCCGGTGCCGCCGAGGTACAGCTCGCCGGTGGCGCCGACCGGCACCGGCTGGAGGGCGGCGTCCAGCACGTAGCACCGGGTGCCGGGGTCGGGGCGGCCGATCGGCACCACGCCACCGGGCGGGGTCTGCGGGTCGCACTCCCCCAGCGTCGAGTTGACCGTCGCCTCGGTCGGCCCGTACGCGTTGAACATCGGCCGGTCCTGGGCCCACCGGGCGACCAGTTCCGGGGAGACCCGCTCGGTACCGGCCAGCAGGGTCGCCCCGGCCGGCAGGGTCAGCTCCCGGGGCATCGCGGCAAGCAGGGCCGGCGGCAGGATCATGAAGGTCACGCCGTGCCGGTGGGCGTACTCGGTCAGCGCCGGGCCGGGCACCCGGCGCTCGGCCGGCACCACCACCAGCCGGCCGCCGGAGAGCAGCCCGAGGCAGAGGTCCCAGAACGCCACGTCGAAGCTGGGCGAGGCGAACTGGAGTACCCGGCTGTGCGGCCCGACGCCGAGTCGGGCGCTCTGGGTGGCGACCAGTTTGGCCACCCCGGCGTGCGAGACGACGACCCCCTTGGGCCGGCCGGTCGACCCGGAGGTGTAGATGACGTAGGCGGCGTTCTCCGGTGCCGGCGACGGCAGCTCTGCCGGGCCCGGCTCGACCTGATCGGTGTCGGTCAGCTCGTCGAGCAGCAGCCTCGGCAGGCCCGGGGTCTCCGGCAGCTCGCCGGCCAGTTCGGCGGTGCTGACCAGGCAGACCGGCCGGGCGTCGGCCAGCATGAAGGCGATCCGCTCGGCCGGATAGTCCTGGTCCACCGGCAGGTACGCGCCGCCGGCCTTGAGCACCGCCACCTCGGCCACGATCATGTCCACCGAGCGGGGCAGACAGAGCGCGACCACCCGCTCCGGCCCGACCCCCCGGGCCCGCAGCGCGTACCCGAGCCGGTTCGCCCGGGCGTCCAGTTCCGCGTACGTCAGCTCGACGTCCTCGCAGACCACCGCGACCGCCCCGGGTGCCCGGCGTACCTGCTCGGCGAAGAGTTCCGGCCAGGTCGCCGGGGGTGCCGGCCGGACCGTGGAGTTCCACTCGACGAGGATCCGGTGCCGCTCCACCGCCGTCGGCCCGGCATCTGCCGTCGGCCCGGTCTCGGCGCGGTTCAGGTCACTTGTGGGCACGACGAAGTACCGCCTCTCGCGAGCGGGTGGGAACGGTCCGGTGTGCGGAGTGTCGGGAATCGGCCGGCGGTCAGCCGTCGCCGAGCAGCGGCAGGATCTGGTCCAGCGCGTACGGGACGCTGAGCACGGTGCTGAACGAGAGCGCACCGCCGAGCGGCGGGTTCTCGTACGGCAGGAAGACCGCCCGGTTCTGCTTCGCCACGTCCAGGGTGGCGTAGACCTTGTCCGCCTTCACCCGCGGCTCCGCGCTGGCGTCCGAGGTGAGGAAGAGCAGCCTGTCCACGTCGACCAGGTCGAGCCGCTCGGAGCCGATCTCGGCGGCGTACTCCTTGCCGGCCGCCTGCACGATGCTGTCCGGCACTGTGAAGCCGAGCTGGGTCATGAAGACCACCTTCGGGTCGCTCGGCGCGAAGACCGCGTACTTGCCGGCCTCGTACGGGTCGACCACCGCCACGGTCTTGCCGGCGAAACCGGGGTGTTCCTGCCGGGCCTTGGCGAACCGGGCGTCCACGTCGGCGATCAGCTTGTCTGCCTGCTCCGGCTTGCCGAGCGCGCGGCCGGCCTGCCGGGTCATCTCCTGCCACGGCGCGGCGTAGTCGGCGAAGCCCTTCGGCTGGGCCACGGTCGGGGCGAGCTGGGAGAGCTTCTGGTACTGCTCCTGGGTCATCCCGGAGTAGAGCCCGATGATCAGATCCGGACGCAACGCGGCGATCTTCTCGAGGTTGTAGTCGTCCCGCTCACCGACGATCTCCGGCGGGGTGCTGCCCCACAGCGGCTGCGCCCACGGCCACTTGCCGTACGGCCGCTCCAGGAACCAGTCGATCGCACCGACCGGCACGACGCCGAGGGCGAGCACCGGGTCCTGGTCGCTGAGCCCGAGCGTGACCACCCGGCTGGGCGCCTTGGTGATCTCGGTGCTGCCGTACTTGTGCTCGACCGTCACCGGGAAGGTGCCACCGGCGCTCGTCGAAGGCGTCGGGTCGGCGCCGTCGTCGCCACCGCCGCAGCCGGCCAGGCCGAGTACGAGGGCGGCCAGCGCCGCCGCCAGTCGGACGGGCCGGGGACGCATCGTGCGGGCGGGTGTCGTGGACATCGGCTCCTCTTCGGTCTCTCGGGTTTCCCCCGCCGGTTCGGCGGTCGGGCGGACATCCGTCTCGGCGGCCCGGCACTGCGCGCCGGCTCGGAATGCGGTCGCGCGACATCCGGCGACGGTGCCTCGACGTCGGGCCCGGCACCGGCGTCCGGTTCCGATGACGGTGATAGTAAGGTAATCCTTACCTAACCTCAACAGCTTCACCGGGACAGACCTCCCCATCCATCGAAGCCATGAACTAAGGTATACCTACCCTAAGAAGCGAAACCCCTGCACATTGCCGGCGGAAGAGACCCGATTTGCCGGCGGAAGAGACCCGAGGACCGCGTGACAACCGACCAGGCACCACCGGTGAGCCGACCCGCGCCCGTCCGGGCGCCGGGTCACCGGTCCAGGCATCCGGTCAGGCTCTTCCTGGTCGCCACGACCGTCCTGATTGTGCTGTCCCTGCTCTCCGTCGCGGTGGGCAGCCGGCAGATCCCGCTGGACCAGGTGGTGCAGACCCTCCTCGACCGGGCCGGGGCGCGCGGCGCCGACGACCCGCAGATCGAGGCGATCGTCTGGGGCGTACGCCTGCCGCGCACCGTGCTCGGCCTGCTGGTCGGGATGGCACTGGGCCTCTCCGGCGCCCTGATGCAGGGGCTGACCCGCAACCCGCTCGCCGATCCCGGCCTGCTCGGGGTCAGCGCCGGCGCCGCGCTCGGCATCGTCGTCGCGATCGCCTGGTTCGGCATCGCCACGCTCTACGGCTACATCTGGTTCGCCTTCGCCGGTGCCCTGCTGGCCAGCGTGGTGGTCTACCTGCTCGGCGGGCTCGGCCGGGGCGGCTCCACCCCGGTCAAGGTGGCGCTGGCCGGCATCGCGATCACCTTCCTGCTCAACTCGGTGACCAGCGCGGTCGTGCTGCGCGACCCGGAGGCACTCAACCGCTACCGGTTCTGGGCGGCCGGCTCGCTCTCCGGGCCGGACTTCGGCACCATCGGCCAGCTCCTGCCGTTCCTGGCCGCCGGCACCGTACTCGCGCTGGCCGCCGCCCCCGCGCTGAACAGCCTCGCCCTCGGTGACGACGTCGCGGCCGCGCTGGGCCGCCGGGTCGGGCTGGTACGCCTGCAGGGCACCCTGGCGGTGACCCTGCTCGCCGGAGCCGCGGTCGCGGTCGCCGGGTCGATCGTCTTCGTCGGGCTGGTGGTGCCGCACGTGGCCCGGCTGATCACCGGCCCGAACCACCGCTGGCTGCTGCCGTTCACCATGGTGCTCGCACCGAGCCTGCTGCTGCTGGCCGACATCGTCGGTCGGGTCGTCGCCCGGCCGAGCGAGGTCGGCGTCGGCATCATCGCCGCGTTCATCGGCGGTCCGTTCTTCATCATGCTGGTCCGGCGCCGCCGGCTCGCGGAGCTCTGATCGGGGTGACCCTCCTCGACCTGCGCCGCACCGGCGGGCGTACCGCGTTCCGGATCGGCCGGCCACCGGTCTCCGGTGTACTCCGGGCGCGGCTGCTGACCTGCTGCCTCGGGCTCGCCGCACTGGCCTTCGTGGTCTTCTGCGTCGGCATTGCCACCGGCGACTACCCGGTCAGCCCGCTGCGGGTGGTCCCCGCGCTCTGGGGTTCCGGCGATCCGGGCCAGGTCTTCATCGTGCGGGAGCTGCGGCTGCCCCGGGCGCTGACCGCCGTACTCGCCGGTGCCGCGTTCGCCGTCTCCGGGGCGATCTTCCAGACCATCACCCGTAACCCGCTGGCCAGTCCCGACATGATCGGCATCAACGCCGGTGCCACCACCGCCGTGGTGGCCGCCATCGTGCTCGGCGGCGCCGGGCTGAGCCTGCCGGCGCTGGGCCTGATCGGCGGGCTGGTCACCGCCGCGCTGATCTACCTGCTGGCCTGGCGGCGTGGCGCCACCGGCTACCGGATCGTACTGGTAGGCATCGCCGTCTCCTGGATGTGCGCCAGCGCCACCGACTACCTGCTGACCCGGGCCCAACTGACCGAGGCGCAGGCGGCGCTCGGCTGGCTGGTCGGCAACCTCAGCGGTCGCGGCTGGGAGACGGTCGGTCCGCTCTCCGCCGCGGTGCTGACCCTGCTGCCCGCCGGGATGCTGCTCGGGCGGTGGACCCGGACCCTGCACCTCGGCGACGAGGTGGCCCGAGGGCTCGGCACGCCCGTGCAACTGGCCCGGCTCTGCCTGGTGGTCGTCGGCGTCGCGATGGTCGCGTTCGCCACCGCCGCCACCGGGCCGGTGCTGTTCGTGGCACTGGCCGCACCGCAGATCGCCCAGCGGCTGGCGGGGCTCTCCGCGCCGCCACTGCTGGCGTCCGCGCTGACCGGGGCCCTGATGGTCTCGGCCAGCGACCTGGTGGCCCGCTGGATCATCCCGGACGTCGACCTGCCGGTCGGCGTGGTCACCGGGGCGCTCGGCGCGGCGTTCCTGCTCTGGCTGCTCGTCCGGGCCAACCGCGCCGGTTCTGGAGGCTGACGATGACCGTGGACCTGACCATCACCGACTCCGCGCTCGACGCCCCGCCGCCGGGTGCGGCCGGTCACCCCGAGCTGCGGGCCGAGCGGCTGCGCCTGGCGTACGGCGAGCGGGTGGTCGTCGACGACCTCGACCTGGTGATACCGGCGGGCCTGATCAGTGTGATCGTCGGCGCCAACGCCTGTGGCAAGTCCACCCTGCTCCGGGCGCTGGCCCGGCTGCTCAACCCGACCGCCGGCAGCGTCCAGCTCGACGGCCGGGCGATCCACTCCCTGCCCACCCGGCAGGTGGCCCGGCAGGTGGGGATCCTGCCGCAGGCACCGGTCGCGCCGGACGGCCTGACCGTGCTCGACCTGGTCGGCCGGGGGCGCTCGCCGCACCAGACCTGGTGGCGGCAGTGGTCGCCGGAGGACGAGCGGGCGGTGACCGACGCGCTGGCCGCGACCGGGGTCACCGAGCTGGCCGACCGGCCGGTGGACGAACTCTCCGGCGGGCAGCGGCAACGGGCCTGGATCGCCATGGCGGTGGCCCAGCAGACCCCGGTGCTGCTACTGGACGAGCCGACCACCTTCCTGGACCTGTCGCACCAGATCGACGTACTCGACCTGGTGGTGGACCTGAACCGGCGGGACGGCCGGACCGTGGTGATGGTGCTGCACGACCTCAACCAGGCGTGCCGGTACGCCGACCACGTGATCGCGATGAAGGGTGGCCGGATCGTCGCGCAGGGCGAACCGTCGAGTGTGGTCACCACCGACCTCGTCGACGAGGTCTTCGACGTGCGGTGCGAGGTGAGCGTCGACCCGCTGACCGGCACACCGCTGGTGATCCCGACCAGCCGGCACCACCCCCGGCCGCTGATGCCGGTGGCCGCCGGCGCCTGACCGGTCCTGGCTCGACCGTCCACAGGGCTCCGGCGACCACCGCCCGCGTCAGCGGCGACGGTTCAGTGAACCTTTTCCGACCTCCCTCCCCTTGCGGCGCGGTGGACCGCAAGGCCGGGCGCGGTCCGTGAGCGCCGCGCGGTTCAGGTGGAAAGGGTCAGTCGCTGGCGCAGGTCGTCGTCGCGAGGTACGGCCCGGTGCTGCTGCCCGGGTAGTACGGCGTGAGCGTGGTCGCCGGTCGGGTGCCCGCCGGACAGGTCTCGGAGAGCACCCAGCGCGGAGTGAACGGGTCCGGCACGCACTGGTAGATCCGCTGGTCGTGGTCGACCGGGTAGCGGCCGTACAGGCTGAGACCGTCGGCGCTGCACGGCCGGGCCTGTGCGGCCTGTGCCGGTACGGCGGTGACTCCGACCGCCGCGCCGGCCCCGACGATCGCGAGCACCGCGACCCGGGTGGCGAACTTCTTCATCGGTTCCTCCCCTTCCGCACTCCCATCGATGATGAGATCGTTGGGTAATTAAACAAAGTCGTGCCGGGCTAGCACAACGAACCTTTCCACCTCCCCTTGCGATCCGTGGTGGCCGCAGGTCAGAGTCGGGGCGCGCGCGGCGCGCCGTCCGGGTGGGAAAGGTTCGATGGACGGGGGACGCATGGAACGCGGCACCGACGGACGTCGGCTCGTCCGCAGTGGCGCGGCGGCACTGGTGGCGGTGCTGCTCAGCATGGTGGTCACGGCCGGCACCGGCACCGCGGACCCGGCCGGCGGGTTTCCCTTCCGGGACCCTCGGCTGCCCGACGGGCAACGGATCGACGACCTTCTCGGCCGGCTGACCCTGGACGAGAAACTCTCCCTGCTGCACCAGTCGCAACCGGCCATCCCCCGCCTGGGCGTCGGCTATTTCAAGACCGGCACCGAGGCCCTGCACGGAGTGGCCTGGTCCAACGACGTCGACGCCGACTGGCACGTGGTGACCGCCACCGAGGCCACGGTCTTCCCGCAGGCGCTCGGCCTGGCCAGCACCTGGGATCCGGACCTGGTCCGGCGGATCGGCTCGGCCGTCGGCGACGAGGTGCGCGGCCACCACGCCGCCGATCCGGACGTCTGGGGCCTCCAGGTCTGGGCGCCGGTGGTGAACCTGCTGCGGGACCCCCGGTGGGGCAAGAACGAGGAGGGCTACTCCGAGGACCCGCTGCTGACCGGCGCGATCGCCACCGCGTACGGACGGGGCCTGAGCGGGGACCATCCCGAGCGACTCAAGACCGCACCGGTGCTGAAGCACTACGCGGCGTACAACCGGGAGGCGGAGCGGAGCCTGACCTCGGCCAGCCTGCGACCACGGCTGCGGCACGAATACGAGGACCCGCCCTTCCGGTCCGCGATCGCGGCCGGCGCCGCCACCGGAGTGATGGCCGGCTACAACCTGGTCAACGGCCGCCCGAGCCACGTCAACCCGGACTTCGCCGAGGTGATCCGGTCGTGGACCGACCGCGACCTCTACCACGTCAGCGACGCCTGGGCTCCGCACGCGCTGACCCAGCTCCAGGGCTACTACGCCGACGAGACCGAGGCGTACGCGGCGATGCTCAAGGCCGGGCTGGACAGTTTCACCGTCGACGACGGCCAGCCCGGGCCGATGGTGGCCACCCTGCGCGCCGCGCTCGACCAAGGGCTGCTCACGGTCGCCGACGTGGACGCCTCGGTCCGGCGGGTGCTGTCGATCCGGCTCCGGCTCGGGCACTTCGACCCGGACGGCGGCCCGTACGCACACATCGGTCCGGAGGTGATCGGCAGCCCCGCACACCGGCAGCTGAACCGGGAGGCGGCGGAGCGGGCGATGGTGCTGCTGCGCAACTCGGCCGGCACCCTGCCGGTGGACCCGACCCGGGTCCGGAACGTCGCCGTGATCGGCCCGCTGCACGACGCGCTGCACGGCGACTGGTACGGCGGCGCCCTGCCGTACCGGGTGACACCGCTGGCCGGGATCCGGGAACGGCTCGGCGACCGCGTCACGGTCACCGGCGTCGAGGCGCTCGACCGGGTGGCGCTGCGCGACCTGGCGACCGGGCGGTACCTGACCGCCACCGGCACCGCCACCGGGGAGAACGTCGTCGCGGCGGCCGGTCCGGCCACCGCCGCCGCGCAGTGGGACCAGAACGACTGGGCGGGCGACGTCAGCACGCTGCGCAACGCCGGCAACGGGCACTACCTCGCCGGCAACTGGGGGCCGTACCACACCGCCGAGACGGAGATCGGCGGATGGTTCGTACCGCAGCAGTTCGCGCTGGAACGGGAGCCGGACGGTGCCTACCTGATCCGGTACGCGGGCTACGAGACCAACGAGAGCTGGTGGCCGTACCCCGGTCGGTATCTGACGGTGGGTGCCGACGGCGCGGTCGGCACCGGCGAGCGCGCCGCCGCCGCCCGGTTCGCCCGCGAGGTGGTGGAAAGCGGCGCCGCCACCGCCGCCGCGGCGGCTGCCCGGGCCGACGCGGCGGTGGTCGTGGTCGGCAGCCATCCGCTGGTCTACGGGCGGGAGAACGCCGACCGGCGCGGCCTGGCGCTCGGTGCCAGCCAGTCCGCACTGGTCGAGGCGGTCACCTCGGCCAACCCGGACACCGCGGTGGTGTTGGAAACCAGCTATCCGGTGACCCTGGCGGCCGAGCCGGCGACGCTGCTCTGGACCACCCACGCCGGGCCGGAGACCGGCCGGGCACTGGCGGGCACGCTCTTCGGCGACCGCAACCCGGGCGGGCGACTCAGCCAGACCTGGCCTCGCGCCGACGCCGACCTGCCGCCGGACCTGCGCGACTACGACATCATCCGGTCCGGGCAGACCTACCTCTACCACCGGGGCGAGCCGCTCTTCCCGTTCGGGCACGGCCTGTCCTACACCCGCTTCCGGTATGCGAACCTGCGGGTGAGCGCGCCGTCGGCCGGGCCGGACGACTCGGTGACGGTGACGGTTGAGGTGACCAACACCGGCCGGCGGACCGGCGACGAGGTGGTGCAGCTCTACACCCGGCAACGCACGTCCCGGGACCGGATGCCGCTGCGGCAACTCCGCGCCTTCGGGCGGGTGACCCTCGCCCCCGGCCAGACCCGTCGGGTGACGTTCGCCGTCCGGGCGACCGAACTGGGGCACTGGGACGTGACCCGGGACCGCTGGGTGGTCGAGTCCGCCGAACACGACCTGCTGGTCGGCGGCTCCGCCACCGACGTCCGGCAGCGTGGCACGCTGCGGGTGCGCGGCGAGACGATCCCGCCCCGGGACCTGTCCCGGCCGACCCGGGCGGAGAACTTCGACGACTACGACGGAATCCTGCTGGTGGACGAGACGAAGGTGCGTGGCACCGCCGTCGAGGGTGCCGGCTCCGGCGGCTGGATCGCGTTCACCGGCACGGCCCTCGACGCCCGCTCGCGCACCCTCACCGTCCGGGCCGCGAGGCCCGGGCCGGGCGACGGGACCATCGAGGTACGCCTCGACTCCCCGACCGGTACGCTGCTGGGCCGGGCCACCGTGCCCAGCACCGGCGACCGGTACGCGTACACCACCGTGCGGGCGGCGCTGGCCGGCACGACCGGGGTCCGGGACGTGTACCTGCGGCTCGGCGCCGGCCTGCGAATCAGCGAGTTCAGCATCGGGCCGGGCGACGGCTGAGGTCGCTCAGGGCATCCGGCGACTTCACCATCGGAGCGACGGCCGACTGAGGCCGGTCAGCGCATCCGCTGGTCGGTCAGGGCATCGGGTGCAGTCCCTCGTGCCGGACCGTCCAGCTTCCGTCGTCCGGAAAGCCGGGGGTCGGCCGGCCGGCGTCCGCGTCCGAGCCCCGGGCCATCAGCGCGACGGCGGCCAGCAGCCCACCGTTGCCGGGCAGATAGACCGGCAGCGCGGCGGTCTGCCGGTTGTGCCCGTTGGGCAGGTAGCCGTTCTTCGGTTCGGGTCGCAGCAGCGCGTCGACGGCGGTGTGCGGCTCGCCCAGCCGGGTCGCCGTCATCGCGATGGCCGGATAGTCCCAGCCCCAGGTCGACGGCCAGTCCCAGTCGGCCAGTACCCCGTGCAGGGTGGCCCGCATGACCTCCGGGTCGACCAGCTCGGTGGGTGGTACGAGGCCGAGGGCGTACAGCATCGACGGGTGGTCGTCCCGCACCGTGTACGGCGGTACGTCGACGGCGGTGTAGACCCCGTCCCGGACGTACGGCCGGACCAGGTTGACGGCGACCTTCTCCCAGGACGGCTCCGCCGGCAGGCCGAGCAGCACCCGCCAGGACTGCGCGACCCGCAGTCCCCAGGACCAGTACGCCAGCTCGAAGGTGGGGTTGGTGAGGCTCTCCCGGACGTCGGCGTACGACTCCTGGGCCGGGACCAGCGGCGGGCCGATCTGGTAGCCGCGCTCGCCCCGGACCGGGTGGTCGGCCATGAACGTCGCCGTGTCGAGGACGACGTCGGCGTACCGGTGCAACGCGGCCTCCGGGTCGGTGCTGGCACGCCGGACCAGCTCGGCGAGGAAGATCGGGTGCGGCTGCTGCCAGAGCAGGAACGGCCCGATCGGGCTCGGACTCTCCCGGCCGTCCGGGCCGACCTGCTTGGGCCAGCGGGCACCGGCACAGCCCTGCCGGCGGGCGGTCTCCCGGGCCCGGGGCAGGATGCCGGCGTACCAGCCGAGACTGCGTTCCAGCAGGCCGGGACGGCCCCAGAGCGGGAAGTGCGCCCCGTGCCACCAGTGCATCTCCAGGTGGAACCGGCCGCGCCAGGAGTTCACCATCAGGCCGGTCTCCTGCGGGGGCAGCGTGCCGGCGCAGTGCACCGCGGTCAGGTACTGGGAGAGCACCACCCGCCGTTCCAGCTCGACCGCCCGGTCGTCCCGGCTGCCGGCCAGTTCGACCGCGCCACCGCCGCGCCAGAATTCCGGCCAGTGCCGGGCGGAGGCGGCCGCGACCTCGGGAAAGGACGGCAGCGCGGTGCCGGCGGCCGAGCCGGCGCCGGGCGCGAACGCGACGACCAGCTCGACGGCGGCCAGCCCGGTGCTGACCAGGAACTCGTGCCGGCCGACGTGCAGGATCCGGGCGCCGTCCGGCAGCGCGATCCCGACCGAGTACGCGGTGTCGTCGAGTACCCGGCGCAGCACCGCCCCGTCCGGGGTCGGGCGCAGTCTGGACGAGTGCGCCTGCGGCCGGGACCAGTCGGCGGCGTTGCTCCACTCCGGCGAGCCGTACGGGAAGGCGATCCGCACCGCGAGGCCCTCGGCGAGCAGCGTCGAGGAGACGCGTACGGCGACGACGTCACGGTCCGGATGGCAGACCGTGTGCACCTGGACGGGTGTGCCGGCCAGCCGGAACCGGCTGGTGATGGTGCCGGTCCACAGGTCGAGCCGCTGGTGCGGGTCGGTCAGCTCGGCCGGCTCGGGCGCCCGGATGCTGACTCCGGAGCCGGCCGAGCGGGCCGTCCAGACCAGCCCGATCCGGCCCAGGTCGAGCCGGTGTGGATTGCCGCGCAGCCACGACTCGGCCGGCGACTCCGGGGCCTCGCGGGTGCCGGAGAGCGTGCCGCGCATGTCGACGTACTCGACCGGGCCGCGCGGCGTCGGATAGGCCCGGCAGGTCTCCGCCAGGTCGTACGCCCGCCCGGCCGGCACGCTGTGCCAGCCCCACTGTGCCTGGGTGCCGAGCAGCGTGCCCGGCGTGCCGATGCCGCCGGGGTCGTGCACCGGGTAGTGCTCCGGAAAGGTCTGCAAGCCGGTGACGTCGACGGTGTAGCAGAACTCCCCGTTGCCGACCGAGAGCGGGGACTCCGGCAGGATGCCGGTCAGCTCGACCGCGTGCCGGTCGACGAGGGCCCGGCGGTCGATCCGGGGCCCGTCCTGCTCCGCCAGCCGGCCGTCGTCCCCGTTCCGGTCCGGGGTCACTTGCCGATCGCCGCCTCCACCTGCTTGACGAACTCGTCCGCCGCGTCGGCCGGGGATTTCCGGTCGAAGAGCACCTCGGCGTTGAGCCGTTGCAGGATGAGCCGGGTGTCGGTGGAGCCGGTCGGCCCGATCACCAGCGGCGGACCCACCTGCGGGGTGACCCGCTCGATGAACTTCGCCTGGGCGGACTGGTCCGGGTTGAGTGCCGGCACCACCGCCGAGAGCACCTCGGAGTTGGCCGGAATGCCCCGGTCGGTCAGGATGATCTTTCCGGCCTCCGGGCTGTTGACCAGGAAGTCGACGAACTTCGCCGCCTCCTTCGGGTGTTCGGTACGGGCGTTGATGGTGTAGATCTGCGAGGCCTGCAACCACATCCCCGGCTTCTGGGCGCCCTCCCCCGGTGCCCGCAGCAGCTCGAGCGGCTGTCCGGACGCCTTGCGCAGCGAGCCGAGCTGGTTGCTCCAGTCGAACTGCATCCCGGCCAGCCCTCGACCCATCAGGGTCTGCTCCGGGGCCGGCTGACCCTCCAGCTCGGTGGTGACCGAGGCCGGCGGGGTGGCGCCGGAGTCGCGCAGCCCGACGGTCATCGTCCACCACTCGGTGATGGTGTTCCGGCTGATCGCGACCTTGCCGTCCGCGGTGTACAGCCCCTCGCCGCGCTGCCGCGAGTAGAGGTCGAACATGTCGGCGCTGCTCGGGTCGGCCGCCCCGTAGGTGCCCTTCGGCGACTTCGCCGAGATCTCCCGGGCGATCCGGGCGAAGTCCTCCCAGGTCCACGTGCTGTCGTCCGGCAGCGGTACGCCGGCCTTCTGGAAGACGGTCGGGTTGACCACCACCGCGAAGGTGTTGACCCCGGTCGGCACGCCGTACTGCTTCTCCTCGAACCGCCCGTTGCCGAGCGCGGCGGCGTCGATCTTGTCGGTCTTCAGTTCGTTCTGCACCCGGGCCAGGTCGAGCAGCGCACCCCGGTCGCCGTACTCCCGGGGGTAGGCGCCGCCCAGCGTGATGACGTCCGGCGCGTCGCCGGCCGCGACCTCGGTGGCGAGCTTGTCGAAGTACGCGTTGAAGTCGGACGACGAGCCGGTGACCTTGATGTCCGGGTTCTGCGCCTGGAAGGCGTCGATCACCTTCTGGGTGGCCTGGGCCCGGTCGTTGTTCCCCCACCAGGAGAACCGCAACTCCACGGGCCCGCCGTCGCCCCCGGAGTCGCCACAGGCGGCGACCGAGAGCAGCAGGGTGGCGGAGACGGCGACGGTGCTGAGGCGGGTCCGGACGGATCTGGCTCTCATCGGAGCTCCTTCGCTGACGGTGGGTGTGCGAAGCGGTGGGTTGGAACGGTTCACTTGAGGCCGGTCGTAGCCAGCCCCTGCGTCAGATAACGCTGGCCGGCGAGGAAAAAGCCGAAGATCGGCGCAAGTCCGACGATGGACATGGCGAAGAGCTGACCCCAGGCGGTTTCGCCCTGACCGTCCATGAAGGACCGGAGCGCGACCGGGACGGTGTAGAGGTCGGGGTTGGTCAGGAAGATGAGCTGGCTGAAGAAGTCGTTCCAGGTCCAGATGAAGGTGAACAGCGCCGAGGTGGCCAGCGCCGGTACGGAGAGCGGCATGATGATCCGCCAGTAGATCCGTAGGTGCCCGCAGCCGTCCATCCGGGCCGCCTCGTCCAGCTCTCTGGGCAGGGAGCGGATGAACTGCACCATCAGGAAGATGAAGAAGGCGTCCGTGGCGAGGAACTTCGGCACGATCAGCGGCAGGCTGGTGTTGATCCAGTCGAGCTGTGAGAAGAGGACGTACTGCGGCACGATCAGCACGTGGATCGGCAGCATCATCGTGGCGAGCATCGCGGCGAAGAGGACCCGCCGGCCCGGGAACTCCAGCCGGGCGAACGCGTAGGCCGCCAGCGAGCAGGAGAGCAGGTTGCCGACGATCGAGGCGATCGCGATCACCGCCGAGTTCCACAGGTAGTGCTGGAACGGATGCTCCAGCGCCGTCCAGCCGCCGGTGTAGTTGCCGAGATCGAACTCGCGGGGCCAGATCGACGGGTCCCGGAAGATGACCTCGGTCGGCTTGACCGAGCTGGAGACCATCCAGAGCAGCGGATAGATCATCACGACGCCGAAGACGATCAGCAGGGCGTGCTTGGAGATCCGCCGCACGGGCGGGTCGGCGCGGGCCGCCGGCCGTACGCTCGCCCCGGCGGCGGTGGTCAGGTCAGTCACCGTAGAACACCCATCGCTTGGCGAAGAGGAAGTTGACGCCGGTCAGCACGGCGATGATGACCAGCAGCGTCCAGGCCAGCGCGGACGCGTAGCCCATCTCGAACGAGCCGAAGCCGCGCTCGTAGAGGTAGAGCGTGTAGAGCAGGGTGGAGTCGGCCGGGCCGCCGCTGCCGCCGCTGACCACGAACGCCTGGGTGAAGCTCTGGAAGGCGCCGATCATCTGGAGGATCAGGTTGAAGAAGATGATCGGGGTGAGCAGCGGGATGGTGATCCGGAAGAACTGCGAGACGGCGCCGGCGCCGTCGACCGAGGCCGCCTCGTAGTACATGCTCGGGATCTGGCGGAGCCCGGCCAGGAAGATCACCATCGGCGCGCCGAACGTCCAGGCGTTCAGCACGACCAGGGTGCCGAGCGCATAGTCCGGATGGGACACCCAGCTCACACCCTCGACACCGACCTTGGCGAGCAACTGGTTGATCAGCCCCTCGCTGCCGAAGATCTGCCGCCAGAGGATCGCGATGGAGACGCTTCCGGCCAGCAGCGACGGCAGGTAGTAGACCGACCGGTAGATGGGCAGCCCGCGTACGCCCCGGTTGAGCAGCATGGCCAGGCCGAGGGCCAGGACGAGCTGCAGCGGTACGGAGACGAAGACGTACTGGAAGGTGACCAGCAGCGACTTGTGCAGCCGGGAGTCCGAAAGCATCCGCCGGTAGTTCTCCAGCCCCAGCCACTCCGGCGGGCTGAGCAGGGTGTAGTCGGTGAAGGAGAGATAGAGCGAGGCCAGGATCGGCCCGATGGTGAACACGACCATCCCGACGATCCACGGTGTCAGGAAACCGTACGCCACCCGGGTCTCCCGGCGGCGTGGCCCGGACCGTGCGGTGGGTCTGCCCGTGCGATCGCTCATCGGAGCACCCTTCGGCGGAGATACGTCGCGGGTGGAGCCTCGTGCTGCCCGTCATGCCCGCCATGCCCGCACGGCCCACATCCGGGCTGGGTAACCAGTTTCTAACAAAGCCAACATCAACTGTCAACGCATCGAACACTCGCTAACTAGCTGTGGAAACATCGCAGCACACGCCGGTGGCCGGGTGGGAGAAACCGGTTGCTTCCAAGATCGGGTAACCGGTATCTTCGGTGCCCACGAGATGGCCACCAGGGCGTCAGCGGACGACCACTGCCCGATATCCTCAGTGGACGGTCGGCGCGGCGGCCACCCTTGGGGGATTCGAGATGAGCCTGACCGGAGACCGCCGCGCCGGGCAGTCGGCCGACGAACCGACCGGCGGATCGCGACAAGCTCGCCGCAGATCCGCCCGGCCGGACCGCCCCTCGGCCACGATCGGCCGGGTCGCCGAGGCCGCCGGAGTCTCCCGGGCGACCGTCTCCCGGGTGATGAACGGCAGCCCGACCGTGGCGGCCGACCTCGCCGCCCGGGTCCGCGCCGCCGCCGAGGCGCTGAACTACGAACCCAGCCTGGTCGCCCGCAGCCTGGCACTGGGGCGTACCAGCACGGTGTCGCTGATCGTGCCGGACCTGTCCAACCCGATGTTCCAGGACGTGCTGCGCGGGCTCAGCCACGCCGCCGCCACCCGGGGTCACCGGCTGCTGGTCGCCGAGTCCAACGAGAACGTCGCCGAGGAGGCGATCCTGGCCGTGGAGGCGCGGCGCCGCTCCGACGGGCTCGTCCTGGCGTCGCCCCGGGTACCGGAGGCCGAACTGCGGGCCCTCAGCGACCGGCTCGCCCCGCTCGTCCTGGTCAACCGGGACCTGCCGGGCAGCAACGTGCCGTCGCTCTCGGTCGACTACGCGGCGGGGATCGCCGCGATCGTGGCCCACCTGCGGTCCCTCGGCCACCGCCGGATCGTCTACCTGGCCGGCCCGGCGGCCAGCACGTCCAACCGGGAACGGCAGGCCGCACTCCGGGACACCTGCGGCGCCGAACCGGTCTGCGCGCTCACCGAACTGTCCTGCGGCGCCACCTTCGACGACGGGCACGCGGCGGCCCGGGCCGTGCTGCGCAGCGGCGCGACCGCGGTGGTCGCGTTCAACGACATGGTGGCGTTCGGCGCGCTCAGCGGCCTGCACGAGCTGGGCATCGGGGTACCGAGGGACCTCTCGGTGACCGGCTTCGACGACATCCCGTTCGCCCGCTACACCACCCCGCCGCTGACCACCGCCTCGATCCCCCGCAACGAACTCGGCCGGCAGGCCTGGGATCGGCTCTGGGCGCTGCTGGGCGGCGGTCCGGCCGGGCACGACGTGCACTTCCAACCCCGACTGCTGGTCCGGGACAGCACCGGGCCGGTACCGGCCGGACGAGCGTAGGCGGTGGTAACGGTGACCGGACCGGGCTGGATCAGGGTCGACGGGGAGCGGCTGGTCGACGCGAGCGGGCGGACCGTCCGGCTCGCCGGGGTCGGCCTCGGCGGCTGGCTCAACATGGAGAACTTCATCACCGGCTATCCCGGCACCGAGTCGCAGCAGCGCAAGGCCCTGCGCCGCGCGCTCGGCCCGGAGGGCTACCAGCGGTTCTTCGACCGGTTCCTGACCGACTTCTTCGCCGCCGAGGACGCCGGCCATCTGGCCTCGCTCGGCCTCAACTCGGTACGCGTACCGTTC
This sequence comes from Plantactinospora sp. KLBMP9567, assembly GCF_033446045.1. Lineage (NCBI taxonomy): Bacteria > Bacillati > Actinomycetota > Actinomycetes > Micromonosporales > Micromonosporaceae > Plantactinospora > Plantactinospora sp. KLBMP9567. Next base: position 158,229 of record NZ_JAWQRR010000003.1, on the reverse strand, counting down.
AGCTACCGCCACTTCGAGGACGACGACCGGCCGTTCCTGCTCAAGCCGGACGGATTCGGATGGCTGGACCGGATCGTCGGGCTCTGCGCGGACGCCGGCCTGCACGTCATCCTCGACCTGCACGCCGTGCCCGGCTACCAGAACCAGAACTGGCACAGCGACAACCCGACGCACTGGGCACACTTCTGGACCCACCGGCACTTCCAGGACCGGGTGGTGCACCTGTGGCAGGCAATCGCCGACCGCTACCGGGACAATCCCGTTGTTGCCGGCTACAACCCGGTGAACGAGCCGGCCGATGCCTCAGGTGAGGTGATCGGACCGTTCTACGACCGGCTCGTCCGGGCCGTCCGCGAGGTCGACGACCGGCACGTACTTTTCCTGGACGGCAACCGCTACTCCACCGACTTCGCGGCCTTCACCGAGCCGTACCCGAACACGGTCTACACGGCGCACGACTACGCGCTGCCCGGGATCGCCGCCGGCAGCGAGTATCCCGGTACCACCCGGGGTGAGTACTTCGACCGGGCGGCCGTGCAGCGCACCTTCCTGCGCCGCACCGAGTTCATGCGCCGCACCGGGACACCCATCTGGATCGGCGAGTTCGGCCCGGTCTACACCGGTGAACCGGAACGGGACGCCTCCCGGCTCCGACTGCTCGCCGACCAGCTCGAGATCTACCGGGAACACGGCGCGAGCTGGGCGCTCTGGACCTACAAGGACATCGGGTTGCAGGGCCTGGTGTACGCGGCCGAGCAGAGCCCGTACCGGCAGCGGATCGCACCCGTGGTGGCAAAGAAGGCCCGACTCGGCTCCGACTCGTGGGGCGGGGTCGACCGGGAGGTCCGGCACATCCTCGACCCGATCGAGGAACTCTTCGCGCGGGAGTTTCCGGACTTCGACCCGTACCCGTGGGGGCGCCGGGCCTGGATCAACCTGCTGGTCCGGAACATCCTGCTCGCCGAGCCGCTGGTCGGCGAGTTCGGCCGCTGCTTCGAGGGGGTGGACCCGGACGAGGCCGGACGGCTGGCCGCCTCGTTCGCGTTCGACGCCTGCGTACGCCGGGAGCCGCTGGCCGAGGTGCTGCGCGCGCACCTGGCCTGATCGACCTGATCCGCCCGGCCGGGCCGGCACCGTGGGCACGGTCAGGATCATCGAGTTCAGGTGTCGAAGTGCTCGGGGCATCATCGTCGATATCTTCGGCTCGTCGACGAAAGCCGCCCTTTCTATCGCCCGGTGATGCCGCTGGCCCGCTCGACGGCAAAGCGGATGACTACGCGTCCGTCGGCATGAATGCCTTCGTTGAATGCTTCCCAGTCCGGGTACTCGCCGCTGAGCGCGCTGTGGAGGCCTACCAGGGCCTCACGATCCAGGCCCAGGGCTGGAGGCAGGATCTCGGCCGTGCCCTCGATGTGTACCCATGGCCCGAAGAACGGGCTGGTGAAGACGCATGCAGAGACCTGCGGACACCGCTGTAGGTTACGGGTCTTGGCTCGCGCACTGGTCGTGCTGAGCACGACTCGGCCGGTGCCGTCAAGTGCGACGATGACCGGTGAAAGCTGGGGATGCCCGTCCTTGCGGAAGGTGCTGAGAACGGCGTGGTGATGGGTTCGCAGAAATTCGCGGGCCTGTGCAGGGTCCATTTCTTCTCTTCCGGTCAGGCAGGTGCTCGCTGCGCGAGAGGCGTACTACCGGCCGGTGCCGGCTGAGTGCGCCTCGGTAAGGAGTGCTGCGGTGGTGAGGATGGCGCCGAGTTGAGCGCCGAGCAGGCGGTGGAGCGGCACGGGTGTGCACGGTGCGTCAGCATCAGCGTCATTCACCCAGTCCGTGAACAGGTCGTCGAGGGCGTGGCGGGCATCCTGGACGGCCGGCGTGTGAGCGCCGCGGCTGGCCTCTTCGTCGAGCAGCCGCAATGCAGTACCGCAGGCGCGCAGCCGAAGGGTGTGGGCGGTCTGCCGCGCGGCGAATCGTTCGGCGACGGTGGCCAGGGCGTCACCGGCCTGCCGTGCCTGCTCGCGAAGCGCTGCGGCCAGGGCGCTGGCAGTCCGGCGAACGTCGGCCAGGGAACGGGCGAACGGCGAGCCAGGAGTGGTCATCATTTCGAGTACCGGATCGATGGCCTCGCCAATCTCCGGGGAGACCGCTTGCAGCATGTCGGCCGTGGCGGCCAGCACGCCGGAGCACCGCTGATCGCACGTGGTTTCCTCAGCGCTCTGCGGGCTGGCCCAGAGAGGCACTTCGATGACGAGGGGAAAGGCGCCGCGCCGCCCGGCGTAGTGCAGGCTGAAAGCGCCCATCGGACCGCCGATCCCGGTCATGGCGTGATGGGCTGCTCTCAGCGACGGGACGGCGAACACGCCGGGGCGGATGCGCCTGGTGCCGGGCAGTTCGGCATCACCGACGTGAAGCGGGATGCCGGTCCATGCGGACAGGCCGGCCAGCGCGTCAGCGATGTCAGGCCGCTCCTCGCCGATGTAGTAGTACACGCCGCCGAACTCGGCGTTGTGCAGCGAGCACATCAACTGTGGCCGAAGAGTATCGATCGCGTGCATCAGCGCGCGGGATTCGGGCAGCCCGGCATCCGAGCCACCCGGAAGCGGGAACGTCCACTCCACCTGCTCGCGCAACGGTGGCCGGTAGTGCCGGCGGGCGTAGTGCCGGCGTGTGAGTGGGCCGACATACCAGTCTTCGTTCAGCCGCGCGCCGTCGGGGTCGACGCAACCGATGAGATGCCAGGTGCAGTCCAGCCGTTCACGGAGGGCCTCATCGGTGCAGAGCAGTTCGGCCAAGTACGGAACGGTGAGAAAGCCGGCCGGCTCGTTGGGATGCGGGCCGGCGAACACCAGCACATCGCACGGGCCAGAACCGATGCTCAGCAACTCGATGGGCCTGCCCTCACGGGAGGTGCCGACGCGCTGGCGGCACGCCAGGTCTGGATAGCGGTCCGCTATCGCGGCCAGCCGCTCCCCAACCTGGTCGGGACCGGGAAAGCAATGCTGGCGCGGGATGCCGTCCAGAATCGCGGCGAACTCCGAATCCATGGATAATGACATTACTTGGATAAGGACGCTATCTCAAGGAGAACGATGGCAACGCGAGCGCAGATCCAGCAGAGGAACCGGCAGGCGCTGCTGGAGGCCGCGATCGACCTGATCGCCACCCAGGGATACCGGGCCGCGACCGTCGAGGCGATCGCAGCCCGGGCCGACCTGACGACCGGCGCGGTGTACTCAAGCTTCGGCGGCAAGCGGGAGCTGTTCTATGCAGCCATCGCCTCCTGCCGGGATGAACTGCTACCTCACCTGAAGGTGAACCTGCCGCCTCGGTGCACGGCGGCCGAGGTACTCCACCGCTTCGGCACGGTGATGGCCGGTGCCGCGGCAACGCCCGGCCTCCGGCGCCTGTACCTGTTCGAGCTTGAACTGACGACCCTGGCCTTGCACGACAGACGCTTCGCCGACCAGGTGCGCCAGGACGGCGACCCGGTCGTCGACACACTCGGCACAGCCCTCACCGGCCGGCCAGCCGCGCACGGCGTCATCCTCGACAAGCTATCGGCGCAGCGAGTCGCAACCGCGGCCGCCGGGCTCGCCCGCGGTCTTCTCCAAGGCTGCCTCTTGCGAGACATCCCCGCCGACGCCAGCCTGATCGCCGACGCGTGCGCCGCGCTCGACAATATTCCACCCGCTAACACCGCTGACCGTCCCGCCGCTCATGCCACCGAACCGCAAGCACCGCCACAACCGCATTAACCAACGCGCATAGCCGGGTCGAAGCGGTCGATCGACTGCTGGCACCGGATCTACCTCAACGCGTACATGCCGGAGCTGCAGACCGGTCCACCCCACGGGATGGACTGCTCAGCGCCGACCCAGCGCCGCGGGCGGCAGCCCGGTGTACGCCCACTCCCCCAACGCCGACCGGTCCACCAGCCCGATTCCCAACTCACGGGCCAGCCGCAGTCCGTCACCGGCCGCGAAGAACCCGTTGGTGACGATCACACAGATCTCGCCCCGGTGAATGCTGCGGCAGGTGCCGGCGAAGCGCTGGATCGCCGCACTGCCCACCCGGTTCCCCGTGCTGTGCCGCTTACACTGCACGACCACCCGGCCCCCGTCCCGGGCGACAGCCGTGATGTCCGCGCCCCGGTCGGCGGCACCGCCGCAGACGGTCACCCGGGAGAATCCCGACCTGCTGAGCAGGGCAGCCACCCAACGCTCGAAATCCGGCCCGGTCATCGTGTCGGTCGTCTCGACGTGCCGGGCCCGTACCGCCGCGTCGGCCTCCTCGCGGAACCGCGCCCTGACCAGCAGGGTCAGGATCCCGGCGCCGGCCGCTACCAGGCCGACCGCGATGGCCAGGGCCCGGACCGGATGCCGCTGGACGAAGTCCACGACCAGCCAGCCCAGCACCAGCGCGCCGGCCACTCCGGCGAGCCACCAGCCCGACCGGTCCGACGCCGGGTTGCCTCCCCGGCGTCGGCGGGTGTACGAGCGGCGGAGGCGCGGCCGGCGCGTACGGGATCGGTAGTGTCCCCTGACCCGGGTGCCGTCCCGGCGGGTGTACGACTGCACTCGCGGCATCAGGCCTCCTGGCCGGGGATGGACGACAGCCGACGCACCACTCGCGGTGTCACATTCCAGAGCTGCGTACGTCCGACGACGTGAGGTGGGGCATCGGCCGGCCTCCCGCTCGCAACCGCGTCGCTCCGCACTGGACCTTCGAGGGTATCGACGGCGGACAAGGTGGCCGGGTCGGCGTTCGACCGAGGGCTTCGCCGACCGTCCGAAGGGGTGGTAGTCCGCCACTAGAATGAGCCGGCCGCAGTTCGTCGACCGGTGAGGACGGCAATGACCTACTACGTGGAGATTCCGGTCGACGACGACAGCACGGTGCTGGTCGAGGTGACCCACCAGGTCACCGGAGTCGCGCCGGCCGGTCGTCCCCGCGAGGTGGTCGCCCGGCTGTCGGAGACGTTCGGCGAGGCGTTCGACCGGTTCCACCGGCTCGCCCAGAGTGCGGCCGCACGGGCCCGCGATGCTGGCGGGGCCGACCGGGTGGCGATCGAATTCGGTCTCAAGGTCGCCGCGAAGGGTGGTTTTGTGGTCGCCGAGACCACCGGCGAGGCGCACATGAAGGTCACCTTCGAGTGGAACCGCCGCGCCGAACCGGTTCCCGGCACCGCTGAGCCGGACCGGGGCGCCCCCGAGGAGCAGGCCGCAGACCCCGACCACACGTCCGACCGATCGGCCGTCGCGGACCCGCCGACGACCGCCGGCTGACCAGCCCGGCGGGACACCTACGCCGCGCCGTGGTAGAAGAAGTCGCCCAGCCCGACGGTGAAGACCAGCAGCCCGTACAGGGCGTGTTCGACCGAGGCGACCAGCAGCGAGCCGGTGCGCTGGTAGCGGCGGGCGAAGAGCCAGCCTCCGGCCAGGGTGGCCAGCACCGACAGGGCGTTCCCGAAGATCAGGTGGACGAACCCGAAGGCCACGGCACTGGCCGCCACCAGCCAGCGCCCGGAGCCGAAGACCGGGGCGTACCGGTGCATCAGGAAGCCCCGGAAGATCAGCTCCTGCGGATAGACGGAGAAGAGCGGGTAGAAGACCATGATCGCTGCCCAGAGCAGCGGCGACTGCCGGGGCAGCGCGAAGAGCCGGTCCGGGGCGAGCACCGCCAGTGCCGCGACCGCCAGTACGGCGGCGACCGTCCACAGCCGGAGCATCGGGAGCCACTCGGCACGCAGCGCCGCCCGGCCCCACCAGCTCCGCCGGTCGAAGTCCGGGCGCCGCCACAGGTAGCCGGCGGCGAGGCCGGCCAGCAGGAGCAACGGCGGGATCGGGCTACCCGGACTGCCAGCCAGCACGTAGCCGAGCACCGCGCCGAAGAAGAGCAGCGTGTACTCGACGGCCAGGTAGCCGCGGCGGGCGGCCGTGGGCGGCACGGCGGGCGGTCCGGCGGCCGGAATCAGGTCGGCGGTCACCCACGAAGGGTGCCCTGCCGAGGTGAACAGCGGGCGACCCGCTACACCGGCGACCGGCGCTGCCTGAGGACGGCGCGGACCCGGCGCCGCCGCCACGCGTCGACCCGGCCGAGCAACCTCCGCGACCGCCCTACCAGCTCCCCGGAGCGCCCGAGCACCGTCCGTGAGCGTCTCACCAGCATCCGCGCAGGCCCGGACACCAGAGGTGAACGTCGTGCCAACTCCCGCGAGCGCCCGGCCGGCATCCGGGCCGGCCCGGCCGGCCTCCGCCCCGCCCAGCGGGTCAGCAGCCAGCCGACCAGGGCCAGGTCGAGCAGCGCTCCTGGGACCTTGGTCTTGGTGACCAGTCCGAGGCTGTCCGGCAGGGTGAGGAAGACCAGCCCGGCGGAGCCGGCGTCGAGCAGGGTACCCAGCCGTCCCCGGGGTGCGGCGGCGGCCAGCACGGCGACCCCGGCAAGGGCGTACCAGGCGTAGAAAACCGGGCCGAGCAGCGCGGTGGCGAGCAGTGCCACCCCGGCCGCCGGTACGGCGACCGCGACGCCGCCGCGCAGCGCCCGGCGCCAGGCGAGCAGCAGGACGGCGCCGAGCGCCGCCAGCCCCAGCAACCGGGCGACCTCGACGGCGCCGCCGAACGCCTCGGGCCGGCCCGCCGCGCGTAGCCCGTAGCCGACCGCCATCCCGACCCCGGTCGGAATCGACGACCACTGCACGCTGCCGGCGGTCGCCGGCCAACTCCGGACGAAGCCGAGGCCGTGCCCGGTCACGCCCGCCAGCAGCAGGACGGTGCCGAGGGTCGCGCCGGTCAGGACGGCACCCGCCGCGACGCGACGCCGGCCGGTGCGCGCCCAGGGTACGACCGCGAGCGCGAACGGTACCGCCACCAGGGCGGTGGCCTTGACCGAGGCGGCGGCCCCGAACGCGACGCCGGCAAGGGCCAGCCGGCCGACCACGGTACGCAGCTCGGCCGCGGCCAGCAGCCCGAGTACGACCAGCCCGGCGAGCAGAGCGTCGTTGTGCGCCCCGGAGACGACGTGTACCAGCGGCAGCGGGCCGATCGCGCCGAGCCAGACCACCCGGGCCGGGTTCCCGCCGCAGTGCCGGGCCAGCCGGGCGCCGGCGGCGGCGGCCAGCAGCACGCCGACGATCGCCACCAGCCGCAGCACCGTGACGGCCAGCGGCAGGCTGCCGGCCGACACGCTCGCGGCGACCCCCTCGACGAGCAGCCAGAGGGAGCCGTACGGCGCGGGCGTGTCCCGCCAACTCGGCGCGACCCAGTCCAACCACCGGCACGGCAGCGCGTCCGGCCCCACCGCGTACGGGTCGAGCCCGGCCCGGACGATCTCGCCCTGACAGGCGTACGCGTAGACGTCGGAGCTGCCCAGCGGCGGCGCCAGCAGCAGCGGCACCGCCCAGAGCGCGCCGGTACCCAGCAACCAGCCCGGCGCGGCGACGGTGCGCAGTCGCCACCAGACGGCGGCCAGTCCACCGGCGCCGACCAGCCACAGCCCGACGCCGACCGCCCAGCCCGGCCCCCGGTCGGTGGCCGAGCCGGCCAGGTGGGCGCTGGCGGCCATGAGTGCGCTGCCGAGCAGGCCCAGCCAGCGCAGTCGGGCCGGTGAGAGGCTCTCCCGCATTCGCGCAGGGTTACCGGGGCAGGTGAACCTCCGACCCGCTCCCGGCTACCTGCCGGCGAACATCCGCCGACCGTCCGCCGACCGCGGACAGCCCCGAACATCCGCCGACAGTCCGGCGCGCACCGGCGACGGGAACGGCCGGCGAGTCAGCGGAGTCCGGCGGAGCCGGGCGCGCCGGCGTACTCGGGTTCGCGGTCGAGTGCCGGGTCGGCGGAGCGGGCGCAGATCGAGCCGAGGATCTCGGCGGCCCGGATGGCCGTGTTGGAGAGCAGCGAGGAGGAGATGCCGTGGCTGTGTTCGGTGCCGCCCTGGAGGTAGATGCCGGCCCGGACCTCCGGGCCGGTCCGCAGCCGGTAGTCGCGGTCGACCAGTGCCCGCCCGGCGTTGTCCCGCAGGCACACCTGCGCCGCCTCGCCGAGCAGGTCGAACGGGTCGACCGGCCGGTATCCGGTGGCGAAGACCACCACGTCGGTGTCGAGCACCGTCTTCTCGTTGGTGACCAGCGACTCCACCACCATCCGCACCCCCTCGGGGGTACGGACCGTCTCGACCAGCCGGGACAGGTTGAGGATCCGGAGCCGCTCGACGCCGCGTACCTTCTCCTGGTAGACGCGCCGGTACAGCTCGTCGATGAGTTCCTGGTCGACCACGGAGTAGTTGGTGTTGCCGTGGTAGGCGAGCATCATCTCCTTCACCTCGGGCGGAGCGGTGAAGTATTCCTGCACGGCCGCCGGGTCGAAGATCCGGTTGGCGAAGGAGCTGTCGTCGGCCGGGCTGTAGCCGTACCGGGAGAAGACCGCGCAGACCTCGGCGGCGGGGAACTCCCGGTGCAGGTGGTCGACGGCCTCGGCCGCGCTCTGCCCGGCGCCGACCACGACGAACCGGGACGGCTCCGACGGGACCAGGCCGCGCAGGTTGGGCAGCAGGTCGCGGCTGTGCCAGACCCGGGTGTCCAAAGTGATCCCGTCCGGCAGGTACGGCCGCAGCCCCACGCCCAGCACCAGGTTGCGGGCCCGGTAGCTGACCGGGGCGGCGGAGCAGGGGCCGGCCTGGGCGAGTACCTCGTAGTGGTCGAGTTCGCCGTCCCGCCAGACCGGGCGTACGTCGACCACGTCGTGCCCGTACCGGACCATGTCGTCGACCTGGGCCGCCGCCCACTCCAGGTAGTCGTGGAACTCGACCCGGGACGGGAAGAGGTTCTTGTGGTTGATGAAGTCGATCAGCCGACCCCGGCTCTGTAGGTAACAGAGGAAGCTGAACCCGCTCGCCGGGTTGCGCAGCGTCACCAGGTCCTTCAGAAACGACACCTGCATGGTGGCGTCGTCGAGCAGCATCCCCCGGTGCCAGCCGAAGCTGGGCTGGCGCTCCAGGAAGACGGCGCTGTCGATCCGGCCGGGGCCGGCGGTCGCCTCGCGGATGGCGATGGCCAGGGCGAGGTTCGACGGGCCGAAGCCGATGCCGAGGAGATCGTGGACCTGGGAATCGTCGCTGCGATTGGTTCGTGACATACCTGTCCCATCAGTCTGCCGGCCGGTCGGCGGCGTGGTGGAGGACTGGATCCCGTACGGACCCGGTGCGGCTGGCGCGGACGGTCGACCATCCGTGGCATTTAGGTTAGGCTAACCTACACCAAGGTCAAGAACAATATGGACCACCTGACCAGTGCGACCAGGGCGAGACAGACCGACCGAAGAGGAGACCGTCGATGCGGGTTGTGATGTTCGGCTACCAGACCTGGGGGCACCGCACCCTACAGGCGCTGCTGGACTCCGAGCACGAGGTGACCCTGGTCGTCACGCATCCGAAGAGTGAGCACGCGTACGAGAAGATCTGGGACGACTCGGTGGCCGAACTGGCCGAGAAGCACGAGGTACCGGTGCTGCTGCGCAAGCGACCCGGTGATCCCGAGCTGCTGGAGCGGCTCCGGCAGGCGGCACCCGACGTGATCGTGGCGACCAACTGGCGTACCTGGATCCCGCCGGAGATCTTCAACCTGCCGCCGTACGGAACGCTGAACGTGCACGACTCGCTGCTGCCGGCGTACGCCGGGTTCAGCCCGCTGATCTGGGCGCTACTCAACGGCGAGCGCGAGGTCGGAGTCACCGCGCACCTGATGGACGAGACCCTCGACGCCGGCGACATCGTGCTGCAACGCGCGATACCGGTCGGCCCGACCGACACCACCACCGACCTGTTCCACCGCACGCTGGAGCTGTTCGGCCCGATCACCGTGGACGGACTGGCGCTGATCGCCTCAGGACGCACCGACTGGACCCCGCAGGACCGGTCGAAGGCGAGTTTCTTCCACAAGCGCTCGCTCGAGGAGAGCCGGATCGACTGGAACTGGCCGGCCGAGGAGCTCGAGCGGCTGGTGCGGGCGCAGTCCGACCCGTACCCGAACGCCTTCACCCACCACGACGGCGCGCGACTGCGGATCCTGGCGGCCCGGGTCTCCGAGGCCCGCTACGGCGGCACGCCCGGCCGGATCTTCTACCGCGAGGGCGACGGTGTGGTGATCGTGGCCGGCGCCGACGCGCGGCGCGGGCAGCGGCCCGGCCTGGCGATCACCCGGGTACGCACCGACGACGGCCAGGAGTACGCCGCCACCGACTACTTCCGGACCATGGGCGGTTACCTGACCCGCTACCCGGACGGCCGGCTCTAGTGCGGTGTGTTGGCGGTGCTCGGCCCGGACCGCCCGTCCCGACACCAACAGACCCTGCCCGTCCGGGCCGGCGACCGCGTACGGATGGATCGCCCCCAAATCCACCCCCGCCACGGGTCCGGACCACACCCCGGCTCGTATTCCGCCACCGGAACCTCGGCAGTCACATCAAGGAACAGCCGGCCACCCTCGCAAGCAGCGTGACCGACCGGACCCGGTCGGCCGGGTAGGACAGATGTCGGGCCAGCCGCAGCCAGAACGGGCGGGTGCCACGTGCGGTCGGGACCCGCACCCGACGGGCGTCCAGGATGAAGGTGCCGTGGTACCAGCGCACCGGCAGCAACCCACGCCGACGACGCGGAAACCGGACCGTGGCGTCGCCGACTATCACTCGTTACCTATCGAATGTCAATAGGTCAACCGCCAGCGACCTGCGGCCGTTCGGCCTGCGTACCCACGCTCAGAGGCGGCGGACCTGCTTCCGGTACGGGCCGGGGCGTCCCGTCCACGAGTCGCGGAACTGGCGGGGAGTCATCCCGTACGTCCGGGCGAAGGTACGAGCGAAATGCGCCTGGTCGTGGAAGCCGGTCAGCACGCTCGCCTCGGCCAGCGGCACGCCGCGCCGGATCAGCTCGCACCCGTGGTCGAGCCGCAGCCGCAGGTGCAACGCGTGCGGCGGCAGTCCGAAGTGTGCGACGCAGGCCCGGGTGACGCCGAACCGGCTGGTACCGGTCACCCCGGCCAGCGCGGCCAGCGTGACGTTCTGGTCGAGGTGCGCGGCGAGGTGGTCGCGCGCCGGCTCGGCGATCGCGGCGGCCCGGACGGTGCCCGGAGGCGGCGCCGCACCGGCGACCTTGGCCAGCGCCAGCACGAGGTCGAACAGGCCCGCCTCGCAGGCCAGCGCCGGGGTCGGCCCTTCGAACAGCCCGAACAGCTCCACGTAGCGGTGGGCAAGGCCGGGATCGGGCAGCACCGGTGGGTCGAACCGCAGCCGCACCGGGTCGGTCACCTCGGCGACCAGATCCACCGGTACGCACATCACCCGCCACCGTCCGTCGGGGTCGTCCGGCGTGCCGGCGTGGGCCGTACCGGGATGGTGCACGACCAGCCGGCCCGGTGGCACCCGGTACCCGGCGTCGCGGCGCCGCACCGTACCGCCATGCCCCTCCAGCAGCACCAGCTTGAAGTCGTCGTGCACCGCGTCGCGGTACGCCTGCGCCGGGCCGACCAGCAGCACCACGTCGGTCAGGTCGTCGCGCCGCCACGGCCCCCGGCCGGCCGGCGGCCCCTGCTGGGGCGTAGCTGCGGAAACCATGACGACCGAGCCTACGGCCGCCGACCGAAGAGCTACCGAAAGGCCGTACCCGACCCGACGCCTCCGCCCGGCCCGGGTCGCCGGGAGCCTTCAGGCGGGATCGGTGGGCAGATGATCGACAACGTCGTACTCCACCAGCACCGGGCCGTCGTCCCCGTCAACCCAGGTGCTGAACGACGCGTTGGCGACCGGGCCGGCGGCGACCACGGCGCACAGCTCGGCCAGCGACAGCCGCTCGATCAGGTGACGCAGCATGAGTACCACGGAGTCGTGGGCGACCAGCAGCAGTCGCCGGCCGGCGTGGGAGGTGCGCAGGTCGGCGAGGAGCGGCGCGAGCCGGTCCCCGACGTCGAGCAGCGATTCGCCGCCGGGCGGCCGGTACCGGAGTTCGTCGGTTTCCCGCCGGCGGGCGGCCTCGCCCGGGAACCGTACCCCGATCGCGGCCCTCGTCAGCAGCTCCAGCTCGCCCATCTCGCGATCCCGCAACCGGTCGTCGATGAGCGGCGCCGGCAGCCGGACACCGGCCGCGTCGGCAGCCGCCACCGCGAACCGCCAGGTCTGCCGCGCCCGCCGGTAAGGCGAGCAGATCACCACCTCCGGCCGCTGCCCCGCCGGCAACCCCGCCAGACGCCGCCCGACCGCGGCGGCCTGCCTCTCGCCCAACGGCGACAGCGGAATGTCCCGGTCCCGGCCGACCAGACCCGTCTCGCCGTGACCGGCCGCTTCGGCCACGGCGAACGCCACGTTCGCGGTGCTCTGGCCGTGCCGCACCACCGTCAGGTCGAGACCGCGGATCCGGCGGTCGCCGTCCGGGCCGCCGGACGCGCCCGCGTGCACGCCGTCCGTCGACGCGAGCGGGCGGGGCGCCTCGTCCAACACCACCTCGTCACCACCGACGGCCGACGGCTCGGGATCCTATCCGGACCAGCGTCCCACACCTCGTTCCGGTGCGACGCCGTCCGCCCCGCTCGGACCGCCGCCGAGCGGCGTTGACCCCCGCCCGGACCGGGGGTCGAGGATCCGGATTCGTGGCGCGCCGCGCCGGGCCGGCGCTCGCCCTGGGCAGGTCCCGCGCGAAGCGGCGGTGCTGCTCCGCCGCTCCATGCCGGCCGCCGCACGGCAGTCTCATCGCGGATCGCCACGACCAGCACGCCCGACGGCTTCTAAGTTCCGGCCGCGCACGTCGGGACGGAGGCGGTGGTGGCAGGATCTCCCGGATGGAGTACGCCCTGCCGCCCGATGCGGCCGCTCCCCTCGGCCAGGCGCGTCGGGTCGTCGTCTTCACCGGCGCCGGGATGTCGGCCGAAAGCGGTGTGCCGACCTTCCGCGATGACCTGACCGGGCTGTGGGCCCGCTTCGACGCCATGCAACTCGCCACCCCGGAGGCGTTCCACACCGACCCGGACCTGGTCTGGGGCTGGTACGAGTGGCGGCGCGCCCGGGTACGGCGGGCCAAGCCCAATCCCGGGCACCTAGCCACGGCCGCCATCGAGGCTCTGGTCCCGGACACCGTGGTCATCACCCAGAATGTCGACGACCTGCACGAGCGGGCCGGCTCCCGATCCCCGGTCCATCTGCACGGCAGCCTCTTCGCGCCCCGCTGCATCGCCGAGGACGCCCACCCGGCGGCCCTGCCAGAGACGCCGCACGGCGAGACCGCCGGACCGGACGAGGGCGGCCGGGTGCCACCGCCCCGTTGCAGACACTGCGGCGCGCTCGTCCGTCCCGGTGTGGTGTGGTTCGGGGAGGCACTGCCCGAGGCGGCGTTGACCGCGGCGGTCGAAGCCGCGGTGAGCTGCGACGTCCTGCTGACGGTCGGTACCTCTGGTGTCGTCTATCCCGCCGCCGAGATTCCCCGGATCGCGGCACGCTCCGGCGCCACCGTTATGCAGGTCAACCCGGAACCGACACCGCTTGACGAGGTCTGCGCGATCAACCTACGCGGCACCGCGGCCCACGTGCTGCCCGCCCTCGTCGCCGCCGCACGGGACGCCATCGGGACGACGTGATCCGCCGGACGGGACCCCCATCGGGACGAGGTGATCCGCCGGACGGGACGGACCCGCCCGACCTGACATCGGTGAGCCCCAGCTGACGTAGGTGCGCGTCACATGACGTAGGTGAGGCTGACCCAGAAGACGAGTGCGGAGGCGGCGAGCAGCCCGCCGAGGGTGGTCGCCATGAGCACCAACGCCGGGGCGATCCGGACCCGGACCCGCAGCAGCAGGTACACGCCGATGGCGGCGATGAAGGCGATCACCGCGAGGTAGACCACGAGCAGGAAGCTCGCGGCGACGACGGCAGCCGCACCCGCGGCGGCCACACCGGCCCGGCGTGGCCCGAGGTCGCGCAGGAAGACAGGGTAGGCGACACCGGCGGCGAAGACGGCGACGAAACCCAGCACGGCCGGAAGGGCGAGCGTGGCGAGGTAGAGCATCAACAGGAAACTGGCGGTGATGCCGATCGTCACGGCTCCGGCGGCCCCCGCGGCGCGCCGCGGGCCGAGGTCGCGAAGAAGAACCAGGTAGGCGACGGCGCCAGCGCAGATAGCCGTGCCGCCGATGAGGATCGCGAGGGACGAGTCCACGTTCTTCCTTCGGGTCTGGGGACGAGCGGTCGTCGGACCCTGGGAATCGTACGAAACCTCCGCACCCCCGGAGGTTCCCCGCCGTACGCTGGCCGCTCGCCCGGCCCTCCGCACGCTCTCGGGGCCCGGGATGCGGACGACCGGTGCGGCGGGAGATCGCTCCGACGTCCCGACGACGCCCCGGAGCAGGCCAGCGCAGAGCTCGGGCCTACCGGTCCGCCGTCGCCCCGGTCCTCGATCACTACCGGACGCTCGGCCGGCTGACGTCCGTCGACGCGACCCGCACACCGGACGGGATCGTCGCCGGGAGCATCACCGCCCCTTCGGGCCGGAGCAACACGGTCGACCGTCCGGTGAGGTCGGTCGTCCCGGCGGCGAGGCACGGGCGAGGCGCCTGCCGGCATGGCAGGGTAATCGCCGTGACATCGACCCTTCCGCCCGACGTGAGCGGATAGCCGGTCCCGACGGACGCCCGGCAGGCGGCGGCTGCCACCGGTCAGCACCGCCCGGAGCGACGGACGGTGCGCGGCCACCCGGTTCCGGCGGGTACGGGCACGGGTGTTCGCAGGTGGCGTCCTGGACCATGCGGACCGGATCGCGAGCACGGCCTGGATCAGCGCGGCGTGGGTCAGGGTCTGCGGATAGTTGCCGAGGTGGGCGCCGGTGACCGGGTCCATCTCCTCGGCGTAGAGACCCAACGGGCTCGCCCGGTCAAGGAGTGCCTCGAACAGCTCGACCGCCTCGACCCGCCGTCCGGTGGCGGCGAGGGCCTGAGCCAGCCAGAACGAGCAGGGTAGGAAGGCGGCCTCCGCGCCGGGCAGGCCGCCGACGCGGGCCCGCTCTCCGAGGCGCGTCCCGGATCGGCCATCGGCCCGCCTCCCCGACTCCCGAGTGGGTCGCACGGCATCGGGCACGCCCGGCTCCGGCGCCACCACGATCCTGATGGTTCATCCGGATTTCCACCGTAAGCGCCATGGCCCTCCGACGCCGCGCGGCTCGCCGTACCGACGACGAGCCGCGCTCCCCGATCGACGAGGAGCGGGTACTACCGGGAGGCTCCGGCGCGCCGCTTGGTCCAGACGTCGAAGGCCACCGCCGCGAGCAGTACCGCACCCTTGACCAGCATCACCCGCTCGCTGGGCGCACCCATCAACGACATGCCGTTGTTGATGACGCCCATGATCAGACCGCCGGTGATCGCCCCGACCACCTTGCCGACGCCACCCTGCACGGCCGCCCCGCCGATGAACGCCGCCGCGATGGCGTCGAGCTCGAAGGCGTTGCCGGCGGTCGGCCCGGCCTGGTTGAGCCGGCCGGCGAAGATGACTCCGGCAAGCGCGGCCAGTACACCCATGTTGACGAAGATCCAGAAGATCACCGACTTGACCTTGACGCCACTCAGGGTCGCGGCCTGGAGGTTGCCGCCGACGGCGTAGATCTGCCGGCCGAAGACGACCCGGCTGGTCAGCAGCGAGTACGCCAGGATCAGCCCTGCGAGCAGGATCAGCACCCAGGGCAGGTTCTTGAACCGGGCCAGCTGCACGATCACCGTCATCACCACGACGCCGGCCAGGACGAGCTTGAGGACGAAGAGCGGAAGCGGCTCGACGCTCTGCTGATAGCCGAGTCGGGCCACCCGGCCGCGCCACTGCACCAGCACGATGCCGGCCATCGCCGCGATCCCGACCAGCAGGCTGAACAGGTCAGCCCCGCCCAGCGGGCCGAGCCCGACGTTGCCCAGATAGCCCTCGGTGAAGCCGTTTGCGAGAGTACGCACCGGGTCCGGGAACGGGCCGATGCCCTGATTGCCGAGGACGGTCAGGGTGAGCGCCCGGAACAGCAGCATGCCGGCCAGGGTCACGATGAAGGCCGGGATGCCGAAGTAGGCGATCCAGAACCCCTGCCAGGCACCGATCAGCCCGCCGGCGACGAGGGTGATCAGCAGGGCCAGCGGCCACGGTACGTCGTGTTCGACCATCAGCACCGCCGCGATCGCCCCGGTGACCGCCACCACCGAGCCGGCGGAGAGGTCGATGTGCCCGGCGATGATGATCAGGATCATGCCGATCGCCAGGATCAGCACGTACGAGTTCTGCACGACGATGTTGGAGATGTTCTGCGGCTGGAGCAGTGCCCCGTCGGTCAGCACCGAGAAGAGCAGCACGATCAGCGCGAAGGCGACGTAGATGCCGCTCTGCCGCAGGTTCACCGACAGCCGGCGGCCGGCGCCGCCGGCCGGGGCGGACGGTTCACCGAGACCGGGTCCGCTCACCGCGACGTCGGCGTTGGTGGGTGCGGTGGCGCTCATCGAGGTCTACTCCTGTCCGTTCGTCGGGTCGCCCGGCCGGCCGGCGGCCGCCGGACCCGGATCGCCCGAGCTGGTGCGGGCGTCGCCGTGGTCGGCCTGGCCCTTGGTCATGTACCGCATCAGGTGCTCCTGGGTCGCCTCCGCGCGGGGCACCTCGGCGGTGACCCGGCCGGCGGAGAGGGTGTAGATGCGGTCGCAGAGGCCGAGCAGTTCGGGCAGCTCCGACGAGATGACCAGAATGGCCTTACCCTCGTCGGCGAGCCGGTTGATGATCGAGTAGATCTCGTACTTGGCGCCGACGTCGATGCCCCGGGTCGGCTCGTCGAGGATCAGCACGTCGGGATTGGTGAAGATCCACTTCGAGAGTACGACCTTCTGCTGGTTGCCGCCGCTGAGCTTGCCGGTCACGCTCAGCACGCTCGGCGCCTTGATGTTCATGCTGGCCCGGTATTCGTCGGCGACCTGGTATTCCCGGTGGTCGTCGACCCAGCCGCGCCGGGCCAGCCGGGTCAGGCCGGCGGCCGAGACATTCCGCTTGATGTCCTCGATCAGGTTGAGGCCGTACCGCTTGCGGTCTTCGGTCGCGTACGCGATTCCGTGCCGGATCGCGTCCCGCACCGACCGTACGCTGATCTCCCGGCCGTCCTTGACCAGCCGGCCGGAGATGTCCGTCCCGTACGAGCGCCCGAAGACGCTCATCGCGAGTTCGGTACGGCCGGCGCCCATCAGCCCGGCCAGCCCGACGATCTCGCCGCGCCGCAGCGTGAGGTTGGCGTTCGAGACCACCACCCGGCCGTGTTGGCTGGGGCTGTGCACCGTCCAGTCCTCGATCCGCAGCACCTCGCTGCCGATGCGCGGCTCGCGCGGCGGGAACCGGTGGTCGAGGTCCCGGCCGACCATCCCGGAGATGATCCGGTCCTCGGTCACCTGGTCGGACTCGGGGTCCAGGGTCTCGATCGTCCGGCCGTCCCGCAGGATGGTGATCCGGTCGGCGATCGCCGCGATCTCGTTCAGCTTGTGCGAGATGATCACGCAGGTGATGCCCTGGTCACGCAGGCCGCGCAGCAGGTCGAGCAGGTGCGCCGAGTCCCGGTCGTTGAGCGCCGCGGTGGGCTCGTCGAGGATGAGCAGCCGGACTCGCTTGGAGAGCGCCTTGGCGATCTCGACGAGCTGCTGCTTGCCGACACCGATGTCGCTGACCTGGGTCACCGGGTTCTCGTAGAGTCCGACCCGGGCCAGCAGCTCGGCGGCCTCGTGGTTGGTCCGGTTCCAGTCGATCAGGCCGCGGCTGGCCCGCTCGTTGCCCAGGAAGATGTTCTCGGCGATCGAGAGCTGCGGGCAGAGCGCCAACTCCTGGTGGATGATGACGATCCCGCGCCGCTCGCTGTCCCGGATGTCGGAGAACTCGCAGGGCTCGCCGTCGAAAGAGATCTCCCCGGAGTACGAGCCGTGCGGGTAGACCCCGGAGAGCACCTTCATCAGGGTGGACTTCCCGGCGCCGTTCTCGCCGCAGATCGCGTGGATCTCACCCCGGCGCACCGAGAGGCTGACCTCGTGCAGTGCCCGTACCCCGGGAAAGGTCTTGGTGATGTCCCGCATCCGCAGAATGTCGTCGGTCATGCCAACGGATCGCCTCCAGGGTCGGTGGGTCGGCCGGTGTCGCCGGTCGGGCCGGCATGGCGCGGCGGCCGCCTCGGGGATCGACCCGGGGCGACCGCCGCGACCGTACTACTGGAGCTGCTCCGGCTTGTAGTACCCGGTGTCGATCAGCGTGGCCTTGTAGTTGGCCTTGTTGACGATCACCGGGTCGAGCAGGAAGGAGGGCACGACCTTGTTGCCGTTGTCGTAGTCCTTCTCGTTGTTGACTTCGGGCTTGCTTCCCTTGAGCACCGCGTCGGCCATCTTGACCGCCACCTCGGCGAGCTGCCGGGTGTCCTTGTAGACGGTCGAGTACTGCTCACCGGCGATGATGGACTTCACCGAGGCGACCTCGGCGTCCTGGCCGGTCACGACCGGGTACGGCTGCCCGGCCGTGCCGTAGCCGTTGCTCTTCAGCGCCGACAGGATGCCGATCGACAGCCCGTCGTACGGCGAGAGCACCCCGTCGACCTTCGTGCCGCCACCGTACGTCTTGGTCAGCAGGTCCTCCATCCGGCGCTGCGCCGTGCCGGCGTCCCAGCGCAGGATGGCGACGGTCTTGAAGTCCTTCTGCCCGCTCTTGACCACCAGGGTGCCCTTGTCGATGTACGGCTGGAGCACCGACATCGCGCCGTTGAAGAAGAACGTGGCGTTGTTGTCGTCCGGCGAGCCGGCGAACAGCTCGACGTTGAACGGTCCCTTGGCGGTGCCGTCGCTGCCGTCGGAGTTCTTCAGCTTCAACCCGACCAGCAGCGAGGTCGCCTGCTGCACCCCGACCTTGAAGTTGTCGAAGGTGGCGTAGTAGTCGACGTTCGGGCTGTTGCGGATCAGCCGGTCGTACGCGATGACCGGGATCTTGTTGTCCGCCGCGTTCTGCAACTGGGTGGTGATGGCGGTGCCGTCGATCGAGGCGATGATCAGCACTTTGGCGCCCTTGGTGATCTGGTTCTCGATCTGGTTCACCTGGGCCGGGATGTCGTTCTCGGCGTACTGGAGGTCGACGGTGTAACCGAGCTTCTCCAGACCCGCCTTGACGTTGTTGCCGTCGTGGATCCACCGCTCGGAGGACTTCGTCGGCATGGTGACCCCGACGAGCGCCCCGGCGTTGTCGCCGGAGCCGGCCTCCTGGTCCACGGTCTTGGTACTCGATCCGCACGCGGTGAGCGTGGCGGCGAGCGTGGCGGCGCTGGCCACCGCCGCGAGCCGGACGAATTTCATCTGGTCCTCCATTTCCTGGTACGGCGTGCGGGTTTCCGGTCCGCCGCCGGCCCGGGTCACGGGACGGCCGGCGAGGTGGCGGGGCGGGCCCGCCCGGGCGATGCTGCCCCGGCGCGGGCCTAACGGGTCAGGGTCAGCCCCGGCCGGGCAGCCCTTGGGCGAGTCGGTGGTATGCCTGGTTCCAGCGCAGCCGGTCCCGGAAGTCCGCGGTCGTGGTCCGCTCGTCGATCAGCACCAGCTCGGTGTGCAGCATGTCCGCGAAGTCGCGCAGCGTGGCCGCGCCCACCGCCTGGGTCAACACGGTGTGGTGCGGCCCCCCGGCGGTGAGCCACGACTCGGCGGAGGTGCTCAGCGACGGTGCCGGCTTCCACACCGCGCGGGCGACCGGGAGCCGGGGCATCGGCTCGTCCGGCGGCACCACCTCGATCTCGTTGGCGACGAGGCGGAACCGCTCACCGAGGTCGGCCATCCCGATCACCACCCCGGGACCGGGAGTGGCGTCGAAGACGAGCCGGACCGGGTCCTCCCGGCCGCCGATGCCGAGCGGGTGGATCTCGCAGGACGGCCGCCCACTCGCGATGCTGGGGCAGACCTCGAGCATGTGCGCGCCGAGGATCTTCGGCTCGCCCGGTCCGAAATGGTAGGTGTAGTCCTCCATGAACGAGGTGCCCCGGGAGGACCCGACGCCCATCGCCTTGACCGCGGCGAGCAGCGTCGACGTCTTCCAGTCGCCCTCGCCGCCGAAGCCGTAGCCGTCGGCCATCAACCGCTGCACGGCGAGCCCGGGAAGTTGCCGCAGCCCGCCGAGGTCCTGGAAGTTCGTGGTGAACGCCCCGAAGCCGCCTTCGGCGAGGAACTGCCGCAGCCCGGCCTCGATCCGGGCCGCGTACCGCAGCGACTCGTGCCGGTCGCCGTCCTTGGCCAACTCGGGGGCGAGCCGGTAGGTGTCGGCGTACTCGCCGACCAGGCGCTCGATTTCCTGGTCGGCGACCCGGTCCACCACCTCGACCAGGTCGTTGACCCCGTAGGTGTTGACCGAGACGCCGAACCGCAGCTCCGCCTCCACCTTGTCGCCCTCGGTGACGGCGACGTCGCGCATGTTGTCACCGAAGCGCGCCAGCCGGAGGTTGCGCAGGTGCGCGAGGCCGAGCGCGGCGCGGGCCCACTCGTCGATCCGGGCCACCACGGTCGGGTCGGAGGCGTGCCCGGCGACCGTCTTGCGGGCCAGTCCGAGTCGGGTCTGGATGAACCCGAACTCGCGGTCGCCGTGCGCGGCCTGGTTGAGGTTCATGAAGTCCATGTCGATGGACTCCCAGGGCAGCGCCTCGTTGAGCTGGGTGTGCAGGTGCAGCAGCGGCTTGCGCAGCGCGTCCAGGCCGGTGATCCACATCTTTGCCGGCGAGAAGGTGTGCATCCAGGCGATCACGCCGAGGCAGCCGGGGTCGGCATTCGCCTCCAGCAGGACAGCGCGGATCGCCGACGCCTCGGTCAGTACGGGTTTCCAGACGATGTCCGCGACGATCTGACCGGAGCCGGTGAGCGTGCGCAGAATCTGCTGCGACTGGGACGCGACCTGGTCGAGGGTCTCCGGACCGTACAGGTGCTGGCTCCCGGTGAGGAACCAGATCTGCGGATGCGTGGCCGGCGGCATGTCCACCTCTCCTACTTGGGGCATGGCTCCTGCCAGCCCCGACTGTCTGGTCGCGATCACGTCGCGAGCCGAGTGTTACCGCTAACATTGGAGCAGTCAAACCGTACACCGTAACGCTTCAGTAACGGGAGCGCGGTAATCCGCAGGCCGTGCGTTGAGGCGTCGAACGGTCGGTCCGGGACGTCGAACGGTCGGTGCCCGACCCGGCACCCCGGGGTACTCCGGCCGCCCCGGTCGGTCTCCGGCCGATCAGCGCCGCCATCGCAGGAACGACCAACCGGTCGACGGTCTCGTCGGGGCACAGGTGCGCCGGTTGCCGGGCAACGGGCGGGTGCTCAGTCCGGGGGCGCCGCCGGAGCGGGCGGGAACGGTATCGAGGCGTCGTATTCGTGGTGCGCCACGACCTGGAACCCGTTGCGGAGCAGCAGGGCCGCCGTCACCCCCTGGCCGGGGACCCGGTTCCGCCGGAACGTCCCGTCGCTGATCTGCCGGCAGCCGCAGGACGGGCTGTAATCCTGGAGTACCGCCCCGACCGCCCCGGATGCCTGGGCGATCCGCAGGGTCCGCCGGGCACCCGCCAGGTACGCCTCGGTCACGTCCTCGCCCCGGTGGGTCAGCACCCGGACGCGGCCGTCCAGTACGTCGAATCCATCCCCGCCCACAATCTCGGCACGGTCGCGCGGGGTCGGCAGCCCGCCCATCACCTCCGGACAGACCAGCCGGACCCGGGCATCGGCGCCGGGCGCCACCTCCTCCTTCGCGGCGCCACCGTCGTACGCGCAGCAGGTCCCGGCCAGGCAGGCGCTCATCAGGAACAGTGGCCTGCCCTCCTGGGCGAAGGTGGTCGGGGTGTTGTCGGTACCACGCGTTGCGTCCATATCCGGTCCTCCGCGATTCGCCAGCAGATCGGCGCGGAACACCGCGCCGCCGGACAGAAGTCCGGAACACGGCGCTACCGACAGAAGTCTAGGCGTCCGGCCGAAACTCGAACCGCCGCAACGAACCGGGGCCGGACGGGCGGCAGCAGACGGCGCCGGGCGGAAGGGA
Organism: Plantactinospora sp. KLBMP9567; assembly: GCF_033446045.1. Lineage (NCBI taxonomy): Bacteria > Bacillati > Actinomycetota > Actinomycetes > Micromonosporales > Micromonosporaceae > Plantactinospora > Plantactinospora sp. KLBMP9567. The sequence goes on along the minus strand of NZ_JAWQRR010000003.1, from coordinate 136,183 downwards.
GCGGAACCGGGCGGGACCGGGCACGGGACGGGCGGCACCGTGCGGAAGCAGGCGGCACCGTGCGGAAGCAGGCGGCACCGTGCGGAAGCAGGCGGCACCGTGCGGAAGCAGGCGGCACCGTGCGGAAGCAGGCGGCACCGTGCGGAAGCAGGCGGCACCGTGCGGGAGCAGGCAGCACCGACGGGACGCCGGAGGGCGAAGCGCGGCTGGGGGCGGCGGGCGCACAAACGGGGCAGCTCGACAGTGCGCCACGGAGATGCTGCCCGGTCGGCCGGAGCCCGAATGGACCTCGCCGGCACCGGGTATCGGCAGGTGGACGGCCACCGAACGCGGAGCCGACCGCCGACGCGAGGAGACGCGAACATGACTGCCGCCACCCGGCCCATGCTGGCCACCTACCCGGGAGAGATCAACCTCGACCGCGACCTGCTGGCCAGGTCGATCGACGCGTTGCTCGCCTGCGCCCAGGCCTGCACCTCGTGCGCGGACGCCTGCCTGAGCGAAGCGGACGTCGCCCAGCTCGTCAAGTGCATCCGGACCGACCTGGACTGCGCCGACGTCTGCTCCACCACCGCGCGGGTGCTGTCCCGGCACACCGGCTACGACGCGAACCTCAGCCGCAGCCTGTTGGAGGCGTGCGCGACCGCCTGCCAGTCCTGTGCCGACGAGTGCGAGCGGCACGCCAAGATGCACGAGCACTGCCGGATCTGCGCCGAGGCCTGCCGGGTCGCTGAACGAGCCTCCCGGGAAGTACTGGCGGCGATGAGCCGCTGAGCGGTCCGACCGCCCGACGAGGGTCAGCGGCCCTCGCGCGTCAGTCGCGTCGCCGGTCAACGGGCGGCCCGCTCGGCGGCGGCGTGCCACCAGCCTGGTGGAGACGGTCCCGTGACCGTCGAGGTCAGCTGGTCCGGATGCAACCCGAGCCGGCGCAGTGCCTCCGCCCGCACCCGGACGTCGTACCAGCCGCGCCACCGGCCGTCCGGTCCGGGGCCGCAGGCCAACCCGCACCGGACGTCGTCGGAGTCGAAGGGCATCCAGTCGATGCCCCGGTCACGCAGTCAACCGCGCAGCGCGGCCGCCGGGTGCAGCCGACCGGTGTTCTCGAACGCCAGGACGCGGATCCAGGCCGGAGTCGGTGCGGTCATGCCGCTCATTCTGCCCCGTTCGGCCGCGCGCGAGCCACCGGGATAACACCGGACTAGTTTGGTGCCGTGACCACCGACCCCGGAAAGCAGACGCCGACGCGGACCCTGCTGGTGCCGGGACGCGGTCGCCCGAAGTCGGAACACTGGTTGCGGCGCTGGGCCGACGCACATCCGGAGTACCGGTGGGCGCCCTATCCGCCCGGTCCGCCGTTCACCCTGTCGGACCGGGTCGCCGCGCTACACGAGGCCGTCCGCGCGGCACCGGACCCGGCGGTGCTGGTGGCGCACAGCGCCGGCTGCCTCACCGTGGCGGCCTGGGCGGCCCGGCACACCGGCCCGATCCGGGCTGCCCTGCTCGTCACCCCGCCCTACCTCGACCCGGCGTGGGAGCCCGACCCGAACCGTCCACCGGACGACAGCGTCTACGGCCCGGTGCCGCGTACCCGGCTGCCGTTTCGGTCGATCGTGGTGGCCAGCCGTACCGACCCGTACACGACGTTCGCACAGTTCGCGGAGTACGCCGAGGACTGGGGCGCGGAGCTGTTCGACGCGGGCGACGCCGGACATGTCGAGACCGCGAGCGGCTACGGCCGCTGGCCCGCCGGTGAGCGGCTGCTCGCCAAGCTCCACCAGGAGCCGGATTGAACAGCTCGGACGCCTTGGGCACCGTCCACTTCGCCCCTGTCGCACCCGACACCCTGAGTCAGTACCCATGTACTATCACCGGACGACTGCGGCGGGCACTACACGACCACCGGGCCTCCGGAGGGGCCTCGGGCGCACTGGTCACGCCTCGCTAGGATCCGCACAGAGCGAAGCGGAAGTGGGTTGGGATGCAGCCAGTGGGTCCGTACCAGTTCATCGAGGCGGTCAGCCTGTGCCAGGTGGGCAGCGTCTGGTCCGCCATCGACGGGCAGGGCAACTCGTACACGGTGGCCGTGCTGGACGCCGCCGTCGCGGGTGACCAGCGCTGGCGGGACGCGTTCGTCGGCACCGCCCAGGCGCTGGCGCAGCCCGGTGCGGGCGGCCCCCGTTACGTGCACGCGGAGTTCGCCGCTCCCGCACCGTGGGTCGCCTACGCCGCCAGCGAGACCAACGGCGGCGAACGACTCTTCGCGGCGCTGGGCATGGAGTGCCGGCCCGCACAGGAAGGACTGGGCGACGGCGAGTCGCCGACCATGAAGACCGCCGCCGTCACCGCGCAGACGACCACCGGAACGCCGGACGGCTCGCCCACACCCGACAACGACGAACTGGCCACCCCCACGACCAGGCTGACCCCGGGTGTGGCGCCACCCAACCCGTGGCAGGCCGGGCCACCGCAGTCATCGCCGCCGGTGAACGCGACCCCGACGTCGTCGCCGCCGCACCAGACCCCGGCCCCGCCGCACCAGACCCCGGCCCCGCCGCACCAGGCTTCCGTGCCACCGGACCAGAGTTCGGCGCCGCCGTACCAGGTTTCCGTGCCACCGGACCAGAGTTCGGCGCCGCCGTACCAGATCTCGGTACCCCCGGACTCGGTCTCCGGGCCGCCGCAGCCGCTTCCGGAGATGCCGCGCGCTTACCCGGCCGACACGTCGGCGAACGCGTCCGGGTACGACCCGCTCTACTCGCCGGTGCGGCACATCGTGCCCTCCGAGCCGAAACCACGCCGCAACGGGCTCTGGATCGGCATCGCGGCACTGGTCGTGCTGCTCCTCGTCGGCGGTGGAACGACCCTGGCCCTGACCGTCGGCGACGACGGTCCCGCGCCGCCGGCCACGACCCCGCAGGCGGTCAGCCCCACCCCGTCGGCGGTGGCGATCCCGACCGCCCCGCCGGTCGCGCCGGGCAAGGAGCCGCCGAAGGAAGTGAAGTGGCCGACGGACTGGCCGAAGTTCAATCCGAGCTTCCCGTTCCACACCCTCGAAGTGGAGGGGCTCGGTTTCCCGCTCAAGACTCCGCAGGCCTGGCAGTGCACACCGGCCGGACAGGCCGAGGGGTACGCGAAGTACAACTGCGGCGTACCCCCGGGCTCGGGACCCGAGATCGGGGGCGAGTTGGTCGTCCGGTCCTGCACCCCGTGCGACGGGGACACGCGGTTCAGGATGCGCCTGGCCGAGGAGGCGTGGGGGCTGCAGTGGAACCGCGCCGGAGGGTCGGCCCTCTACGCCGAGTCGTTCCAGCTCGAGGGCAATCCCGACCGGCGGTACGGCTTGGTCCTGATCGGCTACTACCGCACCGGCACCAATGTCGACCGGCAGATCGTGCTCCGGATGACCTCACCGGTGGACGGTGCCGGCCAGATTCGCCGGGTCGCGAACTACCTGCGCGATACGCTGATCTTCTGAATTGAAGATCAGCGCTATTCCGATTGCCATCCACGCGTTGCCGAGAACGGATTCGGGTCGTCAGTGAGCAGAGACGTCCATCGCGGCGCAGAGAACGCCTCGTCTCACCGGGACACCGACGCCGACCGGCGTGGCCGGTCGCACCCACGGCGAATCCTGCAAACTTCCCGCACACCGCTGTTCGCGGTGGCACTCGCAGGCATCGTCGTCGGCATGGCCGGCCCGCCCGCGGCCGCGGCGCCGGGGCTCACCCCGAACGAGCCGGCGACCGCGGTGGCCGGTAGGAGCACCGTCTATCTCGAGGCGACGTTCACCGGCTACCTGCGGTACGCCGCACCGGACGGCACCAGCCGGCAGGAGCGGGTCACCGTACACCGCCGGTGTGGTGGCGTGATAGTCAACCCGGACGGACACGTCGCCACCGCCGACGGCTGCGTACGTCCCGACGAGCGGGAACTGCTGGCCGAGGCCCGGTACGCGCTGGCCCAGGCCATGGTCGAGGCGGAACGGCTCCCCGCCGACGGGCTGGAGGATTTCGTCCGCGTCATCGGCGAGACGGCCAGTTTCTCGGGCCCGCGTCCCGGCACGAAACCCTCGTCGGCGCTGTGGGGGCAGTTGGGTGTCGCCCGGCCGGGAATCACCGCCGAACCCGCGATCCGGGCCAGCGTGGTCGAGCCGGATCGGGGTACGGCGCAGCAGAGCCTGGCCCTGGTCAAGCTCTCCCGCTCGGGTCTGTCGGCGATCGAGGTCGGCGCCGGTGCCGGCCCCGAGCCGGGCAGCGAAGTGGTGGTCCTGGGCTACGGGCCCGACGAGCCGGAGACCGGATCCGGCGACTACCGGCAGCGGGCCCGGCCGGTCGAGGCCAGCGACTGGAGCGGACCGGACCGGCTGGCCGGCGACGGCCTCGGACCCAGCTTCCGGGGCAGTCCGGTGCTGGACACCGACGGGCGGCTCCTGGCGATCCTGGACAGCGACCCGTCGACCACCGACGGACGCAGCCGGCTACTCGTCCCCGCCAGCGAGGTCGCCGCACTGCTCGCGGAGGCCGACGTCGCGAACCGGTTGAGCGAGGTCGACCGTGCGTACCGGGACGGGCTGCGGGCCTACTTCGCGGGACAGTTCTCCACCGCTGTCCGCCGGTTCGACGAACTCCTCCGCCTGGCGCCGTCGCACAGCTCCGCACAGACGTACCGGGAACGGGCGCAGCACCGGCTCGAGGTCGACGGCGACGCGGTCGAGAACTCGGCGCACTGGCTCCGCTATCTGCTCTCGGCGGCCGCGGGAGTCCTGCTCATCGTCGCCGCCGGCCGCATCCGGCGTTTCATCCCTGTACTACTATCTGGCGCGGCTCGCCGCACGGTCCCGCGCCGGTGGAATTCCGGGCGGCCCGCTGCGCGGCCGTGACGGGGGCTCGAGGGGAGGAACGGACATCGCGGCGTCATCTGCGGAGACATCCGGCGCCCGGACCGCACCGTTGGCAGGGCACGCCGTCGCACTGGTGCACGAGTGGTTCGGCGCGACGGGCGGCTCGGAGAACGTGTTCCTCTCGCTGCACGCGATAGTCCCGCACGCCACCGGGTTCGTGCTCTGGCGGGACCGGGACGCCCGACGCGGGCTCGAGTTCCGGGAGTCCTGGCTCGCCCGTACGCCGCTGCGCCGGGCGAAGGCGCTCGCCCTGCCGGTCATGCCGCTGACCTGGCGTACCCTGACCCGTGAACGGTTCGACGTGGTCATCTCGTCGAGCCACGCGTTCGCGCACACGGTCAAGCTCCGCCAGGACCAGGGCACCCGATACCTCAGCTACGTCCATTCGCCGGCCCGCTACCTGTGGAGCCCCGACTTCGACGGACGCGGCTCCGGCGGGCTCCTTGCGCTACCCCGGTCCGCGTTGCGGCACACCGACCGGCGACTCAGCCGCCATGTGCACAGCTACGCCGCGAACTCGGCCGAGGTGCGCTCACGCATCCAGCGGTTCTGGCGCCGCGACGCCCGGGTGATCAACCCGCCGGTCGACGTGGACTACTACGTGGACCCACCCGCGCCGCAACGCCGGCAGAATCGCGACTACCTGCTCGGGGTGGGGCGCTGGATCCCGTACAAGAACTTCGACCTCATGATCGAGATCGCCGACGCCGCCGGCCTGCCACTGGTCATCGCCGGCTCCGGGCCGGCGGAGGAGTCCCTGCGACGTGCCGCCGCCCGGGTACGGGTGCCGGTCAGCTTCGAGCACCGTCCGTCGCAGGAACGGCTCCGCGAACTTTACTGGGGTGCCAGGGCGCTGCTCTTCCCCGCGCACGAGGACTTCGGCATCATCCCCGTCGAGGCGATGGCCTGCGCCACGCCGGTGATCGGCGCCCGACGCGGCGGCCTGCTGGAGACCGTGGTCGACGGGGAGACCGGCTTCCTGCTCGACTCGGCAGACCCGCACCGGTACGCCGACGCGCTGCGCCGCCTCGACGAACTGGACCCGTCCCGGATCACCGCCCGCGCCGCCGACTTCTCGGCGGACGTGTTCGCGGGCAACGTGGCGTCGTGGGTCACCGATGAAGCGCACTGACCGCGGCGACGGTGCCGGCGTGGCCGCGTACGTCACCCGCGCGAACGGCACCCGCTGGCGTACCGCTCCCATCGTCGCGTCGACGGCCGGAACCCTACTCGTCGCAGCCCTCGGCGTCACCACCGTGCTCCCCCGGCCCACCGTGGCCGGGGTGCTCGGACTGGTCGTGGTGGCGATCTGCCTGGCCGCGCTCTACCACGCCACCGTCGCCGAGTCGTTCGCACCCGTCGCGGTGACGTTCTGGGCGTTCGTCGGGGTGTGGGTCGGCTTCGCGCCGCTGCTGCAGATCCGGGACCGCCGGCTGCCCTGGCCCGACCTGCCGCTCTACCAGCACTACGTCACCGCCCAGGTGATCCTCGTCCTGGCCGTCACCGCCTACTGGGCCGGCTACACCCGCCGGCTGCCCGCGCCCCGCGCGGTCTCGTCCGGCCGCCTCCAGGTCACCGTGGAGAAGGCGGTCGTGCTGACCGGGCTGGCCCTGGTGATGGCGGTGGTATGCCTGCCCCGCACCGGTGGGCTGGCGGTCCGGTTCACCAGTCGCGACGACCTGCAACGCGCCATCGAGCAGGCCGGTCTGCGGGGCGGCCAGGACCTCGCCCTCCTCGGGCTGCTCAGCACGCTGCCGGCCGCGACCAGCGTGGTCGCGTTGATCCTGTGCCTGCTCTGCTGGCGCAACCGCTGCTATGCCGACCCGAGGGCACGGCTGATCCTGGCCGCCGGCACGGCTGTCGCGGTGGCCCTGAACCTCGTCTACAACAATCCGTTGACCGCGAACCGGTTCTCGTCGTTCAGCGTGATGCTGGCCGCCGGGCTGGCGCTGGTCAGGCTCCGCCGGCAACGCTGGCGTACCCTCTTCTCGGTCGGGATGCTGCTCGGGCTCGCCGTCCTCTATCCACTGGCCAACCTGTTCCGCAACGACCGGTCACGCGGAAACCTGCGGCTGGGCCTGGACGCCTACTACACCTGGGACTTCGACGGATTCCAGCAGACCGTCAACGCCGCCTTCTACGTCGACAGCCAGGGCCACACCTGGGGCCACCACCTGATCTCGGCGCTCTTCTTCTGGGTACCGAGGTCGCTGTGGGAGGGCAAGGCGATCCCCGCCGGAAACGTCGTCGCGGACAGCCGCGGTTACGAGTTCCAGAACCTGGCCCTGCCGTTCTGGGCCGAGGTCTTCGTCGAGTTCAGCTTCGTCGGCGTGGTGGTGCTGTTCTTCTGCTACGGCAAGCTGGCCCGGCGACTCGACCGGGCGCTGAACACCTCGCCGGCGAACCTGCCGGTCGCGCTGGCCGTCATCTTCGCCGCCTGCCAGATCGGACTGCTGCGGGGGCCGCTCGGCGCCCAGATCCCGTTCGTCGGCGCCGCGTTCGTGGTGCTGCTGGTCGGAGTCTTCGGCTGGCACGGTCGAGTCTGGGGCCTCACCCGGCGAGACGAGGTCGGTCCGGTGGCGGAGCCGAGCGACCCGGTCCAGGTGCCGACGTGAGCCGCCCCAGGATCGCCGTCCTCGCCGACTGGTGGTGGCCGAACCTGGTGGGCGGGGCGGAGCGGTCGTCCCGGTCCGCCGCGCTGGAACTCGCCCGGACCGCCGAGGTCGCGGTCTTCGTACCGGCACCGGCAGACCAGGTGTACCCCGACGGGCCGCTCACCGTGCACGCCGTGCGACGGCCGTACGCCCGGCGGGTGCACGCCGACTCGGCGCTCCGGCGTGGGTTGGAACTGTTGACCGCGTGGCTGCTGCCGACGGTCGCCTCCCGGCAGATCCGCGCGCTGCGGGCGTACCGCCCGGACGTGGTCGTCGCGACCAACATCTCCCGCACCGGCCCGTGGCTGCTGCGCTGGGCCAGGGCGAACGGTGTCCGGCTGGTGCGGTCGTACCACGACCTGAGCGACACCTGCTGGCGGCGGTCCCGGCGCCGGGGCGCCCGGAACTGTGTCGAGATCTGCGCGGACTGTCGGGTCAAGACCCGGGTAATGCGCCGGGCGACGCCACCCGCGACGATCGCCGTCTGCGTCTCCGGCTTCGTCCGGGACGAGTTGGAACGGGCTGGCCTGACCAGCGGGGAGACCAGCCTGGTGGGCTATCCGCTGATCGGCCCGCCGTCGGCCGCGCCGCGGGCGTACCGCCGCGACCCGGCGCGGGTGGTCCTCGGTTATCTGGGCCGGGTCGCCCCGGTGAAGGGCGTCGAGGCGGCGATCCGCACCGCCGCGGCGTACCGGCGGAACACGGGCGTGGCCGTCACCATGCTCGTGGCCGGCGAGGGCCAGCCGGACTACCTGCGGACGCTGGCGGACCTCGCCACCGGGCAGCAGGTCGAGGTGGACTTCGCGGGCCACCTGGACGTCGAGGCGTTCTGCGCCCGGATCGACGCGGCGCTGATCCCGTCCACCTGGATGGAACCGTTCGGCCGGGTGGCGGTGGAGGTGGGCAGCCGCGGTCGGCCGATCCTCGTCTCGCGGGTGGGCGGCCTCCCCGAGGCCGCCGCCGTCTCGGGAGGACGGTACGCCTTCACCGACTTCACCGACCCAAAGGCCGCCGCCCGCGCCCTCGGCGAACTCCTCGACCCGCGGACGGATTCCACGTCGGCACCGGCGCCGGGCCCGATCCCGGCGATGCCGCTGGAGCAGGGCGTGGTGACCGCGGTCGCGCGGGCGTTGCAGGGCTGGCCCGGGAACCGGGAGGAGCAACGGGCGTGACGGAGACGGCGACGGCGACCGGTGGGGCCGCACGGTCCGGCGGGCGGTCCTGGTCGACGCCGGCGCTGACCCTGGGTCAGCTCGCGCTGATGGCCACCAGCCTGGTGTTCAGCCTCTCCCTCGGCTACGCGGGCGGGCTGGCGGCGGTCGGCGCCGTCGCACCGGCGATGCTGGTCTTCCAACTGAGCTGCGGAGTCCTACAACGTACCCTCGCCGAGGCGACGCTGCTGTCCACCGCCCACGAGGGCCGGCGCGCCGAGCGGGCGACCTGCCGGTGGTCGGTGGCCGCCGCGCTGGGCGGCGGCCTGCTCGGCGCCGTCGTGGCACTGCTGTCCAGTCTCGCCGTCCCGGACGTACCGGTGGAGTTGGCCCTCGGCTACGCGGCCGGGATCCCGTTCGTGCTCGCGCTCGACGTCGGCCGGTCCGCGGCGGTGGCTGCGGGCGCGGCCCGGTCGGCGTTCCTGGAGTCGGCGCTCTGGCTCGTCGTCCAGACGGCGTCGATGCTGTGCTTCGCGGCACTGGGCTCGCCGGTCGGCATCTGTCTGTCCTGGGCCGTGGTGAACGCCGCCTTCTTCCTCGTCGCCGCCGGCCAGTCCGATCGCCGGCCGGCGCTGCGCGGGCTGCTGCGGTGGCTGCGCTCCCGCCGGGCGAGCATGGGAGCGGCTTCGCTGGACGCCTTCGTCGTCGGCGTGACACCCGTACTCGCCATGCAGGTCACGGCGTTTGTCAGTACGGCCGCCACGCTCGGCGTCATCCGGGTGCTGCAACAGGTGCTCGCTCCGCTGGCGTTCGTCTCGATCACCTTCCGGCGGGTGCTGATATACCGGCGGCGCGCCGACAGCGCCAGTACGGTCTGGCAGGATCTCCGCGACGGGTTGCTGTCGCTGGCTCTGATGGCCGCCGGTGCGGTGCTGCTCGGTCTGGCGGTGGTCCTCGGTCGGCGGATCGTGCCCGCACTGGCCTTCGTCCCGGTCGGCACCGCGCTGGTCGCCGCCGGTGTGGAGAAGGCGGCGCTCGGCTTCTCCTACGGGTGCTCGTTGAGCAGGTTCGTCCGAGGTGAGTTCGACGTCCTGCTGCGCGCCCGCTACGTCATGCTCGGCCTCACCGTGCTCGCGGCACCGCTGATGACTCTCTGGTGGGGTGCGGCCGGCTACCTCGTCGGGTCGTCGCTCGGCATGGTCGGCTACTCGTTCGCCGTGCTCGGCCTGCGGGACGGTCGACGACCCGTTCCGGCCGGGCCGCGGCCCGGGTTTTCCTGATCGGAGTCTGTCCCCTATGTTTGCTGTATGACCGACGTCGTCGCGCTCCTGCTGCGCCGGGCCGGTTTCGGTCCCACCGCGAGCGAGCTGTCGGCGGCGCGACAGGCCGGCTACCCGGCGACGTTGTCCGCCCTGCTCTCCCCCGCCGGCCCGGACGTCGGCGCGACCAGTGCCCCCGTGCCCGTGCTGGCTCGGGATCCGTACGCGGGACAGCGCGACCCCACCCCGGAGCAGAAGGTCGCGTTCGAGCGTCGCCGGGAGATCGAGACCGAACAGATCACCCGGTGGTGGGTGGATCGCATGACGGTCGCCAGCCACCAGGCGGTGGAGAAGCTGATTTTCTTCTGGCACGGTCACTGGGCCACCTCGATCAAGAAGGTCCGCAGCCCGCAGCTGATGATGGTGCAGCACCGCACCTTCCGGCAGTCCACCGACTTCGTGACCATGGCCCGACAGATGGTGGTCGACGCGGCGCTCTCGCTCTATCTGGACGGCAACCGCAACACCCGGCGTGCGCCGAACGAGAACCTCGCCCGTGAGCTGTTCGAGCTGTTCATGGTCGGCATCGGTCACTACACGGAGAAGGACGTCAAGGAGGCGGGCCGGGCCCTGACCGGGTGGCGTTACAGCCTGGCCCAGGAACGCTCCATCTTCAACCCGGCGGAACACGACCCGGGCAGCAAGACGATCCTCGGCTCGACCCTGGACTTCACCGCGGCCACCCTGATCGACCTGTTGCTGGCCCAGGAGGCATGTCCACGGTTCGTCGCGTCCCGGCTCTGGTTCCGCTACGGGTCGTCGACCCGTCCACTGCCTGAGGCGCTGCGGGACAAGATGGTCGCCGCGTTCCCGATCCCGATGGCGATGCTCAAGGTGATGTTCTCCGACGACGCGTTCCACGCCACCAACGGCGAGATGGTGAAGCAGCCGATCGAGTGGTTCATCGGGGCCCTGCGCCAGCTCGGGCTGCGGCCGGCAGCTCTGCCGACGGAAACCCACGACGAGCTGCTCAAGATCTTGGAAGACCTGGGCCAGCTTCCGTTCGCGCCGCCCAACGTCGGAGGCTGGCGCTCCGGTGGCGCCTGGCTGACCTCCGCCGCGGCCCAGGTCCGGCTACGTCTCGCCGGCAAGATCGCCGAACGGGCCGCGATCGACCGGCTGACGCCGGAGAGTTTGGCATATCTGCTCTGCGTGGACGCCTGGTCCAACCGGACCTACGCGGTGCTACGCGACGCGGCCAGTGACCCCCGCCGGCTACTGACCCTCGGACTCGTGAGCCCGGAATACCTGGTGGCCTGACATGATGGACCTACGGACGCGGCGTCGGTTCCTCCTCACCTCCGGAGTGGTCGGTGCCGGTGCACTGGCTGCCGGGGCCGGCACGTTGGGGCTGGTCGAACTGCTCCGCACCGCAGAGAGTGCCCGTGCCGCCACCGATGGCAAGCTCGTCGTGGTCACCCTGTACGGCGGCAACGACGGCCTCAACACCGTCGTGCCGTACGCGGATTCCGCGTACCACTCGGCGCGGCCGGAGCTGGCGTACGACCCGGCGGAGGTGCTGCACCTCGACGACCGGCTCGGGCTCAATCCGAAGATGCCGGGGCTGAAGAAGCTCTGGGACGCCAAGCAGCTTGCCATCGTCCTCGGCGTCGGATACCCGCGGCCGGACCGCAGCCACTTCCGGTCGATGGACATCTGGCAGACCGCCTCGCCGGCCAACCCCGTGCCGACCGGCTGGGTGGGGCGCTGGCTGGACGGCACCTCGGCTCCGCCGGAGACGGCGGTGAGTTTCGAACCCGTGCTGCCGCCGCTGCTCGCCGGGGAGAGCCGGGCCGGTGCCTGCGTCAGCCCGGCCGGCCTGAAGCTGCCGAACGGGATAACGCCGGAGATGATCGCGGCACTGGGCCGGTCCGAGTCGGCCGAACCGGCACTGCGGGCCCGGGCCGCGTCCGCCTACGCGGACCTGCTGCACGTGGAGCACCTGATCCGCGAGGCGGAGCAGGCGCCGAAGGATCCGGCCGGCCAGGAACTCGAACTCCTCACCACCGGCACCGGCCGGACGAGTTCCCTCGGTACCCAGCTCGCCCTGGTGGCGCGCTGCGTCGAGGCCGGCGTGCCGACCCGGGTGTACTCGGTGAGCCTGGACGGCTTCGACACCCACGCCGACGAGATCGGCGCCCACGAGAGCCTGCTGAAGCGGCTCGACGACGCGTTGTCGGGTTTCGTCGCCCGGATGTCCCGGACCGAAGCCGGCCGGCAGGTGACGGTGGTGGTATACAGCGAGTTCGGCCGACGGGTCCGGGCGAACGCCTCGGACGGCACCGACCACGGCACCGCCGGCCCGGTGTTCGTGCTCGGTCCCCGGGTGGCCGGCGGTTTCTACGGCGAGCAGCCGAGCCTGACCGACCTGGACGACGGGGACCTGAAGGCGGGCCTGGACCTGCGGACGGTGGTCGGCACTCTGCTCGATTCGGTGTTGGACGCCGAGCCGGAGCGCTATCTCGACGGTTTCCAGGGCCGGTGGCTGCCGCTGCTGCGGACCGAATGACCTGCCCGGTGACGCCGGATCACCGACCGCCGCCCCGGAACACCTCCGCGATCGTCCGCACCAGCACCTTGGTGTCCAGCCAGAGTGACCAGTTCTCGATGTAGTAGTTGTCGAACCGGGCCCGGTCGGAGATCGGAGTATCGCCGCGCAAGCCGCTGACCTGGGCGAGGCCGGTCAGACCGACCGGTACCCGGTGCCGCATCGCATAGTCGGGATGCTCGGCGGAGAACTTCTCCACGAAGTACGGGCGCTCCGGGCGGGGCCCGACGACGGTCATGTCGCCGCGCAGGATGTTCCAGAGCTGGGGCAACTCGTCGAGGGACGTACGGCGCATGAACCGGCCGATCGGGCCGACCCGGCGGTCGTCCGCGATGGACCAGTTCGTCTGGGACTCGTGCTCGTCGCGGGGGCGCATGGTGCGGAACTTGATGACCTTGAACGGCTTGCCGTACTGCCCGATCCGCTCCTGCCGGAAGAAGATGCCCCGGCCGCCGTCGAGGAACGTCAGCATCGCGCAGAGCAGGATGACCGGACTGAGCAGGACGAGCGCCACGGAGGCCAGCACGAGGTCGGAGGCCCGCTTGACCGCCCAGCGCGGCCCGGAGAGCGTGGTGTACCGGATCTGCACGACCGGGATCGCTCCGATGTGGTCGGGCATCCCGCCGGGGGAACGGGAACCCCAGAGCCGTTGTACCGCCCAGAGGTCGCAGCGGGCGCTTGCCGGGCGGCTCAGCAACTCCATCAGCGCGGGCTCCGGGCACTCCGGGTCGGCGATGATCAGGACGTCGCACTCCGTCAGCGCGATCCGCTGCTCCAGGTCCTCGAGGGTGCCGATCAGCGGCGCCGCGCCCGGGAGGTGACGGTGGGTGGAGTCGACGCATCCGGCGAACCGGAGGCCGTACCGGGGGTTACGCCGGAGCAGGCGGGCCAGTTCCAGCGAGATGGGGCCACTGCCGATGATGATGGCGTTGTGCTCCACCCAGCGCCGCTGGCGAGCCAGTACGACCGCACGCCGGGTGATGGTGCGCCCGACGATGACCAGTCCGGCGGAGAGGGCGACGCCCCGCATGAAGCCGGCGACGTACTCCACCGAGCCGTGCCGCGTGGCCGCAATGATCGCCACGGTGCCGGCCGAGGCGAGCAGCCGGCCGCAGAGGGTGGGGAGTTCGTCGAGGATGCTCACGTGCCGGCGACCACGATAGAGCCCGCCGGCCGCGAAGATGGTCACCGTGAGAGTGGCCGTGAACAGCGTCCCCCGCCAGTAGCGGTCGGTCAGCAACAGTGGGGTCAGCAGGGCGACGAGGTCGACCGGAGCTGTCACCATCCAGGCACGCAGGCTGCGGGTCCGCTTCGAGGTGGCGGAGCCGGCGTAGGGCAGCACGGCGGTGGTGTCGAGCCCGGGCCCGGCACGCTCCGTCACGGTCTGCTCCGCCGCCCGAGGGCGTGGGAGCACCCGCTGGTCAGTCTCGTTGACCGGCCGGGACTGCTCCACCGTCGGCGGCGCCAACCGACCGGCGTCGTGGCTGAGCGCCGATTCCATCGCCGCGCCGGGCTGCACCGCCGGCCAGCTCGTCATCTCCATGACCTCCCCCCGGAGCACGGTCGCGGCGAGCCGAGACCGTGCGAAGCCGCCAGCAGGATACGGCCCGGCCGCCCGTGTTTCCAGGGGCTACCCGTCCACTTCCGGCGCGGCTGCGCCGGTGGCGACGCAGCGGAGCGAGCCGCCGAGGCTGCCGTGCCCCCGCTGGACAGTCGACGGACGGTGGTGGTCGTCGGAGTCGTGCCCCGCCCGCCGGTCCACAACGGACGCCCGGACACGGCGGTTGGCGTACCGCTATTTCTTGGCGTTGCTCAGGATCTCCGGTACCGCGTCCCGGCGGACCGCCTCGTAGAACTTCTTGGCCTTCTCCCGGTCGGCGAAGACGACACTCTCGCCGCCGACCCGGCCGGTGCCCTGGGTCGGACTTGTGACGAACGTCAGGTTGCCGCTGCGCAGATGCCGCAGCTCCATCCCCATGTCGAGCATCGAGAGGGTCTTGTCGACCGAGACCGCATCGGCGGAGGCCCGGATGAACGAGTTCAGCTTGGCGGGGTTGGCCAGGGTCCCCCCGGAGGCGGCCTTGTCCAGGATGGCCCGGATGACCTGCTGCTGGTGCCGGATCCGGGCGAAGTCCCCGTCCTTGAACGCGTAGCGCTCCCGGGCGAAGTCCAGCGCCTGCGCGCCGTCCATGACCTGCGTGCCCTGCTTGAACTCGCGGCGGCCGCTGGGCAGCAGCGAGTGTGTCGAGGTGAAGCCCTCCTCGACGGTGATCCGCACACCGCCCAGCGCGTCCACGATCTCCTTGAAGCCGGCGAAGTCGACGAGCGCCACGTGGTCGACGCGGACCCCGGTGAACTTCTCGACCGTCTGCACCATCAGCGGGATGCCGCCCCAGGCGTAGGCCGCATTGATCTTGGCGTCCCGGCCACCGTGCTTGCCGTCCTTGGACTTGGGCACGTTGACCCAGGTGTCCCGGGGGATCGAGACGAGCTGGGCGCTGGACCGGTCCGCCGGCAGGTGGGCGAGGATGATGGTGTCGCTGCGCGATCCGCCCGTGCTGGACGGGTCACGGGTGTCGCTGCCCAGGATCAGGATGTTCTTGGCGTCCTTCGCCACCTTGACCGGGCGCGACTCCTCGGGAACGGTGTCGAACGCCTCGACCCGCTCGATGCCCGATTCCAGGGAGTGGACGTAGAAGCCCGCCGCGACCGCTCCCCCACCGCCGAGCAAGGCCAACACCAGCAGCGTGATGAGGACTATCCGCCTGGTGCGCCGCCGCCGCTTGGGGGCCGGCGCTTCGGTGGGCCTCCCGTCGGGAGTCACCGCGATGACCTCGGTGGAGTCGGACTCCGCGAGTTGGGGTCGCTGTGGCATGGCTCGATGCTACTGACCGGCGCAACAGCCTACGGCCCGGGATCCCAGGCGTACCCGGACCATCCGACCGGGACGACCGCGTCGCAGGGCAGGAGGTGCGCAGCCGGTAGCCGAAGCCGCGCATCGTCTCGATGACGTCCTCGCCGAGCTTTCCAGCAGCACGAACTCCCGGCCGGTCAGCGCCACGTCCCGACCGTGCACGGTGACCTGCCGGGACCAGAGGTCGAGCCGAGTCGGGCCGGCGGCGGTGCCGGTCCGCCACCAGAGTGCACGCGCCCAGCTCACCGACCTGCCACCGGCGCGGCGCCAGTGCGCTGAGCTTCACCGCCAGTTCGCGAAGAACCCCAGGTCGATCCGCTCGGGTTGGAGGAATTGCAGATGCGGGACATCGGCCAGGATGTGCAGGTCGCCGACGATCCGGGCAATCCACTCCAGTTCGTCGGTGACCACCGCGATAGTGCCGCGCGTCGATGGCACGTACCTCGAACCGGTGCACCCCGGCGAAGAGGAAGTGGTAGCTGGTCAGGCTGGTGAATGTTCTCTTGTCTATGCTCTTCCCGCCGTTTTGCCGGCCCGGCCGGGCCCGGACGATGAGAGGCTTCTCATCCATCCCTCATCAGGACGTCATCAGGCTCCGGCAGCCTGGCGGCATGAGCTCGCAGAAGGTCGCCACCGGAGTCGGGCTGGGGGCGCTGGCCGGGTTGCTCGCCGGAGTCGGTCTGCCGGCGCTGCTGCCGCACGATCGGGTTCCGGTGATCCAGATCATCAGTCCGGCCACCCAGACCACGACGACCGACGGGGGCGACGATGCGGCCGGCCCGGTCGACGACGAGAGCCTCGGCCCAGCCGAGCGCGGAGGCGATGATGACGACGCCGGAGGCGACGGAACCGGTTCCGACGACGGAACGAACGACGGAGGCGGTGCCGACGACGGAACGGACGACGGCCCGCCGCGCACCGGCGGTGGCGACGACGACGGCGACGACGGGGCACCCGCTGGTGGTGACGACGGGGACGACCGACGACCACCGCGCAACCAGCCGCCCGCCGACGACGACGGGGCCGACGACGAGGACGACCGGGACGACGACAGCTCCGGCGACGACGACGGAGATGACGACGGGGACGGGGACGACGACGGGAACAGGGACGGGGACTGAGCCGCCGGGCCGGCGCTGGCGACCGACGCTCGGGCTGCGGCTCCGGCTGCTCGGCTGGGCCCTGGCGCTACTCGCCGTCGCCAGCCTGGCCTCGGTGGTGGTGATCCGGCAGGTGCTGCTCAACCAGTTGGAGAACCGGATCGCCGCCGACATGCGCCAGGAGGTCACCGAGTTCCGCCGGCTCGTCGGCGGTCGGGATCCGCAGAGCGGGCAGCCGTTCGGAACCGACCTGCGGGCCATCGCCGACACCTACCTGCTGCGCAACGAGCCGCAGGCCGGTGAACTGGTACTCGTCTTCGTCGACGGGGCGTTCTACCGGGCGACGGCGAACCCGCCGTACGACCCGAGCGGTGACGCGGCCCTGCTGCGCAGGTGGACCGGGCTGGCCGACAGCGCGTACGGGCGGATCGCCGACACTCCGGCCGGCTCGGCGCGCTGGCTGGCCGTACCGGTGGTGATCGACGGCGCGGTACGCGGCCAGGTGGTCGTCCTCGAGTTCGGTGCCGAACGGCGGGCCGAGATCGACCGTGCGGTACGCCTGATGGCGCTGGCCTGCCTGCTGGTGATCGTGGTGGTGGCCGCCGGTGGTTACCTGGCGATGGGCCGGGCGCTGCGTCCGCTGCGGACGGTCACCGAGACCGCCCGGACCATCGAGGAGACCGACCTGTCCCGGCGGATCGAGGTCACCGGCACCGACGAGGTCGCCGACCTGGCGCACACCTTCAACGGGATGCTGGGCCGGCTGCACCGGGCGTTCGCCGCGCAGCAGGCGTTCGTCTCCGACGCCGGCCACGAGCTGCGTACCCCGATCACCATCGTCCGGGGCCACCTGGAGTTGATGGGCGACGACCCGGACGAGCGGGCCGAGACGGTCGCGCTGATCACCGACGAGCTGGATCGGATGAACCGGATGGTCAACGACCTGCTGATGCTCGCCCGCGCCGAACAGCCCGACTTCCTGCATCCCGAGCAGGTGGAGGTCGCGATGATGATGCACGATGTCTACGCCAAGGCCGTCGCCCTCGGGGACCGGGACTGGCGGCTCGGCGAGCTGGACGAGACGGCGGTGTGGGCCGACCGGCAGCGGCTCACCCAGGCGTTGATGCAGCTCGCCCAGAACGCCGTCCAGTTCACCGACGCCGGCGACACGATCGAGCTGTCCGCCCGGGCCGAGCGGCCGGGACAGCCGGGCCGGGTGCTGCTCTCGGTCCGGGACGCCGGGGTCGGCATCGAGCCCGAGGACCGGGAACGGATCTTCGCGAGGTTCGCCCGCGCCGAGCACGCGCCGCGACGGCATGCCGAGGGCTCCGGCCTCGGGCTGGCCATCGTGGCCGCGATCGCCGAGGCGCACCGGGGCACGGTCGCGGTGGACAGCGTGCCCGGCGCCGGGTCGACCTTCACCCTGGTGCTGCCGGCCAGCGCGGTACGGCCACCGGCGACCGGGGGCGACCGGTGAACCGGGTACTCATCGCCGAGGACGAGCCGCGGATCGCCTCGTTCCTGACCAAGGGGCTGCGGGCGGCCGGCTACGTCGCCACGGTGGTGACCAACGGCGTGGAGGTGGCCGCGGCGGCCCGCAGTGGCGACTACGACGTGCTGATCCTGGACCTGGGACTGCCCGGGCAGGACGGGCTGGCGGCACTGGCCCAGATCCGGGCCAGGGGCGAACGGCTGCCGGTGATCGTGCTGACCGCCCGGGACGCCGTACCGGACCGGGTCGCCGGGCTCGACCTGGGCGCCGACGACTACATGACCAAGCCGTTCAGCTTCGAGGAACTCCTCGCCCGGGTCCGGGCCCGGCTGCGCGAGCACGGCCAGGCCACCCCGACGGTGTTGCAGGCCGGGCCGGTCCGGCTCGACCTGGTCCGGCGTACGGCGACGGTCGACGGCGTCCCGATCGAGCTGACCGGCCGGGAGTTCCTGCTCGCCGAGACGCTGCTGCGGCACCCGGGTCAGGTGCTCAGCCGGGAGCAGTTGCTGGACCGGGTCTGGGGCCTGGCCCACGACCCCGGCTCGAACGTGGTGGACGTCTACATCGGATACCTGCGCCGCAAGCTCGGCACCGACCGGATCAAGACGGTACGCGGCATCGGCTACCGGCTGACCGCCTGACCGCTCTCCGGCCCTCTCCGTCGGCTCCGGTCCTCTCCGTCGTCCCCATCGTGTCCGTCCTCTCCGCCTCCGCAGTCTCTGGTCAGGCGGCCCCGGGCGGGTGGCTGAGTCGGGGCGGGCGGTCGGGTCGGGCGGGTGGCTGAACGGATTCTCATGGTCGGTTCACCGCCACCTCACGACCGGGCGGGATCGTCGCTGGCATGTCGACGACCAGCACCATCCCGACCGGGCGAAGCGGCGACCGCCAGCTCGCCCTGCTCACCGGAGCGGCCGCCGAGGACGTACTCCGGGCCGCGTTGCGACCCTCCGGCGGTGAACTGCTCGACTGGCGGGCCGTCCAGGTGGAGCACCAGCCGGGCCGCCGGGTCACCGCCGCCTACCAGGCCCGGATCCGTTGGCCGGACGGGCGGGTCCGGGACGAGCGGCTGGCCGCCTGCACCGGACGCGCCCCGGCCGGCACGGTGGTGCTGGGCAACGGCACCGACCGGGTGGCGGCGTGGCGCTTCCCGTACGACCCGGCGTTGCCGGCGCTGCGCGGCGCGTACGACGAGGGGGGCGTCGCCGCCCTGCTGCGCGACCTCGGCCTCGGCGACGGCCCGGTGGACCTGCGGGTACGCGCCTACCGGCCCCGGCGGCGGGCGGTGATCGAGGCGGCCGGCGCGGGCGGCAGCGTCTTCCTGAAGGTCGTCCGCCCCGAGCAGGTGTCCGAGCTGCACGACCGGCACCGGCTGCTGGTCCGGGCCGGGGTACCGGCCGCACCCAGCCTGGGTTACACCCCCGACGGGCTGCTGGTGCTCCAGGCGTTGCCCGGGCAGAGCCTGCGCCAGGCGCTGCGCGGCCGGGCACCGCTGCCCTCGGGACGGGCCCTGCTGCACCTGCTCGACCAGCTCCCGGCCGAGCTGACCCGGGACCGGCCCCGACGCTCCTGGCGGGAGAAGGCCCCGCACTACGCCTCGATGCTCGCCACCGCCCTGCCCGGGGTGGCCGACCAGGCCACCGCGCTGGCCGCGGCGCTGACCGACGAGTCGACCCCCGGTCCACCGGCCGTGGTGCACGGCGACCTGTACGAGGGCCAACTGTTGGTCGCCGGTGGCCGGATCACCGGTCTGCTCGACGTGGACACCGCCGGACCGGGCGAGCGCCTGGACGACCTGGGCTGCCTGCTCGGGCACCTCTCCGTGCTGGCCCTGATGCACCGGGACCGGGCGGCCGCGATCCAGCGGGCCGGTGCCGGCTATCTGGCCGCGTTCGAGCAGGTCGTCGACCCCGCCGAGCTGCGCTACCGCACGGCGGCCGTGGTGTTGTCCCTGGCCACCGGCCCGCACCGGGTCCAGGAGCGGAACTGGCCGGCGGGTACCCGGGCCCGGCTCGAACTGGCCGAACTCTGGCTGGACAGCGCCCGGCGGCTCCGTCGGCGTAGCTGACCGGCAGCGCGCCGTGCGGTCGGCGAGGTACCGGCCGGAGAGCCGTCGGGGTCGATGAGTCAGGTCTCATCCCGGCGTCAGGACTGTCTCATCCGCGGGTCGGAGGCTGTAACCAGAGCAGATCATCGAGGAGGAAGAGATGCGCATCAACCGTACGTGGCAGATCGTCATCGGCGGCGCGGGTGCTGCCGCACTGGTCGCCGGTCTCACCGCCGGCGCGGCGACGGCCAGCGACGGGATCGAGCTGCGGGACAAGGTCCAGCCGATCCAGTTGCAGGGCGGCCAGTACGACTCCGGCGCCGTCGACGACTCGCCGGAGTCCGCCGACAGCGCTCACCAGTCGCCGTTCGACTCGGCGAACTCGGTCAGCGACAGTCCCGGGGACCCGGGCTGGGTCGACCCGTCGCCCGAGTCGGCGGACAGCGTCAACGCCTCGGCCGCGGACTCGCCCGCCAAGGCGAAGCCGGTGGTCAAGCCGAAGAAGGACGTGCCGAAGCCGAAGTCGAAGGTGGTGGACGACAGCCCGGACGACTCCCCGGCACCGGTGCGGAAGAAGAAGAGCGGCGGCGGCTCGGCCGACTCGGGCGGCTCCGCCGACTCCGGCGGGTCGGCCGACTCGTCCGACTGACGGACGCGCTACCCGGCGCGACCGCCTCTGCCCCTCCCTGCGCCGCGGCCCGACCACCCCCGGTTGGGCCGCGGCCCGCTGTCCGGGGCGGCACGACACGGAAACGGTACCCGGCCGGCCGCTCCGGTCCGGTGCCGCTGCGCGCCGCGCTGGCGGCGGTCCCCGCCGGTACTTTCCGGCCGGGTATCGCCATTCCCATGCCCGGGGCGAGCCGGATCGGTGACAGTGCGAGGCGGGAGCGGTGCCGGACTGAGGCGGAGATGGTGGGGCGGCAGGAGCGGAACGGGCCCGGTGCGACGCCGCCGGAGAACCCGACGATCACCTTCAGCCCGTCGGCCGAGTTCCCGCCGCTGAACGAGACGGAGCTGGCCGCCCTGCACGACGTCGGCCAGCGGTGGCGGGCGGACCTGCGGGACCATCCACCCCGGGACGCCGTACTGCCGCTGGATCCGAGTCTCGAACAGTACCGGCACCGGCCGGCGCCGAGCCGCTTCCACCGGCTCGGCCAGATCCAGATGTTCCCGACCGAGCGGCGGGGGCAGTTGACCGCGACCGGCGCGGCGAGCACCACCGGCAGCCGGTTCGGCCGGGCCGGTGGTGCCCTCCGACGCGTCCTGCTCGGACCGCCGCTGGCCAGCACGGCGGTACTCCAGGAGCGGATGCGGAAGCTGGTCGCCCTTCCGGTGCTCTCCTCCGACCTGCTCTCCTCGGTGGCGTACGGGCCGGAGGCGATGATCGCCGTCCTGGTGCTGGCCGGCAGCGGCGCGCTGAGCCTCTCCCTGCCGATCGCCGCCGCGCTGGTGGTGCTGATGATCACGGTCGGTACGTCGTACCGGCAGACGGTCTACGCCTATCCGCACGGCGCCGGCTCCTACCTGGTGGCCTCCGGCAGCCTCGGTCCCCGGTTCGGGCTCACCGCCGCGGCCGGGCTGATCCTCGACTACGTGCTGACCGTCTCGGTGTCGGTGGCGGCCGGGGTGGGGGCGATCACCTCGGCGCTGCCCGGGCTGGCCCCGTACACGGTGCTGTTCGGGCTGCTGGTGATCGCCGGGTTGCTCGCCGGCAACCTGCGCGGGGTACGGGCGGCCGGCCGGCTCTTCGCCGCGCCGACGTACCTCTTCATCGCCGCCATCGGACTGCTCTTCGTCGTCGGTCTGGTCCGGGCTGCGGGCCGGGGATTCGAACCGGTCCCGCCACCTCCGGTCGGCGCGGTCGAGGGGCTCGGCCTGCTGGTGGTGCTCCGCGCCTTCGCCTCCGGCGCGTCCTCGATGACCGGGATCGAGGCGGTCGCCGACGCGGTTCCGGCGTTCCGGCCGGTGGAGTGGCGGCAGGCGCGGACAACGCTGACCTGGATGGTCGGCATCCTGGTGGTGCTCTTCGCCGGGCTGACCCTCCTGATCCACTTCAACGGGCTGGTGCCCCGGGCCGACGAGACACTGCTGTCCCAACTCGCCCGCGCGACGTTCCGCACCGGGCCGTGGTACGCGCTGATCCAGGCCGCCACCACCCTGGTCCTGCTGCTGGCCGCGAACACGGCGTTCAACGACTTCCCCCGGCTGCTCTACTTCCTGGCCCGGGACGGCTACGCCCCCCGGCGGTTCCTGCACATGGGAGACCGGCTCGCGTTCAGCAACGGCATCATCGCGCTGGCCGTGGCGGCGGCCCTGATCTTCGTGGCGTTCGGCGGCTACACCCAGTTGTTGATCCCGCTCTACGCCGTCGGGGTCTTCCTGGCCTTCACCCTCTCCCAGAGCGGCATGGTGATGCACTGGCGCCGACGCCGGGAGCGGGGCTGGCGCTGGCGGGCGGCGCTGAACGCGACCGGCGCGGTGCTCTGCGCCCTGGTCCTGGTCACCGCCGCGATCACCAAGTTCTTCGAGGGTGCCTGGGTCGTGGTGGTCGCCGTGCCGCTGCTGGTGCTGCTCTGCCTGCACATCCGGTGGCACTACGACGCGATGCGGCAGGCACTGACCCTGCCGGCAGCGGCACCCGGCCCCGACCCGGCCCGGCCGGACGGCGGCCCCGAGCCCGCACAGCCACGGTCCAGTGGCGGCGGCGACGCCGAACAGGCACGGCCGGGCGGCGGGGATGCGGCCGGGCGGCCCGGCGCGGCGGAGGATGCCCGCCGGCCGAACGAGGTGGAGGAGACGAGCGGACCGGGTGACCTACGGGTCGATCTCAGCCCGGGCGAGGTACGGCACCTGGTGGTCGTACCGGTGGCCCGGCTGAACCTGGCCGCGCTGCGGGCGCTGGCGTACGCGACCTCGCTCGGGCAGCCGGCCTTCGCCGTGCACCTCAGTCCGGAACAGGAGGAGGCCGACCGGTTCCGCCGGCAGTGGGAGACCTGGGGCGCTCACCTGCGGCTGGAGACGATCATCTCGCCGTACCGGACCGTGATCGCACCGCTGGCCCAGTACGTCGCGGCCCTGCACTCCGTCCGCCCGGAGGTCACCCTGACCGTGGTGGTACCGGAGATCGTGGTCCGGCATCTGTGGCACCAACTGCTGCACACCCGGACCGAGCTGCGGCTCCGTCGCGCGCTGCGGGACGTACCCGGTGTGGTGGTCACCAGTGTGCCGATCCACCTGCCCGAATAGCACACCGGAGGGCATCGCGCCCAGGTGACGCCGGGGACACCCGCTCGGACGATCGCATCCGCCCCGTCGACCACCGCCCGGTTCCGCCCTCGACCGTTCGGTCGAGTTGCTGCCCGATCGATGACAATGCCGGTACGGTCGGCGTGTGGGCCGGGCGGGGCGCAGCCGCGCAGCGCAGACTTGTCCGCGTGGAGGCGCAGCAGGTACTCGGCGGCCGCTACCGGCTCGAAGACCAGCTCGGCCGGGGCGGCATGGCGGTGGTCTGGCGGGCCCGTGACGAGGTGCTCGGCCGTCCGGTCGCGGTCAAACTGCTGGCCGGCCCGCACGCCCGGGACCCGGTCTCGCGACGGCGGATCCGGCACGAGGCGCGGGCCGCGGCGGCGCTGTCGCATCCCAACATCGCCCAGGTGTACGACTTCGGCGAGTCGGTCACCGGCCTGACCTGCATCCCGTACGTGGTTATGGAGCTCGTCGAGGGCAGCACCCTCGAACAGCGCCTCGCGACCGGGCCGCTGCCGCCGAGGGTCGTCTTCCGGATCTGTGCCGAGGTGGCCGCGGCGCTGGCCGCCGCCCATGACCGTGGCCTGGTGCACCGTGACATCAAGCCCGGCAACGTGATGGTGACGCCGTCCGGGGCGAAGGTCGTCGACTTCGGCATCGCCGCCGCGGTCGGACCGGGCGACGCGGACGAGTGGGGCGACGAACTGCTCGGCACCCCCGGCTATCTCGCGCCGGAACGGATCAGCGGCGACGCCGTCGTCCCCGCCTCCGACGTGTACGGCGTCGGGGTTCTGCTCTACCGCCTGTTGGCGGGACGCCCGCCCTGGAGCGCGGAGACCGCGACCCAGATGCTGCGGGCCCACGTGTACGTCGAACCGGCGCCGCTGCCGCCGCTGCCCGACGTACCGGCGAAGGTCGTCGAGCTGTGTCGACGCTGCCTCGACAAGGACCCGGAACGGCGCCCGGCGGCCCGGGAGGTGGCCGCCGTGCTCGCCCGGGCCGCCGGGGTACGGATCGTCGGCGACGAACTCGCCCACTCGCTGGCCCCGGCCTCGGTCGACGGCGAACCCTCGACCGTGCTGGTGCCCCGGGCGGCCGGCGGCCGAGGCGGCCGGTTCCGGGCGGGAGTGCTGGCGACCGGCGGGGCGGCCGTCGCGGTCACCGCGCTGCTGCTCTGGCTCGCCGATCCGCTCGGCTCGGGACTGGGCCGGCACAGTGGAGCGGCGGAGCCCGGTCCGAGCGGCCGGCCGACCGCCGGGACCGGGCCGTCGGGGCGCACCGGTGGCGGATCCGTCTCCCCACCGCCGTGGCCGGTTCCGCTGACGCCGCTCGCCGGCGTCCCGGCGACACCGCCCGGCAGCCGGGTGCCCGGCCCGCTGACCGGATTTCCCCCGGGCGGTCAACCCGGCGGCGGTCCGGGCGGCCCGACACCGACCGGGCCGGGCGAGCCGGAGCCGTCGGCGCCGGACTCACCACCGCCACCGACTCCTGCGCCGGAGGAGAAGACCCTCACCTCGGACGGCGGTTCGGTCCAGGCGGCCTGCACCGACGGCGACGCCTGGCTGCTCTCCTGGACGCCGCACCGCCCCTACCGGACCGACGAGGTCGAACCGGGTCCGGCGCCGGCCACGATGGTCAGGTTCCGGCACGGCAACCGCACCGTGCAGATGACCGTCACCTGTACCGACGGCGTCCCATCGACCACGAACACCGCCTCGGAGTGAGCCGGGCGGGGACTCGGGGCATGCCGCCCGACCGCGCTCACATCCGGCTGGCGACGGTGCCGGCCACCTCCTCCAGCGGCTCGCGGCTCTCCTTCGGGTCGTTCAGCAGTACCAGCTTGACCGCGACCCACTGGCCGCCCTTCTGGACGAAGACGGCGCCGTCCTCGGCGTACGCCTCGTCGCCGACGCCGGGCAGCGGCCAGATCTCGTGCTCCAGTTCGCGTTCGATGTCGAGGAACTTCTTCGCCCCGTCCCCGACGTAGATCTCCACCTGTGCGGTCGGGCCGGTGACCGGCCCGGTGTAGCTGCACGTCTCGCGGATCGGTACGGCGTCCTCCAGCGGCGTACCGGCCAGTTTCTCGGCCTCCGCCTTGGTGACCAGTGCGCAGGGGTCCAGCGACGCGGCCGCCGGTGCCGCCGAGGTCGGCTCGGTCGCCGGCTCGGCGCCGGTGGCGGCCGGCGGGGCGGCCGGCGGAGCCGCGGGCGGGTCGCCGCCACCGAACCGGCCGCACCCGCCGACGAGGGCGAGCGCGAGCGCTGTCAGGGTCACCAGCACCAGGCGGCTACGGACGATCATCAGGGAGTTCCTCTCAGCCCACGCAGAGCGGGACGTTCGGCAGGGTCTGGGCCGCCCGGTGGATCGGCCACAGCTTCTCGGTCTCGAGTTCGAACTTCAGCTTCGCCGGCAGCAGCTTCTGCAGCGCCTCGACCGCGACCGACGAGGCGGTGATCCCGAACCCGCCGCCGACCTTGGCGTTCAGGCTCGCCGACACGCAACGGGCCAGCGGGGCGCCCAGCGCCGAGCCGTTGGTGACGCCGAGGTCGACCACGAGCTTGGCGTACGGGCCGGCGAACGCCGCCGGGATGCCGATGCCGAACTGGATCTTCGTCTCCACGGCGAAGGCGAGGCCGCTGGGGCCGACCGAGATGCCGGTGATCGAGTCCATGATGCTGCGGACCACCGAGAGGGTCGGCTTCTGCAACGTACCGCCGATCATGCCGAGGGTGCCGTTGACCGCCCACTCCCCGGCCGCCTTCACCGTGGTGTTCCGGCCGCTCAGACCGGTGCTGACGATGAACTTCCAGGTGTTGCTGTAGACCAGCGGCTCACCCGGAATCGGAATGTTGATCTCGACCGGGACCTCGACGCGGACCTTCTTGTTGTCGTCCGCGCCGTTCGCGGCACCGGCCGAGACGTCGACCGAGATGCTCCGGATGCCGTCGACCGCGAAGGTGGCCGAGCCGCCGATCCGCCCGTTCGAGATCGGGACGTCGGCCCGGATCCGCAGGTCGGCGACGTTCATCGCGAAGTCGATGTAGACCTTGAGGTTCTCGTTGGCCGCGTACCCGATCTTCAGTCCGAGCTTGCCCGGCGTCCGGTACGGCTGCGCCTCCCAGTCGCCGACGCTGACCGTGAAGTTCCGTTCCCGCGCCGATGGCATCCGGCCACCACCGGCCGGGGCGAGCCGCACGGGATTCATCGCGAGCACGGTGGTCCCGTCCTCCTCCGGCGCCGGAGCCGCGGCCGGAACGGTCAGCGCCGCCGGAAGAGTCAGCGCGGCGGGAACGGCCGGCCCAGTCGGAACGGCCGGCGGCCGGGGCCCGGCGCCGCCGCCGAGCCCGATCGGTGTGACGGCGTCCTCCGGCGACCGCGTCCCGGCCGGCACGCTCACCGCCCCGGGCAGGTTCGGGACCTCCTGGTACGCCAGGTCGGCCTCGTCGAACCGCTGCTCGGAGCGGAAGTGGGCGTCCCGGAACACCTCGGTCAGCGTCACCGGCGCCAGGCTGACGGCAAGATCGTCCCCGGTCCGCCGCGCCTGTACCACCCGGCCGACCGCTCGGCTGGTGGCGTACATGATCCGGCCCGGTTCGAGGTCGTCGGCGCCCGGCGCGTCGGCGTCGAGTACCCAGGTCGTCCCGTCCGCGCTGGCCGACCGGATCGCCTCCGGTCCGCCCTCGACGAGCACCACGTCCGGCTGGTATCTGATCGACCGGTCGCGGCTCGGGCCGTATCCGTAGCTGCGGCCCGCCTCGCTCGCGGCGGCCCCACCCGCCGGTTCGTCGCCGCCGGGCCGGAGGCCGCACGCGGCAACGCCAGCCAGCAGGACGGTCACCCCGAGTAGCGATCCGTACCGCCGCCAACTGGACATCCGCCGCCTCCGCGCTCGATCCCGCCGCGTCGGGCGGGCTGCCACCGGCCGGCCGCGCCAGCCGCCCCCGCCGGCCGGACCCGGAGCCGGGACGTGGCGTCCCGGCCGGCACCCCGCCGTCCGGGCTCCATGATGGTCGGCGATGTTCGGAGGCGGTTCAGGAATCGTTCAGGGGGCCGGCGGCCGTGGCGGTGGCCGCCGGAAAGGCCGCCGGCTGCACCTCGATCTCCCGCATCCGGTCGAGGTAGTCCTGGTAGCGCCGGGCCGCCTCGCCGTGCCGCCCGGCCGCCGACAGCGCGGTGACCAGCCCCAGGTGTGCCGATTCGTCGTAGCCGTCCTCGGCGGTCAGCCGCAGGTACCAGCCGACCGCCGCCTCCGACCGGCCCGTTCGCAGGCACCGGCGGGCCAACCGGCGGATCAGCTCGCGGTGCAACTCGGCCAGGGCGGTACGCGGACGGGCCACCCAGTCCCCGGTCACCTCGCCGTCGTCGCAGAAGTCCCCGGAGTACATCCCGACGACCGCCTCCAGCCGGCCCAGTATCTCGACGCCGCCCGCCTCGTCCCGCTCGCCCACCGGCGCACCGCCGTTCACCCGGGTACGCCCGTCCGGCGGGCTCGCACCGTCGGCCGCGATCGCCGACCGTGCCGCGTCGTGAAACCGCACCGCGTCCACCGACACCTGGTCCGGGTTGATCCGTACCGTGGCCGGATCGGTCTCCAGGTATCGGTCGGCCGGGTGTCGGCGGTCCGGGTCCAGCACGGCGCGGACGGTCGAGACGAGCACCGAGAGCCGGCGCAGCGCCACCTCCGACGGCGTCTCCGGCCACAGCACGGCGGCCAGGGTCTCCCGGCCCAGCGGCCGGCCGAGCTGGCCGGCCAGCACCTTCACCAGTTCCCGTGCCTTGCGGGACTGCCAGGCCGCCGCCGGTACCGGCACCCCGGCCAGCCGGACCACGAAGTGCCCCAGGGTCTGCACCTCGACCTCCGGCACCGGCGCCGGTCCGATCGCCGCCAGCGGCCCGGCGACGTGCCAGGCCCCCTCGCGTACGCCGAGCCGGTGCAGCCGCTGGTAGGCGACCTCCTCGGCCGGCCGGTCCACCCCGAGCCGCGCCCGCAGCAGCGCGTTCGTGGCCAACGCGACCTCGTTGCCGGCATCGGCCCAGATCTGTGCCGCCTCGACCAGCCCCACCATCGGACGGCCCGACGTCCGGCCGGCGTCGGAGCCGCCGGCACCGCCGGCCGTACCCGCCGGGCCGGCCAGTCCGGTGGCGAGCGCCGCGAGTTCGATCGCCTCGGCCAGCCCGGCCGGATCGCGCCGGGGTCCCGCCTCGGCGCGGGCCCGCTCGGCGTGCCGGCGGGCCGAGGCGACGTCTCCGGAACAGAGCGCCACCCAACCGGCGGCGAGTTCGGCCACGGTCGGTCCGTTGGCGCTCGGCATCGCCAGGGCCCGCCGGGCGTACTCGGCCGCCGCGGCCGGGTCGTCGGCGTACCGGGTGCGGGCCAGCCCGGCACACGCCTCCATCAGCACCTGCGCGTTGCCGCCCGGTTCCGCCATCGCCAGCGCCGCCCGGTAGCCGGCCACCGCCTGGCTGGTCGAGCCGCAGACCCGGTGCACCCGGGCGGTCAGCAGCAGTCCGAACGCGGCCAGCGGCGACCCGTCGCGCTGCCACAGGCTGAGCGCCGCGTCGGAGTCGGTCCGGGCCCTGGCCAGTTCGCCGAGCCCCAGCCACGCCTCGGCGCGGTTGTGCAGGGCCAGCGCCAGCAGCAGCCGCTGCCCGGTCTGCTCGCCGAGCCGGATCGCCGCGCCGAGCTCCTCGGTCGCCGCCCGGTACCGGCCCTCCTCCACGAGCCGGGAGCCGACGTTGCAGTGGATCCGCAACTGCTGGGCGAGGTCACCGGCCCGGACGGCCGCGGCGAGCGCCCGGGCGTACGCGTGCTCGTTGCCGGCCCGGTCCCCGGCGCTGAACGCGGCCAGCGCCCGGGCCACGTACGCGGCCGCGATCGCGGCGTCGTCCCGGCTCTCCTCGGCCAACCGGACCGCCTCGTCGGCGAGTTCCCTGGTCCGGGCCCCGTCTCCCCGGGCCCACCGCACCGCCGCCCGTCCCGCCATGACCTGCGCCTGGTCGGCCAGCCCGGACGTCCCGCCCCCGGGCGTCCAGGTGCCGGGCGCGGCCCGTTCGAGCAGCGCCTCCGCGTCGTCGAACTCGCCCCGACGGTGCAGCAGCGTGCCGAGCTGCCAGGCCAGCGCCGCCGGCAGCGGCATCCCGGCCGGTACCGCCGCCAGGTAACGCAGCGCCTCGTCGTGCTGCCCGTCGCGTACCGCCGACTCGGCGAGCACCAGGTCGGCGTCGGGTATCCCGGACGGTCCACCCAGGACCAGCCGGGTCGCCCGGAGCGGGGCGAACTGACCGGCGGCGAGCCGGCGCCGACCGGCCAGCTCGCGCAACGCCCGGTCGTACGCCCCGGCGACCCGGCCGCGCGGACCGGCCCGGCGGATCGCCGACAGTGTCCAGAGTGCGGCCAGGTCGGCGTCGTCGAGCGTCGACGAGAGCTCGTCCAGTCCCGGCGGCGCCAGCGCCCCGACCTCGCGGGGACGCGTGGCCCGGTGTCCCCGTCCCGCACCGAACTCGGTGGCGAGGCCGGTGATCGCGGCGACCACCCCGGGTGAGTCGGCACAGTCGAGCGCGCTGCGCCGGACGATCGGGTGTTGCCCCGCCGGGCCCGCGGCCGCCAGCATCCGGCGTACCTCGGCCGGGGTGAGTGCGAGATCCGCCGCGGTGATCTCGCCGAGCCGGCCGGCGGATCGCAGCGGGCCGGCCGGGAACGGCACCGGGTCCCGTCCGGCGACCACCAGCACCGTGCCGGCGGGCAGCCGGGTGGCGAGCGCCGCCAGCAGGCCCGCGCTCGGGCCAGCGTCCAGCAGGTGGGCGTCGTCGAGCACCAGGCGGATCGCGGCGGGAACGGACCCGGCCGGGCCGGCACCGGCGGCCGGGCCGGTGGTCGCAGTGGCAGCCGGGCCGGTGGTCGCAGTGGCAGCCGGGCGGGCGGCGGCCAGTGCCTCGACGAGCAGTCCGGCGAGTACTGCCGGGTCGTCCAGGGTGTTCGGGACGGGTACCTGGATGCCGGCGCCGCGTAGCGCCGCCGCGATGGCGGCGAAGAAATGCTGCGGATCGCGATCGGCTGGACGGAGGGTGTGCCAGGTGCTCCGCCGCCGGTCCGCCCAGTCCCGCAGCAGGGTCGTCTTGCCGGCGCCCGGATTGGCGACGACGGCCACGAGACGGCGGGTGGAGAGCTGGTCGAGACGCCTGATCAGCCTCGGCCTGGGCAGCACGACCGGATCGGGCCACCCGTCGCCAGCCGGTGCCCATCCCCCACCGGTGGTCACGGCATCAGGTTATCCGCCGGCCGGAGACGACCGTCCGGCGACATCGGCGGGACAGGCAGGTGTCCCGGGCGGTCGTCCGGCGGTCGCCCGTCGGCGGCAGGGCGGTTACCCCGGTCCGCGCCCTCCACCTGTGCCATGCCGCTCCTCCCGCCCCCGGGAACGCCTCGATGACATGATCCAACAGCCCGGCAAGCTTCTCGTCGTACCGGTACGGCGCGACCGACGGTCCGCCGGGCAGGGCGAGGATCTCGACGGCGAGGGCGTCATGCACGTGGCGTGGGACGCCCACCGGGCGGTCACCGGCGAGGGGCTTCCGCCCGGCGTCCCCACCGTCGGCTACCCGGATCTCGACCCGGCCTGGAACTTTCGACTTCGCCGACAGGGCCGAGATGCGGCGCCGGCTGCCTCGACTGACCGCCCTCTGCCTCGGGCCGGACGTCAGTTCGGCGGCAGGGTGTCCATGAAGGAGCTGACCGAGAAGACCGCGTTGCCGGCACCGGGCGGGCCGTACCCGGGCGGGCTGCTCAGCCCGTTCGCCTCCATCGTCGCCCGGTACGCCTCCAGCAGCCGGATGTGGTATTCGAGCGGCGCGCCCTGCGGGTTCGTCCGGCCCAGCGGCGTGGTCGGCTCCGGGCACCAGGTGGTGAACCGGGGAGTGATCCCCCGGGACATGAAGAACTGCAACCCCTCGGTGGTCGACTCGATCGCCTCGTCCACGGTGCTGAAGCCGAACGGCTCGGCCATCTCGATCCCGGCCACGAAGTTCGGAATGACGTTGCGCGGCCCGAAGATCTCGGCGGAGTCGAGGATGCGGCGGTGCCACTCCTCGCGACCGACGTACCGCTCCTTGCCCGGGCAGTAGAGCTCGAAGAGCCGCTTGTCCCAGACCTCGTAGTTGGGGTGGTAGATCCGGATCCCGTAGTCGTGGAACCGCTGCACGTCGGCCTTTGGCAGGGCCTGGGCGACCACCTTGCCGATCCACCGGCCGGGGAACCGTTCCTCGATCGCCTTCGCGTACCGGCCGTAGAAGTCGGCCTCGGCCAGCCCGTCGACCTTGGAGGTGACGCTACCCCCGGTCAGGGTGTATGCCTTCGAGGCGCCGAGGGTGTCGTGCCGGTCGATGATCTCCATCGCCTCCAGCACCTCGTCCACCGGCTTCACCCCGGTGTACGGCCGGCCGGCCGCCTTGTGCTGGCGCCAGTTGTGGTTGATGTCGCAGTACTGGCACTCCTCCTTGGCGCCGAAGTACTGGCAGACCCGGAAGACGGTGAGGTAGATCAGGTAACCCCACTGGATGGTCGGGGCGACCTCCATCACCGACTTGCCGCCCGCGAGGGTGTGCCGGTAGTACTCCGGCATCGGTGGCAGCCCGACGTCGGCGATCGGCCGGTCGTCGAGATAGAGCCGGAGCACCCCGTCGCCGCCGTCCTTGACCCGGTACGGCGAGTCGGGGTTGACCCGCACCGAGACCACCGTGCGGCGCAGCTCGTACGGGCCGCCGGTCAGGACGATCTCCTCCGGCGGCCGGCGCAGCGCCGCCGAGCCCAACTCGGGCAGCGTGCGGTGGTCGAAGGAGAAGATGAAGTACGACTTCGGCTTGACCTCGCCGTTCTCGTTGTCGGTCAGCGCCGAGTCGTCGAACGCCATGCCACCGCGCAGCAGGTCCTCCTTGAGGACCGCCTCGCGCGGGATGTGCGGGAAGCGCCCCATCAGGTCCTCGACGAGATCAGTGCGGGTCTGCACGCGCGCTCCTCCGGTCCGCTACGACGCCGTCGGATCTGCCGACGAGCCTGCCGTCACCATGGCACCCCGCGCCGGCTGGCCGGCGACCGCCTCCTCGGCGGTGTGCCCCCGACCACGCTACCCGCGCCCCGTCCGGGCCCACCGAGTGGATCAAGCATCGGCGAGGCGGCCGGGTGCGCAGGTACGGCCCGCGGTACCCCGTCGGGCAGTTGACGGCATCGCAACCGTGCCATCACGGAGCGCAGTGCCCTGGGTAGATCGTCAACACCTATCCGGGCAACTGCCGCTTCTGCACCTTGCCCATCGCGTTGCGGGGCAGCGCGTCGACCAGGTGCACCCGGCGGGGCCGCTTGTGCCGGGACAGCCCGGACGAAACGAAGTCGATCAGCGCCTGGGCGGTCACGCCGTCGCCGACGACGTACGCCACCACCTCCTGGCCGAGGTCCGGATGCGGGGCGCCGACCACCGCCGCCTCCCGGACTCCGGGGTGGGCGAGCAGCATGTTCTCCACCTCACCGGCGCCGATCCGGTATCCGCCGCTCTTGATCAGGTCGACGCTGGCCCGCCCGACGAGCCGGTGCTGCCCGTCCGGCCCCACCGTCGCCACGTCGCCGGTGCGGAACCAGCCGTCCGGGGCGTACGACGCCCGGGTCGCCTCCGGCATCCCGAGATAGCCGCCGAAGAGGGTGGCGCCGCGGACCTGGAGTTCCCCGATGCTCTCGCCGTCGGCCGGCAACACCGCACCGGCGTCGTCGACCAGCCGGGTCTGGACGCCACGCAGCGGCAGGCCGACGTGTCCGGGCCGGCGGTCGCCGTCGACCCGGGTGCTGAGGGTGATCAGGGTCTCGGTCATGCCGTACCGCTCGATCGGGCGGTGCCCGGTCAGCCCGGCCAGTCGGGCGAAGACCGGCTCCGGCAGTGGCGCACTGCCGGAGACCAGCAGCCGCGCGCTGCCCAGCGCCCGGGCCGATCCGGGATCGTCCACGATCCTCGACCACACCGTCGGTACGCCGAACAGCAGCGTCCCGCCGGCCGCCGCGTACCGGTCGGGGTGGGGCCGGCCGGTGTGCACCAGCCGGGAACCGACCCGCAACGCCCCCAGTACGCCGAGGACCAGCCCGTGTACGTGGTACAGCGGAAGCCCGTGCGCCAGGGTGTCGTCCGGGGTCCACGCCCACGCCTCGGCCAGCGCGTCCAGGTCGTGCGCGATCGCGTCCCGGGCCAGCAGGACCCCCTTGGGCGCCCCGGTCGTGCCGCTGGTGTAGAGGATCAGCGCGGTGGCCGTACCCGATGGCTCCGGCAGTTCGACGGACGGCGCCGACCCGGCGGCGCGGACCGGCTCGACCGGCACCGGTACCGGGTGCGGCGGCGGGGTGTCCGCCAGCAGCAGGGCGGCTCCGGAATCGGTGAGGATGTGTGCCAGTTCCACCGGCCCGGCGTCGGCCGGCACCGGCACCACCGGTACGCCGGCCATCAGCCCGCCGAGTACCGCGACCACCCCGGAGAGCGAGGCGGTCGCGTGCACGGCGACGGCCGGCGCACCCACCAGCCGGCCGGCGACCCCGGCGGCGGCGGTCCGGAGTTCCTCCCAGGAGGCCGCCTCACCGTCGACCCGGACCGCGTCCGGACGGTCCGGCAGCACCCCACCCAGTGCCGGCAGCAGCATCGTTCCTCCCGTCCGTCGGCTGACGACGATCCTGCCAGGTGGAGCTGACCGCCGTGCCTACCGTCGACGGTGGGTGACCGACCCGCGTCGACCGTGAGTCGACCGTGAGGAGTGTGCCGGCGGGCGGCCGAGCGGTCAGTGGGACGCCCGGTCCTGTTCGGCCAGGATGCCGGTGCCCTGACCGACCTCGATCAGGTAGCCGTCCGGGTCCCGGAGATAGCAGCGGATCTCGACGCCGTGGTCCTTCGGCTCGGTGAGGAACTCGCCGCCCCGGGACGACCACTCGGCGTACACTCGCCGGACGTCGGTCACCCGGATGTTCATCGCGCAGCCGAGCGTGTTCGAGTCGGCCGGAGCCTGCGCGTTGACCGTCGGCTTGTCGTCGGTCGGGCCGCCCTCGGTGTTGAGCACCAGATAGCTGTTGTGGAACCGCAGGACGCAGGGCTCGCGCTCCCGCACGCAGGTGGCGCCGAGCACCCGCTGGTAGTACTCCCGGGACCGGTCGACGTCCCGGACGATCAGCAGGGTGGAGAGCATTGCCCCGCCCTTGGGACGGAAGTAGTCGGGTGCCTCGTCCGTCATGGTCGACTCCTTGTCCTGGGACTTTCTCCTGACCTTTCTCCCGCCTTCTCCTGGACGCGTTCGTGGTCAGAGCGGAGCATTCGGCTCGATCGCGAACTGTCCCGGGTCGCGCAGCGCGTCGGCGACCACGACCCCGGCCATGACCGCGGTGGCGAGGAACGGCGCGGCGAGCAGGGGCAGTACGAGGGTGACCGGGGTGAGCAGGGCGAACGCCAGCAGGGCGTACCAGCGGGTCGCCGCGACCTTCCGGTGCGCCTCGCGCTCGTCCCACATCCGCCCGACGAGGAAGAGCACCGGACCCCCGAAGATGATCCCGATCCAGGCCATGTCGTGCTCGGCGTACGGATCGTGGATGAGCAGGCCGTAGCCGACCGCGGTGGCGACGATCCCGCAGACCATCACCAGGTGGGTGTATCCGGCGATCCGGGTGAACCGGAGCTGGTCACGGCTCCGGTGGATGGCCTCGACGAGCGCGGGCCCGGGTTGGTAGAAGTAGATCCGCCAGAACAGCACGGTGGTGACGAAGGTCGCCACGAAGACCGCGGTACGTTCGACGGCGAAGCCGACGGGGCTGAGCACGAAGCCGCTGACCAGGATCGCCTCGCCGAGCGCGATGAGCAGCACCTGCTGGTAGCGCTCGGCCAGGTGCTCCGCGCTGACGACCCAGTTGCCGGCGTTGCTGCGGCCCACGCCCGGCGTCGGCCAGCGCAGTGCGGCACCGAGGAACTCCACGACCACCGCCACCGTCCAGAGGATCCCCCGGCCGGTGCCGCCGCTGAGCGCCCCGGCGATCCAGCCCACCGAGGCGATCGTCGACCAGCAGAGGATCCGGATCGACTCCGCGTTGCGGGGATGCCCGCGCAGCGCCACGATCAGAATGAGCGGGCGACTCATCTGGACCGCGACGTAGGTGCTGGCGAAGATCACGCCGCGCTCGCCGAAGGCCTGCGGCAGCGACACCGCCATGATCATGGCACCGAACATCGAGGCGATGACCACGAGCTGGACCTCGATCCGGCGGGGGTCGAACCGGCTCGTCGTCCAGGCGGTGAACAGCCAGACCTGCCAGAGGGCGAGTAGGACGAGGAGGGTCTGTCCCAGTTCGGAGACCAGGGTGCGGCGGCTGACCGTGAAGTCGTCGGTCAGCCGCTGGGAGAGCCGGGTGAGTGCGAAGACGTACACCAGATCGAGGAAGAGCTCCAGGAAGGTGGCCCGCCCCTGGCTTCTGGAGTCGCCGAGGTGTCCGCGTCGGTCATCGGCCGCCACGGACCATCCGCCTTGTCCCGATCTGCCCCGTCACTCGGCAGTCATACCACGACCGGCGGCCTCCGCCCGGGCATAACGGCGGACCGGTGGGCGACAACCCCGCCCGGGGCAGCCGCCCACCGGCGCCGTACGGCTCGCGGCGCTCTTCCGGTCAGCTCAGGCCAGCCCGGCCCGGGCCGCTACGGCGGTGTCCGGGTGGTCGCTGAACACCCCGTCCAGGCCGAGTCCGTAGAAGAGCTCGTACTCGGCGATGATGTCGCCCCGGGCGTTCGGGTCGGCGCCGGTCCGGAAGTCGGTCGGCAGGAACTGGTTTTCTGCCCGGAAGGTCCAGGCGTGCACCACCAGGCCGGCCCGGTGCGCGTCCCGGACCACGGTGGTCGGGGCGAGCAGCTTGCCGCTGGAGTCCCGGGGTACCAGCAGGTTCTTGTTCGTCCCGATGCCGTCGGCGTAGCTGTCGATCCAGCGGAGGTTCTCCGGCTTGACCAGGTCGGCATAGGTACGCGGGTCACCGGCCACCGTGAAGTCGTACGGGCGGCCGGCCGCGTCCAGCAACTGGGCCAGCCGTACGTCGGTCAGCTTGTTCAGCTTGCGGAGGTTGGCGGTCTCGAAGGACTGGATGATCACCGGGTCCTTCTTGTCGGTCATGCCGTTCTTCCGGAGTGCCCGCACCAGCGGCTCCTCCAGCGGCAGTCCGATCGACTGGAAGTAGCTGGGGTGCTTGGTCTCCGGGTAGATGCCGATGGTCCGACCCAGCCGGCGGCTCTCGCTGCGGGCCAGGTCGATGACCTCCTGGAGGGTCGGCACCGGCAACTGGCCGTCGAACGCGGTGTTGGTCACCCGTACCTGCGGCAGCCGCTCCTCGGCTCGCAGCGTCTTCAGCTCGGCCAGGGTGAAGTCCTCGGTGAACCAGCCGGTCACCGGAGCGCCGTCGATGGTCTTGGTGGTCTTCCGGCCGGCGAACTCGGGGTGCGCGGCGACGTCGGTGGTGCCGGAGATCTCGTTCTCGTGCCGGGCCACCAGCACCCCGTCCCGGGTCGAGACCAGGTCGGGCTCGATGAAGTCCACACCCATCCGGATCGCCAGCCGGTAGGCCTCCAGGGTGTGCTCCGGACGGTAGCCGCTGGCGCCGCGGTGCGCGATCACCAGCGGGCGGTCACCGGCCACCGGCCGCGACCGGTCGTCGTGCGCGGCGGCCTGGCTGGCCGGCACCGCCACGGCGGTCGCCAGCAACGCGCCGGCCAGGCCGAGCGCGGAAAGGGTACGTGCCAATGTCGTCTCCCGTCGGTCGAGGCGGTGCCGTGCCGCTGGGCGCGGCTCCGCCCGTGGATCGACCTGGAATCCAACCCCGCTCCGGCGACCAGCAGTCGGGCAGCGGCTGTCCGGATGGTGAACCTCCGGGGTGTGGGGGCCCGGCCTCGGTCCCGGCCATCCGATCTCCCTCCCCCTCGTCCGCCCGGGTCGACCGGAATTATCGCCGACCGTCCACTCCGGCACGCCCGATCGGAACGCGGGCCGGGGTCGAGGAAGAAACGTCGGCGCCGCGCGGTCCGGCTTGACCATCAATACCTAACGGTTAGACTCTAGCGGCTAGACGTCGGAGGTCGGTGGATGAAACACGTTGTGCTCGGGCTGCTCGCCGCCGGCCCGGCCCACGGCTACGAGCTGCGTCGGCGCTACGACGAGCTGTTCGCCGACGCCGGCGGCGAGGTCAACATCGGCCAGATCTACGTGACACTGGGCCGGCTGGAGCGGGACGGGCTGGTCGCACACACCACCGAGTCCGGCGGCGACCGGCGCGACCGCAAGGTCTACCGGCTCACCGCACCCGGCACGGCGGCGCTGCACGAGTGGCTCTCCGCCCCCTCGGATCCCCCGCTGGTCAAGCCGGACGTGCTGCTCCGGCTGGTCGCCGCCCGGCTCGCCGCGCCACTGCTGCCGGACGTGGATCCCCGGACGGTCATCACCGACCACCGGCAGCGCTGTCTGGAGGCGCTCCGGGAACTCGACCGGCAGGCGGCCCGCACCGCCGCCGGGAGCGTCAGCGGCCTGCTGGTGCAGGCGACCGCGCTGCACCTTCAGGCCGAGCTGCGCTGGCTGGAGGCGTGCCAGCAACAACTCGCGCAGATCGAGGTCAAGACCTCCTGGAAGGGAGACGGCGATGAGTGAGCCGCTGCTGCACGCCCGCGGCCTGGTACGCACCTACCACGGCGGCGTACGGGAGCTGGCCGCCCTGCGGGACGTCTCGATCGAGGTGGCGACCGGCGACTGGGTCGCGGTGACCGGGCCGAGCGGCTGCGGCAAGTCCACCCTGCTGCACCTGCTCGGCGGGCTCGACCGTCCCGACCGGGGCGAGGTGTGGCTGGCCGGCCACCGGATGGACACCCGCCCGGAGAGCGAACGGGCCATGCTGCGGCGCCGGCACGTGGGCTTCGTTTTCCAGTTCCTCAACCTGGTGCCGACGATGACGGTGGCCGGCAACGTGGAGCTGCCGCTCGTGCTCCAGGGCGTCGGCCGCCGGGACGCGCGCCGCCGGGTGCTGGAGGTCCTCGACGAGCTGGGCGTGGCCGAGGTTGCCGACGCCGCGCCGGCCGAACTCTCCGGCGGCCAGCAGCAGCGGGTGGCCCTGGCCCGCGCGGTGGTGCACCGCCCCGACGTGCTGCTGGCCGACGAGCCGACCGGGGCGCTGGACTCGGCCGCCGCCGAGACCGTCCTCGACCTGCTGCGCCGACGCCACCAGGAGGGTCAGAGCATCGTGCTGGTCACCCACGACCACCGGGTCGCGGCGGCCGCCGACCGGGTGGTGACCATGCTCGACGGGCAGATCGCCGACGAGCGGGACCTGACCGGCTCGGCCGGCCGGCCGGCGTTCGGCAACCTGATCGACCTGGAGGGCTGAGCCGTGTCCGCCGTCCTCCGGCTCGCCCGCTCCGGCCTGCGCGGCGGCAACCGGGCCACCGCGATCGCCACCGTGCTGGTCGCCGCGCTGGCCACCACCGGCGTGGTCGCCGGGCTGTCGGTGCGGGATCAGGGCGGCGCGGAGGTGGACCGGATCTACCGCGACGCCGGCCGCCCCGACCTGGTCGTCTACGGCACGCCGGAGGCGCTTGAAGCGGTACGCCTGGACCCGGCGTTCGCGGCGACCGCCCCGGTGACCCCGTACCTCGATGCGGCGGTCGTGCTCGGCCGGGACTCGGTCGACGCCCGGGTCACGACCCTGCTCACCGGTCCGTCCCTGGTGGGCCGCCCGCTGCTGCGTACCGGTGCGTGGCCGGCGGCCGGCGTAGCCGGGGAGGTGGTCTTCGACCAGGCCGCCGCGACCGAGGCCGGCATCCGCGCCGGTGACCGCGTCCGGCTGACCGTCGGCGGTCGGCCCGCGACCCTGACCGTGGTCGGCACCGCGGTCGACCTGACGGACTGCTTCTATCCGGACTGTGCCCCGATCCGGCTCTTCGTCGATCCGGCCACCCTGGCCGCCCTGGCCACGCCCACCCCGCCGCCGACCGCCGATTCGACACCGACGACCCACCCGGCACCGACCGGCCGTCCGACACCGACGACCCACCCGACACCGGCGGGCGCTGCCCCGAACGCGGTGCCGCCGAGTGCCACTCCGAATCCGGGCCCGCCGGGCGCCGGTGACCCGGCCGGGTCGCCCGGGACCGGTCGATCGACGGCGGGCGGCCGGACGGCACTGCTGGTCGCCCGGCTGGTCGACCCCGGCCAGGCCGACGCGGTGGCCGCCCGGGTCGGCACCCGCAGCGGCATCGAGGGAGTCCAGCCGTGGCCGGACACCAGGGAGGACATCCTCGTCCGGGACCGGATCTTCGGCGCCTCGCTGGCCGGCTTCGGCATCTTCGTCCTGCTCGCGGCCGCGTTCGTGGTCGCCGGTACCGCCACGGCTCGGCTGATGGCCCGCCGGCGGGAGATCGCGCTGCTCCAGTCGATCGGCTACACCACCCGGCAGGTGATCACCGGTCTGCTCACCGAGGCGCTGCTGCTCGGGGCGGTGGGCGTACTCGCCGGGTGGATGGCCGGCACCCTGCTCGCCCCGTACCTCCAGATCGGCCTCGGCGGCGCGCTCGGCCGGCCGGGCCTGCGGATCGCACCGCTGTCGCTGCTCGGCTCCGCCCTGCTGGTCGGCACGGTGCTCGCCGCGGCCACCGTCCTGCCGGCCTGGCGGGCGGTCCGGCAACCGGTCTCCGAGGTGTTGGGCAACGCCCCGCCGCGCGGCGCGGCCCCGGCCCGGGTCGCCCGGATGCTCGACCGGCTCCGGCTCGGCCCCGCCTGCCGGTACGGTCTCGGTGCCGTGCTCACCCGTCCCGGGCGCTCGGCACTGACCGCCGCCGCCCTGGCGGTCGCCGTGGCGGCGGTCGTCGTCGGGGTCGGCTTCACCGCCACCGTGGACCGGCTGATCGCCGAGCCGGCCCGGACCGGTGACCCCTACGACGCCGTCGTGGTGGCGGACGGCACCGCCCCGGCCACCGTGACCGCCGCGCTGGCCGGTACGCCGGGCGCCGCCGGCTGGTACAGCCAGCTCGACCGGCGGACCACCCTCGGCGACCAGACGTTCCTGTCCCGCGCGATCGGTGGGGATCCGGCCGACGCCAGGTTCCTGATCCGGGAGGGCAGGCCACTGCGGGCACCCGGCGAGGCGATCGCCGGATACGGTCTGCTGCGCCGGTTCGGGCTCCAGGTCGGCGACACGATCGAGGTCAGGGCCGGTGACACCCCGTTGCGGCTGACCGTCGTGGGCTGGTACAGCGAGACCGAGGACACCGGGGAGCTGCTGATGTACCGGGCCGAGATGCTGCCCGGGGTACCGCCGGACGCCTACCTGGTCTCGGCCGGCCCGACCGGTACGCCGCAGGCGCTGGCCGCCGCACTGCGCGACCGGCTCGGCCCCGGCATCACGGTGCACGCCCGGACGTCCGACCCCGACGACCTCGGTACGTACACCCTGGCGATGCGCCTGCTGGCGGCCCTCGTTCTGGCGGTCAGCCTGGCCAACCTGGCCGCCGCGCTGCTGACCGGTGCCCGGGAGCGGGCGCGTACCCTCGGAGTGCTCCGCGCGGTCGGGTTCACCGTCCGGCAGACCCTCGCCCAGTCCGCGACCGGCGGTGCCGCGCTCGGCCTCGCCGCCGCGCTCGCCGGCCTGCCGATCGGCCTGCTGGTGTTTCGGCTGCTCACCGACCAGGTACTGGTCGGCATCGGCGCCGGTCCCGGTCTCGCCGAACCCCCCTCCGCCATGCTGCTCGCCGCGACCGTGCCGGCGACCGCCCTGGCCGGCGCGTTCGCCGGCGTCCTGGCCGCCGGCCGGCTGGCCCGGACCCGGGCCGCCGACCTGGTCCGCTACGAGTGAGGCGCGGCGCCCGGTCCGGCCGTCGAACCGTTCGGGAGACGGGCCGGCATGACGGCTGCCGGCGGCCCGGGCGGTGAGCGCCGCTCAGAAGGTGACCGGCAGGCTGCTCAGCCCTCGGGTCCGGAACGACGGCCGCCAGGCCAGCTCGGCCGGGTCGACCGCCAGGGCCAGCTTGGGAAACCGCTGCAGGACCGCCCCGATCGCGATCTGCGCCTCCAGCCGGGCCAGCGGCGCACCGACGCAGTAGTGGATGCCGTGCCCGAGCGTCAGGTGCGCGTTGTCCGGCCGCTCCAGGTCGAGCGCGTCCGGATCGGCGAACCGCTCGGGATCCCGGTTCGCGGCGGCGACGCAGAGCAGCACCGTGGCCCCGGCCGGGATCGTGACCCCGCCGATCGTGAGGTCGGTGACCGCGAAGCGGCGCAACGCGACCGTGCCTGGCGGCTCGTAGCGGAGCAGTTCCTCGACGGCGGCCGGCGACGGTTCGGCACCGGCACGTACCAGCGCCAACTGCTCCGGGTTGCGCAGCAGGGCGAGCAGGCCGGTACCGATCACGTGCACGGAGTTCTCGTAGCCGGCGAAGAGCACCAGGAAGGCGAGCGAGGTCAGTTCGTCCTCGCTCAACCGGTCGGCGCCGCTGTGCCGGCCCGCGCCCGCGGCGCCGCCGCCGGCTGTCGGGCCGGGGCCGTCCGGCGCACCCGAAGCGGCACCGTCGACGCCACGAGCGGCGTCGTCCGCACCGGTGTCCCGGGCCGCGATCATCGCGGTGAGCAGGTCGTCGCCGGGGTTCCGTCGCTTGTCGGCGATGAGCCGGACCAGGAGGTCCTGGATCGCCAGGACCGCCCGGCCAGCCGAGCGGGCATCGTCGGTCGGCGGGGCGAGCATCACGTCGGTCCAGCCGCGCAGCGCGGCCCGGTCCGCCTCCGGCACCCCCAGCAGGTCGGAGATGACGGTGACCGGCAGCGGACCGGCGTACTCGGCGACCAGGTCCGCTCGCCCGGCCGGGGTGATCCGGTCCAGCAGCCGCTCGGCCGCCGCCTCGATCTTCGGCCGCAGCCGGGCGATCCGCTGTGGCCCGAAGGCATGCCGGACCAGCCGGCGGATCCGGGTGTGGTCCGGCGGATCCATGTTCAGCAGGTTGGCGTCCAGTGCCGGCGGCAGCGAGAAACCCTTCCATCCGTCGGTGGAGTTCGCCTTGTCCAGCGACAGCCGCGAGTCGGCGAGCCCGGCACGGACGTCGGCGTAGCGGGTCACCAGCCAGACGTTCGCGCCGTCCGGCAGGGTGAGCCGGTGCACCGGGGCGGCGGTGCGCAGCGCGGCGAACCCGGGATAGGGATCGGCGATGAACCGCGCGTCGAACAACGAGGCGGCGGAGATGGGGGCTCGGTCTTCCGTCTGCGGCGCTCCGGTCACCCGGCCAGGCTACCGGTGGCCGCGCGGTCCGCCGGAACGGTACGCGCGCGGCGGCCGACCGGCACGCCGCGCGCGCAATGTGGCGGGTCA
This sequence comes from Plantactinospora sp. KLBMP9567, assembly GCF_033446045.1. Classification (NCBI taxonomy): domain Bacteria; kingdom Bacillati; phylum Actinomycetota; class Actinomycetes; order Micromonosporales; family Micromonosporaceae; genus Plantactinospora; species Plantactinospora sp. KLBMP9567. The sequence continues at coordinate 93,440 of NZ_JAWQRR010000003.1, read as the reverse complement.
GAAGTCGTCGTCGAACCGGACCGTGCCGGTCACCCCCACCTGGTACGCCGAGACCCGCCGCTCGAAGAAGTTGGACAGCTCCTGCACGTCCTGCAACTCCATGAAGGCGAACGGGTTCGCCGACCCGTACAGCGGCTCGATGTCGAGCTGGGCCAGCCGGCGGTCCGCGACGTACTGGAGGTACTCCCGCATGTCCGGCAGGGAGAGTCCGGAGACTCCGCGTTCGAGCAGGTCCTCGGCGAACTGCACCTCGCACTCGACCGCCTCGGCGAGCATCTCGCGGACCTGTCCGCGCAGCTCGTCGTCGAAGAGGTCCGGCTCCTCCCGGCGTACGGTGTCGACGATGTCGAAGGCGAACGCCATGTGCATCGACTCGTCCCGGAACACCCAGTTGGTGCCCGAGGCGAGCCCGAGCAGCAGTCCCCGGGACCGGAGGAAGTAGACGTACGCGAACGCGCCGTAGAAGAACAGCCCCTCTATGCAGGTGGCGAAGCAGATCAGGTTGAGTAGGAAGGCCCGACGGTCGTCCCGGGTCCTCAGCGCACGCAGCTCGAAGACGGAGTCGATCCACCTGAAGCAGAACTCGGCCTTCCGGCGGATCGACGGGATGTTCTCGATCGCGGCGAAGGCGGCGAACCGCTCCTCGTCGTCCGGCACGTACGTGTCGAGCAGGTTGAGGTAGAACTGCACGTGCACCGCCTCCTCGAAGAGTTGGCGGGACAGGTAGAGCCGGCCCTCCGGCGAGTTGACGTGCTGGTAGAGGTTGAGCACCAGGTTGTTGGCCACGATCGTGTCGCCGGTGGCGAAGAACGCCACCAGCCGGCTGACCAGGTGCCGCTCGGCCGGAGAGAGCCGCTCCAGGTCGGCCAGGTCGGCGTGCAGGTCCACCTCCTCGACCGTCCAGGTGTTCCTGATCGCGTCCCGGAACCGGTCGAAGAAGTGCGGGTAGCGCATCGGGCGCAGGGTCAGGTCCATTCCGGGGTCGAGCAGCATGGGTACCTCACGGTCGCTGGGGCATCGGTCGGTGGTGCCGGGGTCGGTCGTCGGGGTACCGGTGGAGGTCACTGACATGCCTCGCAGGACTCCGGGTTCTCCAGCGAGCAGGCCGGCGCAGGTTCTCCGTCGCGAAGCCCTGAGACGACCCCGTCCGGGGAGTCCGCGCCGGGCAGCGTCACGGGGGCGAGCGCGGGTCGGGAACCCTGCGGCACCGCGACCGTCGCCTGCTGGATCCGGGTGGCCGGGCGGGACCGCAGGTAGTAGGTCGTCTTCAGCCCGGACTTCCAGGCGTACAGGTACATCGAGCTGAGCCGGCCGATGTCGGGCGCGGCCATGAAGAGGTTCAGCGACTGGGACTGGTCGACGTAGGGTGCCCGGGCGGCGGCCAGGTCGATCAGCGCCCGCTGCGGCAGCTCCCAGGCGGTACGGAACAGCTCGCGTAGCTGCGCCGGCAGTTCCTCGATGCCCTGTACCGAGCCGTCCGCCCGCTTGATCGCGGTCCGGATCCGCTCCGTCCACAGCCCGCGTGCCTTCAGCTCCGCCACCAGAGCGGTGTTGACCTGGAGGAACTCTCCGCTCAGCGTCTCCCGCTTGAACAGGTTGGAGACCTGCGGCTCAATGCACTCGTAGCAGCCGGCGATCGACGCGATGGTGGCCGTCGGGGCGATCGCGACCAGCAGCGAGTTGCGCAGTCCGTACGCCGAGATGCGGTCGCGCAGCGCGGCCCAGCGCGCGGTCTGGCGGCCGGCCACTCCGTGCAGGTCGGGTTGGAGCTGCCCCGCCGCCGCCCGGGTCCGCGGGTACGCCGGATGGGCGCCGAACCGCTCGGCCAGCCCGGCCGAGGTCTCCAGCGCGGTCAGGTAGATCTCCTCGGCGATCCGGGTGGAGAGTTCCTCGGCGGCCGGCGAGTCGAACGGCAGCCGCAGCGCGAAGAACACGTCCTGCAACCCCATCACGCCGAGCCCGACCGGTCGCCAGCGCGGATTGCTCGCCGCCGCCTCCCGGCTCGGGTAGTAGTTGATGTCGATCACCCGGTCCAGGAAGGTCACCGCGGTCCGGACGGTCTCCCGCAGCCGTACCCAGTCGATCCCGTCCGGGGCGGCGGCTGCGCCGCCCGGGGCGGCCGGGCCGGCGACCAGGTGTGCGGCCAGGTTGACCGAGCCCAGGTTGCAGACGGCGGTCTCGGTGTCGCTGGAGACCTCGAGGATCTCGGTGCAGAGGTTGGAGAGGTGCACCACGTTGCCCGACTCGGCGGTCTGGTTGCACAGCCGGTTCGAGGTGTCCTTGAAGGTCATCCAGCCGTTGCCGGTCTGGGCCAGCGTGCGCATCATCCGGCCGTAGAGGTCACGGGCCCGGACCTGGCGGACGTAGCGGCCCTGCTCCTCGGCGGCCCGGTACGCCGCGTCGAACTCCGCACCCCAGAGGTCGGGCAGCTCCGGCACCTCGTCCGGGTCGAACAGCGACCACGTCCCGTCCGCCTCGACCCGCCGCATGAACTCGTCCGGGATCCAGTTGGCCAGGTTCAGGTTGTGGGTCCGCCGGGCCTCCTCGCCGGTGTTGTCCCGCAGTTGCAGGAACTCCTCGACGTCCGGGTGCCACGGTTCGAGATAGACGCAGGCCGCGCCCTTTCGCCGGCCGCCCTGGTTGACCGCCGCGACCGACGAGTCGAGGGTACGCAGGAACGGGACGATCCCGTTGGACGCGCCGTTGGTGCCCCGGATCAGCGCGCCCCGGGAGCGGACCCGGGACCAGGCGATGCCGATCCCACCGGCGAACTTGGACAGCCGCGCCACCTGCGCGTACCGGTCGTAGATCGAGTCCAGTTCGTCTCGGGGCGAGTCGACCAGATAGCAGGAGGACATCTGGGTGTGCCGGGTGCCCGAGTTGAACAGCGTCGGTGAGCTGGGCAGGTAGGCCAGCGACGCCATCAGCCGGTAGAAGCCGATCGCCTCGTCCGGGGTACGGGACAGCCCGCAGGCGACCCGGAGCAGCCAGTACTGCGGGGTCTCCAGCACCAGCCGGTCCACCGGATGCCGCAGCAGGTACCGGTCGTAGACCGTACGCAGCCCGAAGTACTCGAAGCGCCGGTCGACGGCCGGGTCGACGGCGTCATCCAGCTCCCGGGCGTGCGCCCGGACGAACTCGGCCGTCTCGTCGCCGATCAGGCCGTGCCGGTGCCCGAGTCGGATCGACTCGCTGAACGAGCCGACGCCCTGCCCCCGGACCTCCTGGTCGAGGTATCCGGCGAGCAGCCGGGCGGCCAACCGGGAGTACTGGGGCTCCTCCCCGATCAGGTCGGCGGCGGTCTGCACGCAGAGCCGGTGCAGTTCGGCGGCGGTCGCCCCGTCGGGCAGGCCGTTGACCGCCCGGGTCGCCACCCGTACCGGGTCGACGTCGGAGAGGTCGTCGGCCTCGTGCCGCAGCGCGCGGGCGATCGTGGCGACGTCGGCCGGCGCGGTACCGCCGTCGCGGCCCCGGACCCGCGGCGGTCCGGCGTCCCGGCCGGTACGGTGACCGGCGGTACCCGACATCGTCGACCGATCGGCGCGTCCCGGTGCTGCCCCGCTCGGCGTGGCCTCGGTGACCGTCACAACTCTCTCCTCGCGCACTCGACTCCTCCAATGGAGGAGGAGCCCGCGCGGAGACGCCGACGGGCACGCGCTTGGCGTACGTCGGTGGCGTCGGCCGTCCCGCGCGGCCTCGGACCGCCGCGTACGGGCTCGTACGCGGCGCGCTGGCAGGTCTTCGGACTCGTGGGCCGGCCGCGGGCGTACCCGGGTTCGTCTACTGGCCGTCGCTTCCCAGGCGGTCCGGTTTCCGGCCGGACGACCCAGTGCGTGATGACGGCGGTCGTTCCCACTCACCGCTGCGGGGCAGTCCCGGACTCCCACCGGGTTCCCTCTTGCCTCGACCGCCGGGCGGCGGCCGAACCAGCTACGATCAACACCATATATAGGGACGGCCCGAAAGTCATACCCCAAGATGTCGTGTCGGCGTGTCGGCCTCCGCCCCCGTCCGCCGGGCGACGGGCGGTGGACGCGGAACGAGCGGGACGGCGACGGCCGCCCGTTCCCCGCCGCCGGTGACGTGGCGCGGGCCCGAGGCGCGGTCACAACGACGGGTGGTCGCCCGTCCTTCCCGCGACACCACCGTGGCCCGCCCGCCGACCGCCGGTCCGGGGCGGCCCGGTCCGACGACACGCGGAGAGATCCATGGAGATCCTGATCACCGGGGCGACCGGGCGGCTGGGTCGGGTACTCACCCCGGAACTGGCCCGGGCCGGGCACACCGTACGGGCCGCCGGCCGGACTCCGGCGCCGACCGGGAAGCCCGGTCCGGACCGATCGGCGGACGGGGGTGGCGGCGAGGCACGCCGGGTCCGACTCGACCTGGTCACCGGGGACGGGCTACCGGCCGCGGTCGACGGGGTCGACACGGTCGTCCACCTTGCGTCCGCGCCCTACCAGGGCAGCTACACCCGCCAGGTCGACGTGGCCGGCACCCGCGGACTGGTCGAGGCCGCCGCCCGGGCCGGGGTACGGCACCTGGTGTACCTGTCGGTCGTCGGCGCCGACCGTGTGCCGTGGCCGTACTTCCGGATCAAGATCGAGGCGGAGGCGGCGGTCGCGGCCGGCCCGGTGCCGTGGACGGTGCTCCGGGTCACCCAGTTCCACGGGTTCCTGGCCGAGGCGCTGTCCCGGCTGGCCCGGCTGCCGGTGCTGCCCGTCGATCCGGGAATCACGGCGCAGCCGGTCGACGTCGCCGACGTCGCCGCGCACCTGCGCTGGCGGGTGACCGCCGCACCCGGCGAGGCGACCGAGGAGTTCGGCGGGCCGGCGGAACTGGACGCCGGCACGATCGCCCGGGAATGGCTGGCGGCGCGGCTGATCCGGCGTCGGATGCTCCGGCTGCCGGTGCCGGGCCGACTCGGCCGCGCCTTCCGAGCCGGTGCACTGGTTCCCTCGACCGGCGACCGAGGGCGGATCACCTGGCGCGAGTACCTTGCCGGCCCGTCGGAGCAGGCGGGATAGCGCAGCCGTCCGGACTCGCCGGAGCGTGGTGTGCGCGAGGCTCACCGAACGGATTGACGCGATGATCTAGGCGAGCACCATTCCGCAGAGCGGAACGACGAGCGGGCATAATTCCGGCGAAAAGCCCCCGGATCCGATCGTGCGCGCGGCGGGAAGACAGCGCGGCACCACCCCTGGTAACGTCGGCGACACTCGGCGTCGAATCATGGATCTCCATGTTTCCGTGCGCCGTCGTCCCTTGTACCGACAGGTGCTCGAACAGGGAGTTGTCGCTGTCCACATGAGCCTCTCAGTTCTTCTCGCGTCGCGGGTACGGGCCGCGCCAGGCCCGGTGGTCGTCCCCGGGTCTCCGGCCGCGTCCACCCGGCCTCAGGAGGTGACGGGATGACCAGTTCGGTCGACGTACGGGATGGCTACCCCCTCTCGCCGGTCCAGCACGGCATACTCCACCCGGCCTCCGACGAGGCGGATCCGGCGGCCGACCTCGAACAGGTACGGCTCGTCATCCGTGGCCGGCTGCGGGTCGCCGAGTTCCAGCGGGCCTGGCACCAGGTGATCGCCCGGCACGAGGTGCTGCGCACGGGGTTCGTCCGGCACGGGGCCGAGGAGTTTGTCCAGGTGGTCGTGGCCGAGCCGCCGGCACCCGAATGGCACCTCGACGACCTGCGGACCATCCGGGCCTGCCAGCGTCGGCGCGGCCTCGCCGAGTTCCTCGCCGCCGACCGGGTTCGGGGTTTCAGCCTGGAAGACCCGCCGCTGTCCCGGTTCGCCCTGCTCCGCGTCTCCGAGACCGAGCACCTGCTGGTCTGGACGGTCCACCACCTGGTCGTCGACGGCTGGAGCCTGCCGATCCTGCTCCGCGAGGTACTGACCGAATACCGGGCAGCGACCGAGGGCCGGGACGCCCCGCTGCCGGCTCCGGCGCCGTTCCGGGACCACGCCGCCTGGGCCGCCACCCGCGACCTTGCCGAGGCGGAGGATTTCTGGCGCACGGAGTTGTCCGACCGGCCCGCGTGCGGTCCACTTCAGAGCGATCCCCCAGACTGGCAGGGAGAGCCGGCGGACGCCTTCGACGAATACTCCCTCGAACTGACCGGCGAGGACACCTACCTGCTGCACGAGACCATCGGTCAGCAGCGGATCGCGCGGGAAACGGTGCTCCAGGGCTGCTGGGCGCGGCTGCTCTCCGCCCGCACCGGCACCGGCGACATCGTCATCGGTTCGACGGTCGCCGGCCGGGCGGCCGGGACGGCGGAAGCCCTGGTCGGACCGCTGACCAACACCGTGCCGGTCCGGGTTCGGATCCGGCCCGACCAGCCGGTCGGGGTGTGGCTGCGCGGGTTGCAGGCACGCCAGGCACTGGCCCGCCCGTTCGACCACGTGCCGCCGGCACTGGTCCGATCCTGGGCCGGGCTGCCCGCCGGGGTGCCGCTGTTCGAGACCGTGCTCGACTTCGAGACCTACCCGATGGACAACGACTTGTTCACCGGTACGGCCGACGCGTCGACTCTCTCCGTACGCTTCGACGGCCGGTGGTCGGCGTCGCATCACCCGTTCAACCTGCTCGTCGTGCCTGGCGAGCGACTCGGGCTGCACGCCAGGTACGACCTACGGCATCTTGCGCCGGAGACGGTCGAGAGCCTGGTCACCGACCTCGCGCTGCTGCTCAGCCTGGTCGCCACGGATCCGGACCGCCCGGTCTCGGCGCTTCGCCCGCCAGACGACGAGCCGCTCGCCACCGGCTAACGCCCAGCGCTGTCGACGGACAGCTCTGTGCAGCGAAACCGGCACGGCTCGACCCGTCACCTCGCGTCGCTGGAGACGAGGCGGGCCGGTCGGCCCTCAGGTGGCTCGGAACCGGCCACCCGTGGACCCGCCCGAACGGTCGCTCCGCGCGCAGGCGTCCTCAGATCGGCGTGCGATGGGCCCTGACCACCAGGTCGCGAATGCTCATCCGCGTCGAGCCGTGCTCGACGTACCGTGTCCGCGACTCCGCCACGTCGACCTCCCACAGTTCCCGGGTCAGGGAACCGGTGACGGCGTCCAGACCGATCGACGCCTTGCCGGGTGCGTGGGCCGCCGAATGCTCATCCGCATGATCGTGGCCGACGACGAGAAGCGTGCCACCGGGGGCGACAGCCTGGGCCAGCCGGGCAACGAACTCCCCGAAGGGAATGGTGGGGTGGACGTACTGGCTGACCACCAGGTCGTACTGCTTCGGCGGTTGCCAGGTTGTCAGGTCGGCCACGACCCAGGAGATGCGTGCTGCGACGTCCGGCTCGCGGTGCGCGAAGTCCTTGGCGTCGCTGACGGCCGTCGGTGAGACGTCGACCGCCGTCACCTGCCAGCCTTGCCGGGCGAGCCAGAGCGCGTCGACTCCGCGTCCGCAGCCCGCGTCGAGCGCCGACCCGACGGGAAGGCCGGTCACCTCGGCCACCAACTGAGGACTCGGCGAACCGTGCGTCGTCGTGTGCTCCCGGTAGTGGCGCTCCCACCACTGCGGGCCGAACGCGGGGTGATCCGCGTGCGGCGATCCATGCTGGTCGTGCGGCTCACTCATTGCTCTGCTCCTGGTGAAGTCGTCCGGAAGACCGGCGGCAACCGCCTAATCTGCTCGCGCTTCAACGGTGACGAGGGAGTGCGATCCCGGCAACTATCCTTGCTGCTTTGGCAAGCATGTCGTCGGGCAGATGCGGCGGATCATCCGGTTCGGTCCCGTAGGCCCGGTTACGCCACATACCGTCGGTCGTGACAGCGTACGGGGCCCGGGGCTCCCCGTCGGGAAGCCGCCGGCCCTGCTGGTCCGGCTGGCCGCCGGGACAGCACGTCGACGGGAGAGCACACCGTGTCCGCACTGACCCTGGCAGACGCCCGCCAGATCATCGCCGCCGCCGAGGCCCGGGCCAACGAGATCGGCCAGCCGCAGAACATCGCCGTTGTCGATACCGGCGGCAACCTCGTCGCGCACGTCCGGATGGACGGTGCCTGGATCGGCAGCATCGACGTCAGCATCAACAAGGCGTGGACGGCCCGGGCCTTCGAGATCCCGACCGGAGACCTCGGCTCGTACAGCCAGCCGGGCGCGCAGTTCTTCGGAATCCAGGTGAGCAACCACGGCCGTGTGATGATCTTCGCGGGCGGACTGCCGCTGCGGCGCGACGGCCAGGTCGTCGGTGGCATCGGAGTCAGCGGCGGCACCGGCGAGCAGGACCAGACCGTCGCCGAGGCCGGCGCGGCGGCGCTGTAACCGGTCCCCCGCGCGGTCCCGCTGGAGCGCCGAACGGCCGGCCTACTTCCCGCGCGCACACCGGCCGCACACCCCGCCGCTCAGCCGGCCACCGGCCGGGTACTCAGCCGCAGGCCGGCGGCGTGCCGGTCCCGGGCCGCCTGGGACGCCTTCGCCGGGGAGCCGGCGTCGAACGGTGGCTGGGGATCGTACTCGATGGCGAGCTGGATGGCCTCGGCGGTGATCCGGTCGGCGAGCTGCGCGGCAAGGACGAGTGCCATGTCGATTCCGGCGGAGACCCCGGCGGCGGTGAGCAGCTTGCCGTCGGTGACCACCCGCTGCGCCGAGTAGGTGGCAGCGAAGGAGGCCAGCCGCTCCGCGCTGCGCCAGTGCGTGGTGGCGGTACGCCCGCGCAGCAGTCCGGCGGCGCCGAGCAGCAGGGAGCCGGTGCAGACCGAGGTCGTCCACCGGGTGCCGTCGTGCATCCGCCGGATCCAGTCGAGCAGTGGCCCGCCGGCGAGATGATCATCAACGCCGGGGCCGCCAGGCACCACGAGTACGTCACAGGAGTCGATGTCGTCCAACGCGGCGTCGGCGGTCAGGGCCGGGCTACCGGCGTTGTTCCGGAGCGGTCCGGGGCTGGTCGCCACGAACACCACCTCGGCGCCGGGCAGCCTCGACCCGGGCCGCCTCGACGTACGCGGCGGGGGTCTGCCCGGTCTGCGCGCTGAACACCCTGGCGAAGTGCCGTTCGCTCATCCCGGCCCGGGCGGCGAGGACCGGCACGGTGAGGTCGTCGGCGAGGTGCTCGACCACCCATGCCTGGAGCTGGCGCAGTCCGCCGCGGGCCGGCCGCTGCGCGGCCAGTTGGGTGCTGAACTGGGCCTGGCCACCGGGACGCTGGACGAACATGACCAGTCGCCGGGCGATCGTCCGGGACGCCTCCGCACCCCGATCCTGCTCGACCAGGGCAAGCGCGAGATCGATCCCGGCGGTGACCCCGGCCGAGGTCCACACGGCCCCGTCCCGGACGAAGATCGGATCCGGTTGCACCGTCACCGCCGGATACCGGCGGGCCAGTTCGGCGCAGCTTCCCCAGTGCGTGACCGCGCGCCGGCCGTCCAGCAGCCCGGCCTCGGCCAGCAGAAACGCTCCACTGCACACGGCGGCGACCTGTCGGGCTCGTCCGGCGGCGGCACGAAGCCAGCCGATCAGGCGCCGGTCGGCGCACACCTCGACCCGACCGGGGCCACCGACGACCACCAGCGTGTCGATCGGCCCGACGCACTCGTCGAGACCGAGGTCGGCCGTCACGGTCAGGCTGCCGCTGGCCGTGACCGGCCCGCGCAGCGGGGCGACCACCTCCAGCCGGTAGCCCGGCACGACCCGTTCGGTCTGGGCGACCAGTTCGGCTTGCGCACCCCGTTCGGCCTGCGTGAACACCTCGTGCGGGCCCGTCAGGTCGAGCACCTGGAACCTCGGGAAGATCACGAAAACGATCCGGCGGACATCCACCCGTCCATCGTTTCGGGGGCAGCGATCTGGCAGCAATGACAGGACAGTGACGATTTCAGCCACCCCCGTCGGGTACCACCGCGTCGCCCGGCGGCGAGTCGACACTGGCGCAGCCACTGACCGCCTCTCGGAGCGGGCACAGGCTCCCGGGCGGTGCCGTCACCGCCGCTGCCGCGTCCCAGAATCTGGTGTACGGGTCAGCTTCCAGCAGTCGATCGAACGGCGCCGACGGCCGGTCCGGTCGGCAGTGGTCAGACCTCCAGGAAGTCGATCTTCACGCTCGCTGGCAGTCAACTTCGCCCCCTCGATCCCGACAACCATCGCCGACCACGTCGTCGACCTCGGTCCCGGCGCCGAAACGGGAGCCTGTTACCAGCGGATTTCCGGCACCGCCCGGCGACGTCCGGTAGATAACGGTCGGATCACGAGATCTTCCCAATGCGCAGTGATCTCACGTACGGTCCCGGAAAGGCAGGAGGTCAGACCTCCATCCTCATGCCTCTGAGTGTTCCGAGGTGAGCTGACTAGTGCAGGAACGTGCTTCCCGCTATACGGGATACCGGTCGTTCGACTATCTGACCCCGCAGGTCGACTTCAAGGTGTTCGACCTCGCCCCACAACTCGGTCGGGTGCCCGCGCACGACCTCGGCCTGACCGACGAGCAGTCCGACCGGGTCGCCCGGCTGCTGCGCGAGCACGCCGCGATCTCGTTGCACGAGCACCCGAAGATCCTGCCCGCCGACGTGACCCAGTTGCGGGACTACAACCGGACCGGGCGCAACTCCTTCGGCTTCGAGGGCCTGGCCCGGTCCGGCATGACCGCGGTGTTCGACAACTTCATGAACGGCACCGGCTGCGTGACCAGCGAGCACGCCTGGAAGTGGGACGACGTCATCTACGACATCGGGCTGCGCTTCGCCGACATCGCCAAGCAGGACTACGTCGTCGTGGCGACCGCCCTGGAGGAGATCTTCACCGCCAAGCGGAACGGCCAGCTCGCCCTGGTGGCCGGGCTGGAGGCGGCCACGATGATCGAGAACGAACTGGACCGGATCGACATCCTGTACGGCTTCGGCGTACGCCAGATGGGCATCGCGTACAGCCAGGCGAACATGCTCGGGTCGGGGCTCTCCGAGGACCGCGACGGCGGGCTGACCCACTTCGGCCGGCGCGCCGTCGACCGGATGAACAAACTCGGGATCGCCATCGACGTCTCGCACTCCGGCGACCAGACCTCGCTGGACGTGATCGAGGCGAGCCGGGTACCCGTCTTCATCACCCACGCCGGCGCCCGCGCGGTCTGGAACACCCCCCGGATGAAGCCGGACGACGTCATCCGGGCCTGTGCCGAGCGCGGCGGTGTGATCGGCATCGAGGCCGCCCCGCACACCACACTCTCGCAGGCGCATCCGCACCACTCGATCGAGTCGGTGATGGACCACTTCGTCTACTGCGTCGACCTGGTCGGCATCGAACACGTGGCATTCGGCCCGGACACCAACTTCGGTGACCACGTCGGGCTGCACGACAGCTTCACCGGCCACCTGGCGATCGGCAAGGCGCACGGCGCCGTCGACCACCCCCGGGTGCCGTACGTCTCCGGCCTGGAGAACCCGGCCGAGTGCTTCAGCAACATCGTCGGCTGGCTGGTCACGCACGGCTACTCCGACGACGAGATCGCCAAGGTCATCGGCGGCAACATCATTCGCGTTCTTCGGGAGGTTTGGTGAGCAGGAAAATTTCCGGCCGTACCCGCCGGTGGCGGGTCGCCGTCGCGCTCGGTACGGCGGCCGCGCTCGGCCTGTCCGGGTGCGGGCTCAACGAGGGCAACTCGTCGTCCGGGGACAGCTCCGGCGGCGGCGACGTACTGCGGATCGGCACCACCACCGACGTGTCGAACTTCAACCCGCTCCAGTCGCTGAGCAAGACCGACTCCTGGATCCTCAACGCGATGTACCCGCACCTGCTGAGGATCGACGAGAACGCCAAGAAGGCGCCGGAACTGGCCAAGGAGTACAGCTACGAGAACGGCGGCAAGACCGCGGTCTTCCACCTGCGCGACGACTTCACCTGGACCGACGGCAGGCCGGTGGTGGCCGAGGACGTCAAGTTCAGCGCCGAATCGATCATGAAGTACAAGCTCGGCAACGTGGCCGCCAAGCTGACCTGGGTCACCTCGATCGAGGCGCCCGACCCGACCACGGTCAAGTTCCACCTCTCCCAGCCGTACGCGCCGTTCGCCGAGGGCGTCGGGTTCTGGATGTCGATCGTGCCCAAGCACGTCTTCGAGTCCGCCGGTGACCTGTCGAAGTTCGCCAACGACTCCAACTGGGTCGGTGCCGGGCCGTTCGTGCTGGAGAGCGCCACCAAGGGCCAGCGGTACGTGATGAAGCGCAACGACAAGTACCCGCTGGCGCCTGGCGGCAAGCCGGCGCTCGGCAAGGTCGAGTTCCGGCTCTACCCGGACGTCAACACGATGATGCTGGCGCTGCGCAACGGCGACATCGACCTGATGGGCACTCCGGTGCCGGCGTCCGCGGCGAAGACCTTCGCGAACGACTCGAAGATCAAGCTGACCAAGGTCGGTGCGCTCGGCTTCGCCCACCTGACCTACAACATGAACAACAAGGACCTGGCCAAGCAGGATGTCCGGCAGGCGCTGTCGATGGCGGTGGACACCAAGTCGATCATCTCGTCGGTACTCCAGGGCGATGCCAAGGAGATGTCCGGACCGATCTCGCCGATCTTCGCCGACTACGACAACACCGAGATCCAGCCGTACCCGTTCGACCCGGCCGGGGCGAAGGCCAAGCTCGCCGCCGCCGGCTACTCCGACGGCAACGGCGACGGGCTCTTCGACGGCCTGGACCTCGGCGTCGCCTGCGACCAGTCGAACGCCAACCTGACCCGGGTGGTGCAGCTCTTCCGGGAGAGCGCGGCGGAGGCCGGCATCAAGCTGACCAACGAGTGCGTGGAACGGAACACCTTCCTGTCCCGTACCAAGGACGGCGAGTACGACATCGACGCGTCGCAGTGGGGCGTCTTCGACAACCCGATGGACCAGCTCCGCAGCACCTACCTCTCCAGCAACCCGGGCGGGATCAACTACAACCTGCTCAAGTCGTCGGAGATGGACCGGCTGATCAACGACGCGGCGGCCACCACCGATCCGGCAGCGTTCGCCACCAAGATCAAGAACATCGACAAGGTGGTGCACGAGCAGGCGTACCTGACGCCGCTCTACGTGGAGAACTTCCAGTTCGCCTACAACGCCAGCAAGTTCACCGGCTTCGTGGCCTCGCCATCCGACCTGCTCGGCATGGTCACCGCGTACTCGCTGGCCCAGGTCAAGCCGGTCGGCTGACCGACGCGACGAGGTAGAAGGGAGGGGTCCCCCACGTGGCACGCTTCGTGCTCAACCGGGCGCTGAAGGCCGTACTGACCGTCTGGATAGCGATCACCGCGACGTTCTTCCTGCTCCGGTTGCTGCCGGGGGACCCCACGACCCTGATGGTCGAGGGGGACATGACGCCGGAGATGCGGGCAGCGCTGCTCGAGACGTACGGGCTGGACCGGCCACTGCTGGAACAGTACGTCTCGTACCTGCGCGAACTGCTGCACGGCAACTTCGGCATCTCGTTCCGGCAGATCCAGCCGGTCACCGACATCCTGCTCGACCGGCTGCCCTGGACCCTACTGCTGGCCGGGGTGGCGTTCCTGCTCACCATCGCCATCGGCATCCCGATCGGGGTGTCCGCGGCGGCGCACCGGGGCCGCTGGCCGGACAAGCTGCTCCAGGGCTTCGGCATCGCCGGGCACGCCCTCTTCGTGCCCAGCGTGGCGATGCTGCTGCTGGTCTGGCTCGGCGCCCGGCTCGGCTGGTTTCCGATCGGCGGCGCGATCGACCCGGACACCCGGGGCGTGGCGGCGTACCTGAGCCTGGCGCACCACCTGGTGCTGCCGGTCGCGTCGCTGGTGCTGGTGCAACTCGGCCCGTACGCGCTGACCCTGCGGACCAACCTGATCGACGTACTCGGTGAGGACTACATCCGGGCGGCCCGGGCGCGGGGCCTGTCCGGCCGGCGTCGGCTGTGGAAGCACGGCCTGCGCAACGCGATCCTGCCGGCGCTGACCCTGATGGGGCTGCAACTCGGCACCCTGGTCGGCGGCGCCGTGCTGACCGAGACGGTCTTCGCCTATCCCGGCGTCGGCCGGCTGATCTACGAGGCGGTCGGGCAGCGCGACTATCCCGTCCTGCAAGGAGCGTTCATCATGCTCGCCATCACCGTGGTGGTCGCCAACGCGCTCACCGACCTGCTCTACGCGGTCCTCAACCCCAGGATCCGGCTGTGAGCGCGAGGAGCGAGCGTTCCGGGGCGGCTCGCGTGGGACGCGGTCGCGCCGGAATGCGAGGAGAGCCGGGCCTGCGAGCCCCGCAGTCGCGAACGGAAGAGGCCGCTGTGAGCGCGAGGAGCGAGCCGGGCCTGCGAGCCCCGCAGTCGCGAACGGAAGAGGCCGCTGTGAGCGCGAGGAGCGAGCCGGGCCTGCGAGCCCCGCAGTCGCGAACGGAAGAGGCACAGCCATGAGTGCGCCACTGGTGACCGAGGCGGAGGCGGCGGCGACCGCTCCGTCCGCGGAGCCGGCGATCGGCACCCGATCGGCCTGGCGGACGTTCTTCCGGCAGCCGTCCGGGCTGCTCGCCGCGGCGGTGCTGGTCGTGATGGCGCTGCTCGCGGTCTTCGCGCCGCTGATCGCCGACGAGCCGGGCGGTACCAGCGCGGACGTGCTGCGGTCGCCGTCCCGCGGGCACCTGTTCGGCACCGACGACCTCGGGCAGGACATCTTCGCCCAGGTGGTCTGGGGCACCAGGACCAGCCTGCTGATCGGGGTGGCGGCCTCACTGATCGCCATCGTGCTGGGTACGGCGATCGGGCTCGCCTCGGCGTACTTCCGCCGGGTCGACGCGGTCGGCACGATTGTCACCGACGTGATGCTGGCGCTGCCCACGCTGCCCCTGATGATCATGCTGGCCGCGATCGTCAACCCGAGCGTCTGGACGCTGACGGTGATCATCGGCGTCTTCGCCTGGCCCGAGGTGGCCCGGCTGATCCGCTCGCAGGGGCTGGTGGTCAGCACGATGCCGTACATCGACGGGGCCCGGGTGCTCGGCGCGAGCGGCTGGCGGATCGTCACCCGGGAGATCATGCCGGCGGTGGTGCCGCTGATCGTGGTCAGCGTGCTGCTCACCGCGTCCCGGGCGGTCATCTCGGAGGCCGGGCTGAGCTTCCTCGGCCTCGGTGACCCGGATGCCTGGTCGTGGGGGCGGATCCTGCTCAACGCGCAGCGCAGCGGGGTGGTGGCCATCGCCTGGTGGCAGACCCTCTTCCCGTCGCTGGCCATCCTGCTGCTGGTGCTCGCCGCGACGGTCGCCGGCATGCGGTTCAACGACATCCGAGACCCCCGCCGGAACGGAGGCTGACCCGTGCGTCTGCCCGACAGTTTCTACTCGTCCGTCCGGGCCCGACTCGCCGACGCGCTCGACGTACGCGGCCTCGACGGGTTCCTGGCCACCTCTCCCGCCGACGTGGCGTTCCTGTCCGGGTTCTTCTACATCGCCACCGAACGGCCGGTCTACCTCTGGATGCCCCGCGACGGCGACCCGCTGCTGGTGATCCCCCGCCTCGACGAGGAGTACGCCGCCGGGCAGGGCGTCGGCGTCGAGACGGTCAGCTACTTCGAGTTCCCCGGGGTGGTGAGCGCCGAACAGACCCTTGGCACGGCGCTGGTTGGCCGGCGGGCGAAGCAGATCGGGGTGAGCGCGGGGCTGTCGATCGGGGCGTACCGGGCGCTGTCCCGGGCGCTCGGCGGCAGCACGCTGGTCACCACCGACGCGGTGGCGAAGCTGCGGCTGCGCAAGTTTCCCGAGGAGATCCCGTTCCACGAGGCGGCGGCGCGGATCTGCGACCAGATGCTCGCCGCCGGCCGGGAGCTGATCGCGGACGCGCTGCGCCGGGGCGCCGCACTCCCCCGCGAGGACGAGATCGCCCGGCACGTCATCGGGTACGGCACCGACCGGATGTACGCCGACTACGACCTCGTCGTCTACACCACCAAACTGGCCGGCGGGCTGGTCTACGCCGGCCCGAACTCGGCGCTGCCGCACGGTCTGCCGACCCGGCGGCGGGTCCGGCCCGGCGACACCCTGATCCTCTCCCTCGGCGCGGCGGTGGCCAGCCGGTTCGTGGAGAGCGAGCGCACCTTCGTCGTCGGCGAGCCGACCGCGCAGCAGCGGCGCTACTACGAGGCGGACCGGGAGGCGCAGGAGATCGGCACCGAGGCGATGCGGGCCGGCCGGACCTGCGCCGAGGTGAACAAGATCTGCCTGGATGTGCTGCGCGGGCACGGTCTGGGCGACTACATCCGGCACCGGCAGGGGCACGGCATCGGGTTGCAGAACCACGAGGTGCCCTGGGTGGAGGACGGCGACCACACCGTGCTGGAGCCCGGGATGCTGCTCTCCAGCGAGCCCGGCGTCTACGTGCCCGGACACGCCGGCTACCGGATCTCCGACACCGTACTGGTCGAGGAGGCCGGGCCGCGCCGGCTGACCGGCTATCCGCGCGATCTCGCATCCAACACCATCGAGGAGGTCCGATGACGGTCGACAACTCGTCCGACTTTTCCGGCCGGCTGACGATCAACGGTGCCGAGCTGGTCGTCGAGGCGTTCGGACCGGTCGACGCGCCGGCGATGATCGTGCACCACGGCGCGCCCGGGCTGGGTTCCCGGTCGGAGCCGAAGCGGTCGTTCGGGCCGTTCGCCGACCGGTACCGGGTGATCGTCTTCGACGCACGCGGCTCCGGCGAGTCCAGCGACGACGAGCCGTTCACCCACGCACAGTGGGTCGCCGACGTGGACGCGATCCGGGAGTACTTCGGCTACGAGCGGATCGTGATGGCCGGCGGCTCGTACGGCGGCTTCATCTCCCTCGAATACGCCGTCGCACATCCGGACCGGGTCGCCGCGCTGATCCTGCGGGACACCGCCGCCGACAGCGGGCACAACGAACTCGCGGTCGAGAAGGCGAAGAACACCGACCGGACGGTGATCCCGCAGTGGGCGATCGACCGGATCGGCACCGGCCGGTTCGCCAGCAACGAGGAGCTGCGGGAGTACTGGAAGGCGATCCTGCCGCTCTACGACCACCGGCACGACCCGGCCAAGGACGCCGCGAAGCTGCACGCGACCCGGTTCCACTACCGGACCCACAACGCCGCGTTCGGGCAGAACATGCCGCGCTACGACCTCAAGCCGACGCTTCCCTCGATCACCTGCCCGACCCTGGTCACCGTCGGCCGGCACGACTGGCGTACCCCGGTGGCCGCCTCCCAGGTGATCGCCGATCTGATCCCGAACGCCGAACTGGTGGTCTTCGAGCACTCCGGACACTCGCCGCAGTTGGAGGAGCCGGAGCTGTTCCAGCGGACCGTGCGGGACTTCCTCGACTCGGCCGGGATCCGGTAATGGCCCTGCTGGAGGTGGAGGAGCTGCGGGTCAGCTTCCCCGGGCCGGGCGGCGGCGCCGGGTCGGCCGGCGCGGTGCACGCGGTCAACGGGGTGTCGCTGGCGCTGGAGTCCGGGCGGACGCTGGCGATCCTCGGCGAGTCCGGCTCCGGCAAGAGCGTCACCGCGCAGGCGGTGATGGGGATCCTCGACGTGCCCCCGGCCCGGGTCAGCGGATCGGTCCGGCTGCGCGGCCGGGAGTTGCTGACCCTGACCCCGAAGCAGCGGGACCGGGTCAGCGGCGAGGAGATCGGCATGGTCTTCCAGGACGCGATGGCCGCGCTCAACCCGGTCTACACCGTCGGCGAGCAGCTCGGCGAACTGCTCCGGGTCCGCCGGGGACTCTCCCGGTCCGCCGCCCGGCGCCGCGCGATCGAGCTGATCGACCGGGTGCACATCCCGGCCGCGAAGGACCGGGTACGCGACTATCCGCACCAGTTCTCCGGCGGGATGCGGCAACGCATCATGATCGCACTGGCCATCGCGCTGGAGCCGGACGTGCTGATCGCCGACGAGCCGACCACGGCGCTGGACGTGACCGTGCAGGCGCAGGTGATGGAGCTGATCGCGGAGATCCAGCGGGACAGCGGGATGGCGCTGCTGCTGATCACCCACGACCTGGGCGTGGTGGCCGATGTCGCCGACGACGTGGCGGTGATGTACGCCGGCCGGATCGTCGAACGGGCCACCGTGCAGCAGATCTTCGCCGGTCCGGCGCACCCGTACACCGAGGGGCTGCTCGCCTCGATGCCCCGGATCGACCGGCGCGACGAGGAGCTGTACGCCATCCCCGGCGCACCGCCGAACCCGGCCCGGCTGCCCAGCGGATGCCCGTTCCACCTGCGCTGCCCGCGCGCCGACGACGTCTGCCGGGCCACGCTGCCGACGCTGGAGCCGCTGCCCGAGGGCCGCGCCAGCGCCTGCCACCACCGGGAGGAGTTGCTGCATGTCCGCAGATGACGAACTGGTGCTGCGGGTCGACAAGCTGGTCCGGCACTTTCCGGTGAAGGGGAGGCTGCCGTTCACCTCCGGCGGGGTGGTGAAGGCCGTCGACGGGGTCTCCTTCACACTGCGCCGGGGCGAGACGCTCGGTATCGTCGGCGAGTCCGGCTGTGGCAAGAGCACCCTGGCCCGGATGCTGGTCGGGCTGGAGCGGCCGACCGCAGGCTCGGTGCGCTTCGGCGACGCGGTGGTGCACACCGCCCGGGGGCGGGACCTTCGGGCGCTGCGCCGGCGGATCCAGATCGTGCTCCAGGACCCGTACACCTCGCTGAACCCGCGCCGGACGATCCGGGAGATCCTGTTCCAGCCGTTCGAGATCCACCCGGACGTTTTGGACCGCAGGCGCCGGCTGGACCGGGTGAAGGAGCTGCTCGACCTGGTCGGGCTCGATCCGAGCGCGCACCTGGACCGCTATCCGCACCAGTTCTCCGGCGGGCAGCGGCAGCGGATCGGCATCGCCCGGGCGCTGGCCCTGCAACCCGACGTGATCGTCTGCGACGAACCGGTCTCCGCGCTCGACGTCTCGGTCCAGGCCCAGGTGGTCAACCTGCTGGAACGGCTCCAGCGGGAGCTGGGCGTGGCGTACGTCTTCATCGCGCACGACCTGTCGGTGGTCCGGCACATCTCCGACCGGGTGGCGGTGATGTACCTCGGCAAGCTGGTGGAGAGCGGCCCCGAGCCGATGCTGTACGACGCGCCGGCCCACCCGTACACCAAGGCACTGCTGTCGGCGGTGCCGGTGCCCGAGCCGGTCGGCCGGGCGGAGCGGAAACGGATTCTCCTCACCGGCGATCCGCCGAGCCCGGTCGACCCACCCTCCGGCTGCCGGTTCCGGACCCGCTGCTGGCAGGCGACCGAGACCTGTGCCATCACCGAACCACCGCTGGCCGGCGGCGACCGCGCGGTCGCCTGCCACTACCCGCTGGCCGCCGCCTAGCCGCTCGCACCGTCCGCGTTCTGTAAGGAGAAAGTCTTGCTGCAAGAACCCGCTTCCCGGTACCAGGGCCACAAGTCCTACTCGTACCTGGAGCCACACGCCGACTACCGGGTCTTCGAGCTGGCCCCGGAGATCGGTCGGGTGCCCGAACACGACCTCGGGCTCTCCGACGCGCAGCGGCAGCGGGTCACGCGCCTGCTCGCCGAGCACATCGCGATCTCCCTGCACGAGCACCCGGTGATCCTGCCGGCGGACGTGACCGAGTTGCGCGCCTACAACCGGACCGCCCGGCAGCGGACCGGCTACGAGGGGCTGGCCCGGTCCGGGCTGACCGCCGTCTTCGACAACTTCATGGCCGGCGCCTCCTGCGTGACCAGCGAGAACGGCTGGAAGTGGAACGATCTCGTCTACGCCCTCGGAATGCGGATGAGCGACCTTTACCAGCAGGACTACGTCACGCTGGCCACCTCGCTCGACGACATCCGGGCGGCGAAGCGGGACGGCCGGCTGGCCCTGGTCGCCGGCCTGGAGTGCAGCAGCCCGATCGAGAACGAACTCGACCGGATCGACATCCTGTACGGCTTCGGCGTGCGGCAGCTCGGCATCGCGTACAGCCAGGCGAACATGCTCGGCGGTGGGCTGTCCGAGGCCCGGGACGGCGGGCTGACCCACTTCGGGCGGCGCGCCGTCGACCGGATGAACAAACTCGGCATCGCCATCGACATCTCGCACTCCGGCGACCAGACCTGCCTGGACACCATTGAGGCGAGCCGGGTGCCGGTCTTCATCACCCACGCCGGAGCCCGCTCGGTCTGGAACATCGCCCGGATGAAGCCGGACGAGGTGATCCGGGCCTGCGCCGAACGGGGTGGGGTGATCGGCATCGAGGCCGCCCCGCACACCACGCTCTCGCAGGCCCACCCGCACCACTCGCTCGAGTCGGTGATGGACCACTTCACCTACTGCGTCGACCTGGTCGGCATCGACCATGTGACGTTCGGCCCGGACACGATGTTCGGCGACCACGTCGGGGTGCACAAGGTGTACGCCGGCAACTACGGCAAGGACGCGGGCAACAGGCCCGAGCACCCCCGGGTCGAGTACGTCTCCGGGGTGGAGAACCCGGGCGAGGCGTTCGGCAACATCGTCGGCTGGCTGGTCAAGCACGACTACTCGGACGACGAGATCGCCAAGGTGATCGGGGGCAACACCATCCGGGTACTGGAACAGGTCTGGTAACGACGTCGGGTGGTTGGCGTGCACCCGCTCGGGTGGGCGCCCAACTACTACACTCCGTACGCCGTAGCTGGCGCGGCGGAGCGAAGAGGTGAGGGTTGATGGCTCGGCGCGAGACCGCGCTACAGGCCGCGCAGGGCCAACTGCGCGATCTGATCGGCAGCGAGTTCCGGACCGGTGACAAGCTGCCCAACGAGCGGGAGTTGGCCGACCGGCTGGCGGTCAGCCGGGCCACCGTACGGGAGGTGCTGGGCCAGCTCGCCGCCGAGGGCGTACTGACCCGGACCTGGGGTGTCGGCACCTTCGTCAGCGAGCCGGCCGAACGGGTACCGGTGTCGATCGGCGACGTCACCGCGCTGCGGGACCGGATCACCGCCTCCGGGCACCGGCCCGCCCTCCAGGACGCGGCGGTGAGCCGGGCCGAGTGCCCGGACGACTGCGCCAAGATCCTCGGGCTGGACGTCGGCTCACCGGTCTGGCGGGTCGACCGGCTCTTCGCCGTCGACGGCGTCGCGGCGGCCTGGATCCGCGACCACCTGCCGCTGCGGGTCGGCGAACGCGAACTCGACCCGTCCGGCCTGGTCAGCATCGACCTGGACATGTTCGAGTTCCTGGCCGGCGCGACCGGGATGCCGGTACGCCGGGCCGAGATCGAGTTCGCCGCCGTACTCGCCGACGAGGCGGCCGTCGAACGGCTCAAGGTGCCGATCGGGCACCCGCTGGTCAGCGCCACCCAGATCGGCTACAACGCCGAGGGGCTGGCGCTGTTCCACGGGCACATCACGGTCCGGACCGACGTGCTGACCCTACGGATCACCCGGGGCGCCTGAGCCTCGCCCCCTGGCAGCACGTTGGCCGTCGGCGACGGGGTCATCCGGCAGCGGCCGGCGTACCCGTGGTCAACGCCGCCTGGACGATCCGGACAGCCTCGTCCGGGTCGATGCCGGCGCTGGTGACCACGGCCGCGTACGCGGCAGCGGCGCGTCGCGCGCGTTCGCGCCCCTGCTCACCGGCTGCCGACACGAAGGAGCCGGCCCGGCCCCGGGTCTCGATCAGTCCCGCCTCCTCCAACTCCCGGTAGGTCCTGGCCACCGTGTTAGCGGCCAGGTCGAGGTCGGTGGCGAGCTGGCGGATCGGCGGCAGGCGGGCGCCGACGACCAGGGTGTGATCCTGGATCTGCCGGGCGAACTGCACACGCAACTGCTCGAACGGCGGCACCGGCGAGGACGCGTCGATGACGATCCCCGGTCCCGCACCCGACGAGCCTCTGCCCACCATGCCCCCGCTCAGGTAGCAACCGTTGTCGCAGGACAATACGCCATGTTCCGCGCCACGGTGCCGGCGTCGGCGGCAGCCCCACCCCGACGCCGCTGTCGTAGACGGTGCCGAGCGCGAGTCCTACCTCCGGCGCGCTTCGAGCGCGTCCAGGATCAGGTCGAGGCCGTAGCCGAACTCCTGCGCGGGATCGTAGCCCGCCCGCAGGCCGTGGTCGACGATCATCTCCGTGAGGTACGGCAACTCGCCCGCCGGTAGGCGTTCGAGGATGCTGCCGGCCACTTCCTCGACATCGTCCGGCGTCGCCACCGGCAGGTTCGCCTCCTGGAGGACGAACCCGCTGATGTAGCTGTCGATGAGCGAGACAGCGTGCGCGGCCATCGGCAGCGTGAACCCCGCCTGCCGGAGGACGCCGAGCACGGCGTCGTGGTGGCGTAGCGTCGCCGGCCCCGGGTTGCGACGGGAGTCCATCAGGCCGAGAGCCCAGCTGTGCCGCGACAGGACCGCACGCGCGGAGGCGGCGCGGGCGCGGATCGCGGGGCGCCAGTCGCCGCACTCGGCGCTGGGTAGCGTGATCGCCGCGAACACCACATCGACCACGCCGTCGAGGATCGCGTCCTTGTTCGGTACGTGGTGGTAGAGCGACATCGCCTCTACGCCCAGTTCCTGCGCCACCCGTCGCATCGTGATCGCTGGCACGCCGCCGCGATCCGCGACCCGGATGGCGGCGTCCAGCACGCCTCCTCGGCTGAGCGGTTGCCGTGGCGGCGGTGCTGGCGACGGTGGTGACACGACGGCTCCAGGCGTACGGGCGGGTTGACAAGCTTACACGCGTAAGTCAGCCTTACGAGTGTAAGTCCGCCGAGGTGTGCACCCCGCCGGAAGTGCGACGAACCCCGGCCCACGACGTGCCCTTCCCGGCGAGAGGAGATCCCGATGCCGATGCCGAGGTGGTGGGGGCAGGTGAACAAGCGGCTGTTCAACCCTCGGGCGATCGCGGGCGGGAAGTGGCCGGTGCTGACTCACCTCGGTCGCTTCTCCGGCGCGACGTACCGCACGCCGCTCGACGCCTACCCGGTCGACGGCGGCTACCTGTTCATTCTGGTGTACGGATCACGCTCGGACTGGGTGCAGAACGTCCTGGCCGCCGGCGGTGCGCGGCTCCGCGTCGCGGGGAGGGAGGTGGAACTCACCGCCCCACGCCTCGTCGGGGAAGACGAGGCGTTCCAGTGCCTCCCCGCCGACGTGGCACGCCCGCCCAAGCTGCTGCGCATCACCGAGTTCCTCCGCATGGACCTCGTCGCGGGCTGACCGGTCGGTGCTCGTGGTCAGCGGCTGAGACGCTGGTACTGGCGTACCGCCAGGGGCAGGAAGATCGCGGTGATGACCGCCGGCCAGAGCACGGCAGTGGTGACGGCGTGCTCCTCGATCCAGTAGCCGCTGGCCACCGCCGGGGACTGGAACAGGTCCCGGATCGCCCCGGCGGTGGAGGAGACCGGATTCCAGGCGGCGACCGCGCCGAGCCAGCCCGGCATCAGGTCCGGTGGCGCGAAGACCGAGGAGACCATGCCGAACGGGAAGGCGAGCGCGAACAGGTTCCCGGCCGCCTCGGTGTTCTTCAGCATCAACCCGAGTTGGATTCCGACGAAGATGAGGGCCGTACGCAGCCACAGCAGCAGCGCGAAGGCGGTCAGGGTCGCGGCGAGACTGCCGCCGGGGCGCCAGCCGAGGACCAGCGCGATGACGACCAGGATGGCCAGATCCACCGTGGCGTGGATGACGTCGGCCAGGCCACGGCCGGTGACCACTGCGGACGAGGCCATCGGCATGGACCGGAAGCGGTCGATGAAGCCCCGTTCCTTGATCATGGTTACCGCGAAGGCGGTGTTCATGAAGCCGAAGGCCATCGTCATGGCGAAGAGACCGGGCATGGCGAACTCCAGGTAGCCGGCTCCAGCACCCTGCCCCGAGACGTCCATGGCGCTGCCGAAGACGTAGACGAACATCAGCACCATGACGATCGGAAAGCCGAGCTGCCAGGCGAAGTTGGAGGGCTGCCGGACGAGGTGCACCATCTCCTGGATCAGGATGGTCCAGCAGTCGACGGCCGCCCACCTGATCCGGCTGCCGAGGGTGTCACTGGGATCCGGCGCGAGGTGGATCGTCGTCATCTGCTGGCCTCCAGGTGCGCGGTCGGACGCATCTCGTCGGTGTGCGCGCCGGAATCCCGGCGTTCTTGGGTCAGGTGCAGGAAGGCCTCGTCCAGGGTGGGACGCCGCAGTCCCAGGTCGGCCACGGCGATGCCCCGCTGGCGCAGCTCGGCGGCGACCTCGGTCAACGCGGCCACGCCGTTGTCGACCGGGACGCTGACCGCCAGTACGGCGTCGTCCACCGTGGCCGTACGCCCGGTGGCCGCGACCTTGTCCGCGAGCGCGCCGATCGTCGGCAGGTCGGCCGGCTCGGCCGCGACGACCTCGAGTCGTTCGTTGCCGATCCGGCGTTTCAACCCGCTCGGGGTGTCCTCGACGAGGTTCCTGCCGTGGTCGATGACCCCGATCCGGTCGCAGAGCCGGTCCGCCTCGTCGAGGTAGTGGGTGGTGAGCACCACCGTGGTGCCGCGCGAGGCCAACTCGCCCACCGCCTGCCACACCTCGCGTCGCCCGGCAGGGTCCAGCCCGGTGGTGGGCTCGTCGAGAAACAGCACGTCAGGGGCGAGGATCATGCTGGACGCGAGGTCGAGCCGGCGTCGCATCCCACCCGAGAACTTCTTCGGCGTCCTGTCCGCCGCGTGCGAGAGGCCGAACTGCTCCAGCAGTTCCTGGGCCCGTTGCCGGGCGGCGGCCGCGCCGATGTGGAACAGGCGGCCGAACATCACCAGGTTCTGCCGGGCACTGATGTTGTCGTCGACCGCGGTGTTCTGCCCGGTCAGGCCGATGCGGCGGCGTACCAGGCGGGGCTGGGTCCGTACGTCGTAGCCGGCGACCTCGGCGCGCCCGCCGTCCGGCCGGAGCAGCGTGCACAGGATGCGCACGGCGGTGGTCTTGCCCGCGCCGTTGGGGCCGAGCAGGCCGTAGACCAGACCGCGCGGCACGGCGAGGTCCAGCCCGGCCAGTGCCTGGGTGTCGCGATATCGCTTCTGCAATCCCTCGGTGAAGACGACGTAGTCAGAAGTGGGCAAGGGAACCCTCCCTAGACTGGGTACGGTGTACGGAGATTAGCGTACGCTGTACCCAGAGCACAACCGACTTGTAAGCTGACGGCACCATGACGAGCGAGTTCACCCCCACCGAGCAGTTGCGACGCAGCATCGAACTCCTCTGGGGCGCCGACGAGCGCCCCGCCCGTGGCCCGAAACCGACCCTGACCCTGGACAAGATCGTCGACGCGGCGATCGCGGCCGCCGACCGGGAGGGCACCGCCGCCATCTCCATGCGGCGGGTGGCCGCCGAACTCGGGGTCGGCACAATGACGCTGTACCGGTACGTCCCCGGCAAGGCGGAACTCCTCGCGCTGATGCTGGACAGGGTCAGCGGGCCCGGCGACGAGGCGGTCCGGGCCGCGGACAAGGGCTGGCGGGAACTGCTGACGGCGGTGGCCCACGACTCCTACCGGCTGCACCTGGCGCACCCCTGGCTGCTCCAGGTCAACTGGACCCGGCCGGTGATGGGCCCGAACAGCCTCGCCGGGGCCGAGATCGTCGTCGCCGCGCTGACCGGTCTCGGCCTCACCAGCCAGGAGCGGATCGGTGTGATGATCACACTCGACGGCTTCGTCACCGGCTACGCCCGGCACCGGATCCTGTACGACGCCGCGGCCGAGGAGAGCGGGGTCAGCGACGAGGAGTTCTGGAGCCAGCACCTGCCGGTGCTGGAGCGGGCCATGGCCTCAGGCGACTACCCGGCGATGGCCGCACTCAGCGCGGACGCGTTCGACACCGGCTGGGACGAGACCTTCGAATTCGGCCTGCACTGCCTACTCGACGGCTTCGCCGCACTGTTCGCCGCCCGCCGCTCGGCCCCGGCGTCCGACCCGACGGAGGTCGATGGGTCCGCCGGCTGCTCATGACTCGGCAGGAAGATGCCCGGGGTCAGAGCCGGCGTACGCGGCGGGCGGCGGAAGCGGGCTGAGAGGACAAGACTGCATCTTGCGAGGTCGCGCGGCTAGTGTCCGTGACCATGAGTGGTGAAGTGATCATCTTGACCGGCCCACCCGGTGCCGGGATGACAGCGGCTACGACGTCGTTGTCGACGGCATACTCGGGCCATGGTTCCTGCCGCCGTTTCGGAAGATGGCAGAGCGGGACGGCCTGGCGGTGTCCTACGTATTCCTCAGACCCGACCTGCACACCACGTTGTCCCGCGCACAGGCGCGCAGCGGCGAGGAACTGAAGGATGCCGAGGCGGTCACCGGCCTGCATGGTGCATTCGCACAGCTCGGAGTACTTGAGGACCATGTCGTCGACAGCACCGGGCTCGACGCCGTGCAGACGGTCGCCGAAGTCCGGCGCCTCCTCGCGTCGGGAAAGTACCGGCTTCTGATCCGCGACGACAACGCCGCCACCTAACCCGGACAGCGGCGGGTCCCCGGAGTCGTCAGTACCGTTCCGGCCGGGCGGCCGAGGATTCCCGCACCGGGTGAGGACTACGCCGAAACGCCCCCGAGTGCGACGAACAGGCCGGTCCGGGCGTACGCGGCCGCGCCGCGCTCGTCGGCAGCGGCCAGTACCTCGTCCGCCGACGTCCGCCACCCGCGCCAGGCGCCCGCGATCTCCACGTAGTTTCCCAGCCAGACGACCAGCATCGCCAGGTCCAGCAGTGGCACCTGAGGTTCCCCCGATAACCCGGAGAGTGGTTTAGCTGGCGGGGGCCAGTTCGGGGTCGAGGGTAGTCGGGTCGGTTGTATCGATGTTCTTTGCGTACCAGACGGCCTTGTATTCGTCGGGTGAGAGCCAGCCGAGGTCCTTCTGGATGCGTTCCCGGTTGTACCAGCCGTCGATGTAGGTGAAGATCGCGTTCTCGGCCTCGTCGCGGGTGCGCCATGAGCACCGATAGACAAGTTCGATCTTCAGGGTGGAGAAGAAGTTCTCCATGAGCGCGTTGTCGTAGGAGTCGCCGACGGATCCCATCGAGGGCAGGATTCCGTTGTCCGCCAGGCGTTCCGTGAAGCGAATCGAGGTGTAGGTCGAGCGCGGTCGCTGTGGTGGATCAGCTGCCCGTCGCGGACGTCGCGTGACCAGATGCCGTACTCGAGGGCGGCGAGGACGAGGTCGGTGTTGCATCGGTCGGACGTCTTCCAGCCGACGATGCGGTTGGAGAACGCGTCGCGCACGGCTGCCAACCACAGCACGCCCTGGCCGGTGACGATGCGGGTGGCGTCGGCGACCCACAGCCGGTTCGGGCCCTGGGCGGTGAAGTCCCGGTTGACCAGGTCCGGTGCCGGGGCCGCCTTCGGGTTCTGGCGGGTGGAGCCGCCGCGCCAGCCGCGGCGCAGGAACGCGCCGGCCAGGTCGTGTTCGCGCATCAGCCGCTCGACGCGCTTGCGGCCGACACGGATGCCGCGCCGGGCCAGGGTGGCATGCACCCGCGGGCTGCCGTAGGTCTGCCCGGACCGCTCGTGAACCTCGACGATCTCGGTCAGCAGACCGCGGTCTTCGACCTCACGCTGGCTGGGATGGCGGTCGCGGGCGACCCAGCCGTAGTAGGTCGATGGGGCGACGTTGAGGACCCGGAGGATGGGCTCGACCCCGAAGCGGCCGCACAACTCGTTAACGAGCGTCATGACCGTCGCCGGGTCGGGTCGAGTTCCGAGGCGAAAAAAGCGCTGGCGGCTTTCAAGATCTCGTTGGCTCTGCGCAGCTCGGCATTCTCTTTGCGGAGCCGGCGTAGTTCCTCGGCCTCGGCGGTGGTGGGCTGGTCGAAGCGCTCACCGTGATCGGTCTGGTCCTGGCGGATCCAGTTGCGCAGCGCTTCGGGATGCACGCCGAGTTGCTCGGCCAGGCGCTTGATCACCGGCTTGGGGTCGGACTCCCGGTAGAGCCGCACCGCACGCTGGCGCAGCTCGTCCGGGTACTTGCGAGGGGCGGGCACGAAAACCTCCTGGTCAAGGTCTATCAGACCATGATCGAAAGCCTCCGAGCTACCGGGGGAACCTCAGTGGGCTCCGCTCGCGCTGCCCTGCGCGTGGGCAGGAGTCAGTCCCGGCTGATCGCGATCCGGTCGGACCCGGCCGTACAGGTGCCCTCCAGCGCGTCCGGATCCGTACGCCAGTTCCAGGTCGTACGGCACTGCCAACCGTCGACGGTCTGCCGCCACCCGTCGGCCGGCGGGGTCGCCACCTCCGCCGACTCCTCCACCCGTAGGTAGTAGTCCGTCACGATGCGCCCGGCCCGCTCACAGGTCACCGCCCCGCTGACGGTGAACCGCGCCGGCACGTGTAGCGGCGCCTCCGCCGTGTTGCGGCACAGCGTCGGGCCGGCCTGCCTCGCCAGCAGGGTCCCTGTCCCGACCCACGGCCGGCGCTCCCGGATTGCTCGACACGTCCTTCGGTCGTCTTTCGGTGGCTGCTGCTTCACTCGCGGAAGTAGCGCTTCGCAACTGTTGCGGGCCGCAACTGTCTGGAGGAGTAGTCGTGACCGATCCACAGCAGATCACCCGTCGGAGCGTGCTCGGCGCCGCCGCGGCGCTGGGTGCCACGGCCGGAGTCGGCGCCCTGCCCGACGCGGCAACTGCCGCCGGGCAGGACACCCCGGCCGTCGGCCGGCCGGGTCAGAAGGTCGCCCTGATCACGGGTACCAGCAGCGGCTTCGGAAGGCTGACCGCGCTCACCCTGGCCCGGGCGGGACACCGGGTGTTCGCCTCGATGCGCGAGTCGACCCGGGCCAACGCGCGCTCCGCCGGCGAACT
The DNA here is from genome assembly GCF_033446045.1 of Plantactinospora sp. KLBMP9567. Classification (NCBI taxonomy): domain Bacteria; kingdom Bacillati; phylum Actinomycetota; class Actinomycetes; order Micromonosporales; family Micromonosporaceae; genus Plantactinospora; species Plantactinospora sp. KLBMP9567. The sequence goes on along the minus strand of NZ_JAWQRR010000003.1, from coordinate 64,758 downwards.
GCGTACGGCGGCGCACCGCGAGCGGCTCTCCCTGGAGGTGGTCGACATCGACGTCCGGGACGACCGGTCGGTCCAGAGCGGCGTGGACCAGGTCCGGCGGCGGGCCGGGCGGATCGACGTACTGGTCAACAACGCCGGCACGGTCTGTCCCGGCGTACTCGAGACGATGACCGCGGCCGACGTGCAGCGCACCTTCGAGACGAACCTCTTCGGCCACCTCAGGATGAACCGCGCCGTGCTCCCGGCGATGCGCGCCCAGCGCGACGGCCTGGTCGTCCAGGTCACCACCGCACTCGGCCGCTTCGTCTTCCCGTTCCTCGCCACGTACTGCGGGGCGAAGTGGGCGTTGGAGGCGATGACCGAGGCGACCCGGTACGAGGTCTCCCGGTTCGGCGTCGACGTGGTGATCCTGGAGCCGGGTGCCTACTCGACGGACTTCGTGGACCCCAACGGGGTGGCCTACTACCGGCGCTACCTGCGTGACCTGAGCCCGGCCGACGCCCGCCGCCTGGCGGAGTACGGTGACCTCGCCCGCCGGGCCGAGTCCCACCTGGTCGAGGACTCCACGGCGGACCCGCAGGAGGTGGCCGACGCCGTCGCCACGATCGTCGACACCGCACGCGGCCAGCGTCCGGTCCGGGTGCTCGGGCCGGGTCTGGACGGCTTCCTCGGCGAGCTGAACAGCGTGGCCGCGGGCGTGCAGACCGCCGTACTGGAGGCGGCCGGCTTCGCCGACCTGGCCACCGCTCCCCCGCCGACGCGTTGACCGGCGGGTCCCGGCGCGGGCACCGGACCCGGCCGACCGGATCGTGGCCACGGCCGCCGGCCGCACCGTCCGGGATGCCGGTCGGCGGCTACGACCGCCGTGCCGTGGCGACGCCGGCCGGTGGCGGATGGCCACTGGTAGCTTGGGCCGATGCCAGGCTCCGGCCCCCGTCCGCCGTCGCTGCTCGCGCTCCCCTCCTACCTCGCCTCCCAGGTGTCCCGGTTCGGGCGGCGCCACCTCGAACGCGTACTCCAGGAGCACGATCTGGTGCTGGAGCACCACGCCATCCTGACCGCGCTGGACGACTTCGGCCCGCTGTCCCAGCAACAGCTGGCCGACTCGCTTGACCTGGACAAGAGTCATCTGGTCGGCCGGATCGACCATCTGGAAGGCCGTCGGCTGCTGTCCCGCGCCCCGGACCCGGCCGACCGGCGGCGCCACCGGATCACGCTGACGGCGACCGGCCGCAACCTCATCCGGCGGTTGCGGCCGGTCGCCCGGGAGTCCCAGGAAGACTTCCTGCGGACCCTGTCGCCCGCCGAGCGGAAAACCCTGGTGGGGCTGCTGGGCCGAGTCCTCGCCGCGAACGACGCGGCCCGCCGGGCGGGGGCCGCGACGCACCCGGTCGGCGGTGCTGCCGGCGGAGGATCGAGACCCGCCGCGGATGCCGGCTGACCGGTGCGACCGGTCCGGCGGCGGCGCGCGGCCGGCGATCCGGCACGGTAGGCAACGGTGCGGAAAGCCGGAAGAAAAGGAATTCAACCCATGACCGAGGCATTAGCCGGTCGTTAACCACAACTCCGTACCTTCGGGGCGCCGGTCCCCGGTCGCATCCCCCACTTGCCGGGACGGCAGCGCACGGGCGACCGCAACACGGCGGGTCCGACCCGGACGCCGTGCCGGCAGGTCGACAGGTGACGAGGTACCCGATGCACGACGACCCGGTGGGACGGCTGACGGAACTCTGGCAGCGGGCGGACGTCCTGGCTCAGCGGATCGAGGCGGTGACCCGACCGGACGGGAGTTGGGACGGCTCCGACGGCACCGGGACGGTGACGGTCATGGTGGACGCCGAGGGTCGGGTCGCCGCCGTCGCGGTCGAGCCGGAGTGGCGCCGTCGGATCGCCCCCGACGCGCTGGGCACCGCCGTCCGCGAGGCGGCCGGGGCGGCCCAGCACGGCCGGCTGGCCGACTGGGCCGAGTCGTTCGCCGACCCGCAGCCAGGCACTCGGCGGCGCGGTCTGGGCGATCGGCGCGGCGCTGACCGAGCACACCCTGGTCGACCGCCGGCACGGCCGGATCGTCACCGCGAACCTGGCCGGCTATCTGGTGCCGGTGGAGGCCGACGTGCCGGACATCGACGTGGTCTTCGTGGACAAGCCGGCGCCGGAGGCGAACGCACTGGGCGCCCGGGGCCTGGGCGAGGTGACCGCGACCGGCGCCAGTGCGGCCATCGCCAACGCCGTCTACCACGTCACCGGGCATCGGGTACGGGAGTTCCCGATCACCCCGGACAAGGTGCTGGCCGGGTGGCGGTGACCCGGCGGACGGTGGTGACGCCGTGCGAGAGGTACTGACGGAGCTGGCCGGCTGGTGGCGCCGGGGAGAGCCGGTCGGGCTGGCCACCGTGGTCGGTGCCTGGCGGTCGGCGCCCCGGCTGCCCGGCGCCGCCCTGCTGGCAGGTCCGGACGGCTCGGCGGTCGGCAGCGTCTCCGGCGGTTGCGTGGAGGCGGCGGTGTACGAACTTGCCGCCGAGGCGGTACGGACCGGCCGGCCATCGCTCCAGCGGTACGGCGTGGCCGACGACGACGCGCTGGCGGTCGGCCTGACCTGCGGCGGCGACCTGGACGTCTTCGTCGAGCGGGTGGATCCGGTGTCGTTTCCCGAACTGGGCGAGGTGGCCCGGGACGTCGCCGCCGGCCGGCCGGTCGCCATCGCCACCTGCGTCGCAGTCCCCCGGTCGAAAACACCTGTCGGCGGGCCGGCCGGGGCGACCGGCGACGCAACGACCACCGGCCGGCCGGTCGGCGCGACCGGCGGCGGAACGCCGGCCCAGTCGGCCAGTTCCGAGTCGGCGGAGCCGATGCTCGGCTCGGTGCCGGCACGACGGTTGGTGGTCTGGCCGGACCGGCACTCGGGCACGCTCGGCGCCGCCACGCTGGACCGGTCCGTGCTCGCCGACGCACGGACACTGCTCGCCGAGGGCGGCAGTCGGCCGCTGGACTACTCGCCGGACGGCCGGTGCCGCACCGGGCCGGGCGGCGAGAGCTGGCGGGTCTTCGTGTCCAGCTTCGCCCCGCCACCCCGGATGCTGGTCTTCGGCGCGATCGACTTCGCCGCCGCGGTGGCCCGGATCGGCGCGTTCCTGGGCTACCGGGTGACCGTCTGCGACGCCCGCCCGCTGTTCGCGACCGAGGCGCGGTTCCCCGACGCCGACGAGGTGTGGTGGCCTGGCCGCACCGGTACCTCGAGGCGGAGGCGGCGGCCGGCCGGATCGACGACCGGACGGCGGTGTGCGTGCTGACCCACGACGCGAAGTTCGACGTACCGCTGCTGGAGGTGGCCCTGCGGCTGCCGCTGTCCTACCTCGGCGCACTCGGTTCGCGCCGGACCCAGGCCGACCGGCTACGCCGGCTGCGGGCTGCGGGGGTACCGGCCGAGTCGCTGGCCCGGCTCGCCGCCCCGACCGGCCTGGACCTGGGCGCCCGGACCCCGGAGGCGACCGCGGTCAGCATCGCGGCCGAGATCATCGCGCTGGCCCGGGGTGGTACGACCGGCCGGCTCAGCCTCGGCACCGGCCCCATCCACCGCCAACCCGCCAGCACCACCTGACCCGCGACCAACGCGGGGCGGATCAGCAACGGTGGTGCGAATCTTCTGGCCACCTCCGTGAAGGCGAGGATGGCCGGATTCTGCTGGAGCGTCGTCCGGACCAGGGCGCTCGCGGCCGCCGGCAGGCCTCGTAACGGCAGCGCGACCACGTCCGGACGGTGCGCCTGCGCGGCGACCCCGGCCACGGTGGGATGGACGATCACCGCCCCGGCCAACGGACCGCTCAGGACGTCCAGCGTTCCCGGCGGGCGAGCTGACGGGCGGTGTCGACCAGTGCACGTACCGGCGGTGACGGGTGCCGTCGCCAGGCGATCTCAAGGTCGATCGTCGGCAACTCGTCGGCGGTGGGAAGGCAGGCAACCCCGTTGGGCAGTTGCCGCCCGAGCGACCAGGGCAGAAACATGAACCCCTGGTCGCGCAGGTTGAGGTTGAGGTTACGCAGGCCCGGCAGCGGGTTCTCCCAGACGTCGAAGATCTCGCCGCTGCTGCGCAGCGCGGCCAGCACGGTGTCGTGGTAGTGCGGCACGAGCCGGCGCGGGAAGAAGAGCAGGGTCTCCCTGCGGAGGTCGCTGAGCGCGACCGTACGTCGCCGTGCGAGTCGATGCCCGGCGCCGACCACGACGGCGTACGGATCAGGACGCAGTCGGGTCCGCTGGTACGTGGTCGGCACGGGGAGATGCCGGCCCAGCACGACGTCGAGTTCGCCCTCGTGCAGCGCGGTGCTGAGATCGACGTCCCATGCCTCCCGCGCGTCGAGCCGGATCCCCGGGTGCCGGTCACGCATCGCGGCGAACAGCTTCGGCATCTCCTCAAAGGCCGTGGTCACGGTGTAACCGACGCGTACCTGCCCACCCTCGGCCCGGCCGGCGCGGCGGGTCCGCTCCACGGTCCGCTCGGCCCCGATCAGGAGTTCGCGGGCGGATTCGACGAAGACCCGGCCCGCCTCGGTCAGTCGGGTGGGCCGGCGATGGAACAGGTCGACGCCGAGCTGCCGCTCCAGCTCCCGGATCTGCCGGCTCAACGGCGGCTGGGTCATGTGCAGTCGCTCAGCGGCAGCCTCGAAGCCGCCCGCCTCGGCAACCGCGATCACGTACCGGATGAGGCGCAGTTCGATCGGCATTGCCGTAAGGTATCTCGGCGGCCTCGCCGGGGATGCTCACACCGGCTGTCCGGACCAGATCACCTGAGCCGTGCGGCGATGGTCCGCGCACACGCCAGGGACGCGGTATGTGTAGTGTCCACCTCAAGGTCGTAGAGGACGCCCTGGTGCACCATCTCCGCCTGCGACACGGCCATTCCCTGGACCCGGTCTCCCCGGGCGACCTCACGGCCCGCGGCGACCGGAGCCTCGCACCGGACGCCGACCCAGAACACGTCCAGTCCGGCGAGAACCTTCTGCCAGAGCTGCTGCGACCCCCTTCCGCCGAGGAAAACCTCGTCGAGGATGACCCGGGCGCCGGCCCGGACCATCGCAGCGACTCCCGCCATCCACGCCGTCTGAAGCAACCGGAACTCCGGCCCGACTTTCACCCCGCCATCCGAAGTGAACTCGATGCCCGCATCCGTGGTCTGCATGGATGCGGGCATCGCATCGATCAGCGTGTCGACCCCGATGACAAGCCATGGATCTGGTAGGACCGCCTGCAGGCACCGGGCGATTCCCGACTTACCCGAGCTCGATCCGCCGTTCAGCACGATCACCTGAGTTGTCACCAGGCCACGATAGAGCCGCTACTCCCCCGGGCATCACCGGCTTCTCGTGGCGGACCACCTACCGTCGGGACGGCCGCCCCGTTCCGACCCCGGTGGGACTCGTCGCCGACGGGGGGGAATTGCTCGTACTCACCCAGCGGAACAGCGGGAACGTCGAGCGGATCCGCAACAACGCCACCGTCGAGGTGACGCATCGTCGGCGGCCGGGTAAAGGACGGCGGACCTTGATCCCGTGCCGAGGACTTGAAACCACAGCGGCGAGGACGGATCCTGGCTGTACATCGACAGCCGACAATCGGGGGTTTGCGGGATGCACCTCGTACCGGTCCTCGTCCTCACGCTCACCGCACTGCTGCCCGCCGCCCCGGCCACCGCAGGCGAGCACGGCAGTTCCTCGCAGGGTCCGGCCACCGTAACCGAGATACGGACCGCCGGAACCGCGTGGGGTGTCGACCCGGCGACCGGCCGGACCACCCTCACCGTCGACGAGTCGGTCGACAACGCCCAGGCCCGCGTACTGCGCGTCGTCGCCGAGCGCTCCGGAGCGGTGTTCCGCCGGGAACCCGGCCGCCTACGCCTACTCATCGCCGGCGGACAAGCCATTTACGGCGGCGCCGGCCGCTGCTCCCTCGGCGCCAACGTACGCGCCAGCGGCACGTACTACTTCGTCACCGCCGGGCACTGCACCCGGGCCGCCTCGACCTGGTACGCCGACAGCAGCCGGACGATCCCGCTCGGCCCCAACACCGGCAGCAGCTTCCCCGGCAACGACTACGGCATCGTGCGCTACACCGGTACGATCAGCCATCCCAGCGCGGTCTACACCTACCCGCAACTGCTGCCGATCACCGGCGCCGGTAACGCGTACGTCGGTCAGGCCGTCTGCCGCAGCGGAGCCACCACCGGCGTGCGCTGCGGCACGGTGACCGGCCTCAACCAGACCGTGAACTACGCCGAGGGCACCGTCTTCGGGCTCATCCGCACCAACATCTGCGCCGAGCCGGGCGACAGCGGCGGCCCGCTCTACTCCGCGTCGACCGGCACCATCCTTGGCATCCTCTCCGGAGGCAGCGGCAACTGCACCACCGGTGGGACGACGTACTACCAGCCGATCATGGAGATTTTGGCCGCGTACGGCGTCACCATCCCTTGACCTTCTCTCCGCTCCAAGAGTCGGCGCGCCTTGCCGTACGGTTGGGCGAACCGCTGTCGTCGATCTCAGAAGCGGGTTGTGTTCCGTGACCACTCCGGTAATCCTCGACTGTGACCCTGGCCATGACGACGCGCTGGCCCTCCTCCTGGCCGCGGCTGACCCCCGGATCGACCTGCTCGCCATCACCACTGTCGCCGGGAACCAGACCCTCGACAAGACCACGGTGAATGCGCGGCGGATCTGCACCGCCGCCGGCATCACCGACGTGCCGCTCGCCGCCGGGTGCGCCGGGCCGCTCGCCGGCGAACTGCGGGTGGCGCCGGAGATCCACGGGGCGAGTGGGCTCGACGGCCCGACCCTGGGCGAACCGACGGTGCCGGTCCTCGACGAGCACGCCGTCGCGCTGATCCGCCGGATCCTGCTCGATCATCCGGAACCCGTCACGCTCGTCCCCACCGGGCCGCTCACCAACATCGCGACGCTGCTGCGGGACCACCCCGAGGTGGCGCCGAAGATCCGCGAAATCGTGTTCATGGGTGGCTCGACCGGACGCGGGAACGTCACGCCGTACGGTGAGTTCAACGTGGTGGTGGATCCGGAGGCCGCCCAGATCGTGCTGCGTTCCGGCCTGCCGGTGACGATGTGCGGGCTGAACACCACCCACCAGGCGCTGGTGACGCCGGACGTCATCGCGAGATTCCGGCGGCTCGACACCGACCTGGCACGGATCTGCATCGACCTCATGACGTTCTTCGCGGCGACGTACCAGGACGTGTTCGGGCTCGCCGATCCGCCGCTGCACGATCCGGTCGCCGTTGCCCGGGTGATAGACCCGTCGATCGTCGCCTGCGTACCGGCGCCGGTCGCGGTGGAACTGGCCGGGACACACACCCGGGGCGCGACCGTGGTCGACCTGCACCACCGCACCGCCACGCCGGACAACGCCAACGTGGCGCTGCACCTGGACGTCGAGGCGTTCTGGGAGTTGGTGACCGGCGCGGTCGAACGGCTGGCGTCACCGGCGCGCCGCCGGTGACGACCGCGCCGCCCGAGCGCCGAAGGCTCCCGGAGAAGGCCGCGCCCGTTGCCGGCGCACTTCCCGGAGGCGGTCAGGCGGGCTCAGATGAAGGTGGGCTTGGTGAGTCGCCAGGCGGCTCCGATGAGGCCGACGTGGGACAGCGCCAGCGGGGTGTTGCCGAGGTGCGCGCCGGTGCGCGGGTCGATCTGTTCGGCGAACAGCCCGAGGTCGTTGGCGCGGGCGGCGGTGCGTTCGAAGAGTGCGGCGGCCCGTTCGGTCTCGCCGGCCATCGCCAGGCACTCGACCAACCAGAACGTGCAGATCACGAAGCCGGCCGGATCGTCTGGCCAGCGTCGGACCAGTCCTTCGGTCGTCAGGTCTGTCGCGATGGCCTCGATGGTGGCGCGCATCTGCGGATCGGTGGCCGCCACCATGCCCGAGCCGGGCAGGAGCAGCACCGAGGCGTCCAGTTCCGCCGATCCGATGGCTCCGGTGTAGGCACCGACGCGCTCGTTCCAGCCGTCGCGCAGCACCGTGCGCCGGATCTCGTCGCGGACGGCGGCCCACCGCTGCGGATCGGCGCGCGGGCCGAGGATCGGCGCGAGCTTCACCGCGCTGTCCAGCGCGCCCCAGCACATCGCCTTCGACGCGAGGTAGTGCCGTCCGGGGCCGCGTTCCTCCCACATGCCGGCGTCCGGTTCCCGCCAGTGGGTGGCCTGCTCGGCCAGGCCGACCAGCAGCGCCCGTAGCTCCTCGGTGACGTCGCCGAGTCGGTCGCGGAGCAGGTACGCGCAGAGCAGTACCTCGCCGGGCACGTCGTGCTGCCGCTGCCGCCAGGCGCCGTTGCCGACCCTGACCGGCCGACTGCCGGCGTAGCCGCGCAAATGGTCGAGGGAGTACTCGGCCAGGTTCCGCTCGCCGGTCACCCCGTACATGACCGGCACGGGTTCGTCACCGGTGCGACCGGCCGAGCGGGCGGCCCAGTCGAAGAGCCGGCCGGTCTCCTCGGGGCAGGCGGTGACCCAGAGCGCCCGCATGGTCAGGAAGAAGTCCCGCAGCCAGGCGTAGCGGTAGTCGTAGTTGTCGGTGCCGCCGAGCCGCTCCGGCAGGGACGTGGTGACGGCGGCGACCACCGCCCCGCTGGGCCGGTAGGTCAGGCCTTGCATGATCAACGCGTGCTGCTGTACGAGGTCGCGGTAACGACCGTCGTACCGGTGCAGGTCCCCCGCCGCCCGCCACGACTCGACGGTGTCCCGCAGCGCCGGTACCGGGTCCAGCCGCCGTGGCGGCGGGCCGTAGGCCGTCGCGGTCGCGAGGTCGAAGCCGAACACCTGACCGGCGGCGACGTCGAACTCGCCAACCGCCCGCCCGCGCGCGCAGTCCAGCGGCACCGGGGCGCGCAGGGCCAGGGTCAGCGGACCGGCGGTGGTGAGTACCTGCCCGTCGCGGCAGTGCAGGTACGGAACTATCAGCCCGTATTCCGGTCTCGGGACGTACTCGCAGCACATCCGTACCGTGCCGGTGAGTCCTTCGACGACCCGGGCCAGCACCATCGGGGAATCCCGTCCGATGTCGTGTGCATGCACCCCGGGCTCCGCCAGCAGCGCTTCGGTGACCGCGACGCTGCCGGTGCCGGTACGATGCACGGTCCGCAGCACCAGCGAACCGTCGACGTACGCCCGCTCCGTCCGCGGGTCCGACCCGGGCACCGGGCAGAGGGTCCAGTGTCCGGCGTCCGGGTCCAGCAGCCGGCCGAACACCGACGGCGCGTCGAACCGGCCCGGGCACCACCAGTCGACCGAGCCGTGCCGGCTGACCAGCGCCGCCGACGCGCAGTCGGACAGCAGACCGTAGTCGGCGATGGCGGCCTCGGACATTCCGGGCGAATACCCGATTTGCTGGGGATAGCACTTCAGCGGAGCCGAGCCGTCGGCGCGTCCGCCGTGGGGTCGGCTACCCGGAGTTGTCCGGCCCGCGATCCGTGTATCCCGCGTAGACCGGGCACTCCGTGCACGCCGACCGGTCGCAGAGCCGGCACAGCCGGGCCAGGCACCGCTCGTCGGCCGGCTGCGGCCGCAGGAGGGCCGTGGCGATGTCGGTCAACTGCCGGCGCTGCTCGGCGGACAACGGAGTGAGCAATTCGGTCAGGACCTGGCGTCGGGCTCCCAGTACCTGTTCGGCGATCCGCAGTCCGGCGGCGGTGAGGTGCAGGCGGTAGCTGCGGGCGTCGCTGCCGGGTCGTCGCTCGATCCAGCCCGACTGGACGAGGCGGCGGACGAGGTGCGCGGTCCCCGGTTGGGAGAGGCCGAGCACCTGGCCGAGCCACTCCGCGGTGGCTCCCGGCTGGTCCTTGACCACTACCAGCGCCTCGGGCAGTGACCCGGCGGCTCCCGCTTCGGCGGTCACGGCTGCCCGGACCGTGCCTTCGATCAGCAGACTCAGCGCGCCGAGCAGGTTTGACGTGTCGTCGGCGGGAACATTCATAACTCATGAATCTACCGCGTCGCAGCCTCGCCGTCATCGCCGCGACCAACCTGGCCCAGCTACCGATCGCGCTGCGACAACTGCTGGTCGTGCTACTCGGTCACCACATCAGCGGTAGCTACGCCGTCGCCGGCGCCGCTGGCGCCGCCTGCGGCGTCGGCCTCGCCATCAGCGCCCCGCTGGCCGGCCGGCTGCTCGCCCGGCTGGGGCATCGGAGAGTCCTGCTCGGATTCGGGATGCTGCACGCCTCGGCACTGATCGGGCTCAGTTTCGCCGCCAGCCCGGCCGGCTACCTCACCCTCGCCGCCGTGGCCGGCCTGGCCACGCCTCCGGTCACCAGCAGCAGCCGCGCGATCCTGCCGACCCTGGTGCCCGCCCCCGCGCTCAGTCGCGCCTACGCGCTCAACGCGGTCGGGCAGGAGTTGCTGTACGTCGCCGGCCCGCTGGCCGTGACGGTGATCCTCGGCTACGTCGGTCCGGCCGCAGCACTGCTGGCGTTCACCGCGGTCGGCACCATCGCACTGCTCCTCGACGCCGCGATCATCCCACCCTGCGGCGGCCGTGCCGAGCCGGTCGCCCGGGCCTGGACGGGGCCGGCGCGGGTGGCCGTACTCACGCTGGTCGGAGTGCATTTCGCCTACATGGTCGGGATGGGCGCCATGTGGGTGCTCCTACCCGCCTTCGCCACGGACAACGGCCGTTCGAACCAGACCGGGCTGCTGGTCGCCGTCTGGTCGGCCGCGAGCCTGTTGGGCGGGTTGCTGCTGGTGAAACGGGGCCGCTCCGGTGGCCTCGTGGTCAGCTACCTGGCCCTGCTGGCGGCACTGGCGCTCACCTCCGGCGCGCTGCTGTTGCCCCGCACCGTGCCTCAGATGGGCCTCGCCCTGCTGGCTTTCGGCCTCGCGCTGGCGCCGTGGCTCGCCACCACCGACGAACTCATGGTCCGGACCGTGCCGCGGCACCGGAGCGCGGAGAGCTATGGCTGGCAGCAGACCGCCGGCCAACTCGGGGTGGCGGCAGGTTCGGCCAGCAGTGGGCTGGTCAACGACCACTTCGGCACCAGGGCCGCGTTCCTGCTCGTGTGCACCACCCTGATTGCCGGCTTCGCGCTCGCCTACCGGCAGCGTGCGGGCCTCCAGGCCGCGACCGGACGTGAACGTTACCGACCGTCACATCCGGACATCCGAGGGGCGCCGTCATGACCGGATGACGATGCCAGGGTCCCGCATCGTAGCTTCGGGTGTGGGACCAGATAAGCGAACCAGCGCCGCCCTGCGCCTCGCGGGCCGCCGCAGGTGTCATTATGATGCGATGACGGACGGAAGGCGGGAGATGTCCCCCGAACTCGATTCCACCGCGGCCGTTCTGTCCTTGACAGTGGTGCGCGACGGCATCGGGATCCGGGTGGCAGCCGACGGCGAGGTGGACATGAGCACCGCCGACAACCTACGAGACTGTCTGGACGAACTGCTGGACCAGAAGCCCGACAAACTCACGGTCGACCTGGCCGGTGTCACCTTCCTGGACTCCAGCGGTATCGCCACACTCGTGCACGCCTACAACCGCGCGACCAAACAGGACGCCGGCCTGAACGTGGTGAACTGCCGGCGAAACGTTCGTCGGGTCCTGGAGTTGACCGGTCTGCTCTCCGTCATGAGCGACGGCACCTGAGACCACGCACCGGGCAGACGGTCGGCCCCTCAGGCCAGCCAGGACCGCCGGCTGCGGCGATGGCCGTCGTCCGGCGGCAGCTCCGGCTTCGCCAGCGGGCCCGATGTGCTTCGTCCGACGCGGTACAGCAGCACGGGCCGGCCGCCGGTCGTGACGCCCGGCCGAGTAGCGCCGGCCGGTTCTGGGTAGCTGAAGGTCCGTGAGCGCTGTCCCGCAGGTTCTGGTGGTCGGACAACTGGCCCGCGATCTCGTACTGGTGGTCGACCGGATGCCACCGGCCGGCAGCGCCGCCGACGTCCGGTGCCGCCGCGAGATGCTCGGCGGCAAGGGCGCCAACCAGGCGGTGGCGCTGGCCCAGCTCGGCGCCCGTCCGATCCTGCTCGCCGTGGCCGGCGACGACCGGGTCGGTGCGGACCTGTTGGCGCAGGCGCGCCGGGACGGTATCGACGTGTCGTGGGTACGCCGCCGGGTCGGGGCGGGCACGGGGCTGATCGTGGAGGCGCTGGACGCCGAGGGAGGCTGGCGCTACCTGCAACACCTGCCCGACGACATGCTGCTGACCGAGGCGGACGTGCGGGAGGCGGCGGAGGCGTTCGCCGCCGACGGCGTACTGGTGCAGCTCCAGCAGCCACCACCGGCGGCGCTGGCGGCGGCGCGGCTCGCCCGGGAGGCGGGCCGGCTGCTCGTGCTCGACGGCGCGCCGGCCGACGACGAGCACCGCCAGCCGCTGCTGGCGGCCGCCGACGTGCTACGGGCGGACGACCGGGAGACCGGGTTGCTGACCGGCGTCTCGACCGACGACCCGGATCGGCTCCGTGCCGCCGCCGAGCGGCTCCTCCGCGCCGGCCCGGACCTGGTCGTGCTCGGCCCCTCGGGCCAGCGGGAAACCTCTTCGTCTGGGACGACCGTCGCTGGGGCCGGGGGCATCTGCTGGTGCCGCTCACCGAGGAGACGGTGGTGGACACCACCGGCGCGGGAGACGCGCTGACCGCCGCGCTCACCGTGGCACTGCTGCGCGGTGACCCGCCGCCGGACGCGGCCCGGTACGCGGTGGCCGCCGCCGGTGCCAGTGTCGGGCATCCCGGAGGCCGCCCCGCGCTCGGTGGCGCTGCGGTACGGAAGCGGCTGGCGGACCTCGCTCCCGAACCGGGTGACGATCGGCTGATCGGCGGCGAGGCGTGAGCGTCGAGACCGGGCCCACCTCGGTCACGCCCACCTCGCCGAGTCGGCCCTACAGGACCTGCACGGTCTCGCCGGGCAGAGCCGCGACGGCCTGCACACCGCCACCCTCGCCGGCGTCTGGCCGGCCCTGGTGACGGGCTTTGGCGGGCTCCGGGACGGCGGCGACGAACTCGCGTTCGCGCCTCGGCTGCCGGCGGCGCTGACCCGGCTGGAGTTCTCGCTCCGCTGGCGGGGCCGCCGGCTTCGGGTCACGGTGACCGGGGACACCGCGACGTACCTGCTGCGGAAGGGCACCGACGAGCACGGAATCCGGCTGCGCCACCACGGGACGCGGGTGCACCTCCGACCGCGTCGCCCCCGTCGCCTGCCGCTGCCGGAACTCCCCGACCCCGGCCCGGAACCCGCCGCACCGCCCGGTCGGGCTCCCCGACGCCGGCATGCCGGGCAGCCGGTGACCGCCATCCGGGCGGCCCGGTCCGGTGTTGGTGAGTGAGCCCGTGCCTCCACCGGCTCAACCCGGTCCCGAGGCTCCAGCACACGGATGAGGGCGAAGGCTCCGGCACACGGGGTGGAGCGGGCACGCCGACGCCGTCCGGACCGCCTGGATCTGCGAGGGAGGAGCGGCGGCGGCCCGGACGGCGGCGAGGGCGCGGGAGGCTAGGAGCGGGAGCCGGACAGATCGTCCCGGCTGGAAGGAAGCTCGGTGGCCTGGCCTGCGGCCAGCGGAGAGGCCACCCGGTCCCGGGCGTTCTCCGAGCCCGAACTCCCGCCGTCCGCGGCCACCTCCCCGTCGTAGTTGTAGACCCGGTACGTGCCACCGCCGACTTCCCTCGTCGCGGTGGTCCGGATGTACCGGTGGATGAGTCCGTCGAGCTCCAGTTCGACAAGTCCGGAGTCGCCGGCCGCGACGAGGCTCTCGCCGTGCGGGCCGCCTATCAAGATCGCGTCGTCACGTGTCGTCATGACTGCCCACTACCCAGCGCCGGATCCGTTCACTCACGCCACGCTCCGATCGGCGGTGGGGCCGGCCGCCATGTCGGTTGGCGCCGGCCCGGCGACGCCCGACAGCACAGCTCGGGCGAACCAGGAATGACCTGGCCAGTGCGGGGGCAGAGTGACGGCATGGATCAGCAGGCGACCGCAGGGATGTACCGGATCGAGGATCTTTGTCAGTTGGCCGAACTGGTGCGGCAGGCGCCGGCGGACGAGGAACTGTACGTGCGGTGGTCCCACGGCCCGGACGCCGACCACGTCGGTCGGGGTGCGTCCCGGCAGACCAGCCGGGACGCGCTCACCGGCGTGCCACTGCCGGGCCTGTCCGCCAACCCGCTGCGGGTCGAGCCGTGGTGGGGCGACCGCTCGCGGTATCTCTGGGTCGCCCGGCGTCTCTACGACTACTGCCATGTCCGGGAACTCCGCGGCCCGGGAGCCTCCCCCTGGGTCCTGACCGGCCGGGAGTGCGGACGGGGACCGGACAACGAACCGCTGGTGATCTGCCGCCGACCGGTCGCGTGGGTGGGCGAGAAGGCACTCCGCGAGGCCGACCTGGCGATCCGGGGACAACGCTCCGACGAATGGGGTCCGTTGCACCGCGCGGATCAGGACGGCGAGGACGAGCGGCGAGGGTGGGGACTGGGCGTCGCGCAGTGAGCGTGGCGGTCAGCGGGTGCGGGTATAGCGACGACATGGTGCATGAACCGGGCTCGGCGGAGTCGTACTGGATGGATTCGACGGCGGCGACCTCGTTCGCCGCGCTGGCCGACGACGTCGAGGTCGACGTGGCGGTGATCGGCGGCGGTATCGCGGGCCTCTGCACGGCCTGGGAGTTGGCCCGCACCGGGGTTGCGGTCGCGGTCCTCGAGGCCGACCGGATCGCCGCCGGGGTCACCGGCTACACGACCGCGAAACTGACCGCCCAACACGGTCTCGTCTACGCCCACCTGCGGACGAAACTCGACGAGCAGGCCGCGCGCTGGTATGCGGCGTCCCAACTCGACGCCCTCGAGCACGTCGCCGCGACAGCCCTCGAACTGGGCATCGACTGCGACCTGGAGCGGCTGCCCGCCTACACCTACCTGCCCGAGGAGAAACGCGGCCAGATCGAGGCCGAGGTCCAGGCGGCACGTCTCGCCGGCCTGCCGGCGTCGCTGGTCACCGAGTCCGGGCTGCCGTACCCGATCGGTGCCGCCATCCGCGTCGACCGGCAGGCCCAGTTCCATCCCCGCCGTTACCTGCTCGGGCTGGCCGCCGACCTCGTCCGCCGGGGCGGGCGCATCTTCGAACGCACCCGCGTCGTCGACCTGACCGAGGGCGAGCCGTGCCGGCTCGGCACCGAGAGCGGTGCCACGGTGACGGCCCGGGACGTCGTGGTCGCGACCCACTACCCGATCTTCGACCGGGCGGGCCTGTTCACCCGGCTGGTACCACACCGGGAACTGGTGGTCGCCGCCGCCATCGACGCCGGTGACGACCCGGCCGGCATGTACGTCACGCCGGAGCAGAACACCCGTTCGGTCCGTACCGCCCCGTACGGCGACGGGCGCCGGCTGCTCATCGTGACCGGCGAGTCGTTCCAACCCGGAACGCCGGGAGTGCGCGAGCGCCTGGACAGACTCGCCGACTGGACCGGTGAGCACTTCCCGGTCGACTCGCTGGCGTACCACTGGGCGGCTCAGGACAACACCAGCACCGACCGGATCCCCTACATCGGTCTGCTGCACCCGGGCGCCTCGCACGTCTACGTGGCGACCGGCTTCAACGCCTGGGGAATGACCAACGGAGTACTGGCCGGCCGGCTGCTGACCGCTCTCATCGACGGAACGGATCCGCCGCCCTGGAGCAAGCTGTACGACCCACGTCGCCTGCATCCCGTGGTCGAGGCGGTGCCCCTGGTGAAAGCCGCGGCCGAGGTCGCCAGGCGGTTCGTCGGAGACCGGTTGCGACCGGCCAGCTTTGCCGACTCTCCCGAGCAGCTCGCACCCGGTGACGGGGCCGTGATCCGGATGGGCGGGCGGCGGTGCGCGGTCTACCGTGACGACTCCGGCGACCTGCACTCGGTCTCGGCGACCTGCACCCACCTGGGCTGCGTCGTCGCGTTCAACGATGTCGAGAAAACCTGGGACTGCCCGTGCCACGGCTCCCGTTTCGACGTAGAAGGTGCCGTACTGCACGGGCCGGCCAGCACACCACTGCCGCCCGCGGGCGACGTCAGGACCTGACGCCCGCCCACCTCAACACCAACCCTGAGTGTCCACTCCCCGTCGTCGTGTCCGGCCCCACCCGTCCGGTGCGTCGACGGTCTCCTCGACGACCCCGGGCCGCGCATCGCCGCAGACCCGCTCGCCGCTCGGAGACGCCAACCGGGCTCGACGGTGCCGGTACCGTCGAGCCCGGATGGGAGCGAGCCGGATGCGCCGTACCGCCCGCGCGTTCTGCTGTCGGGTTCAGCGCTGCGAGATGGCGTCGACCAGGTCACCGACGGGACGGTCCGGCAGGGCTCGCGCGACGTCGGCCACGGCCACCACTCCGACGAGGTCGTGTCCGTCGATCACCGGGAGCCGGCGTACCTGGTGGCTGCCCATCGTCCGCAGGATCTCCTCGGCGTCGTCGTCGGCCCCGATGGTCACCGGCTTGCCCTGGGCGAGTTCTCCTGCCGTCACACTGCGCGGATCACGACCCTGGGCGAGTACCTTCACCACGATGTCGCGGTCGGTGAGCATGCCCTTGAGCCGGTTGTCACTGCCGCAGATCGGCATCGAACCCACGCCGAGCTCCGACATCCGGCGGGCGGCGGTCAACATGTCCTCACCTTCGCCGACACAGGTCGGGTTCGGCGTCATGATCTCCCGTGCGGTTGTCATACCCAATCACCTTCTCTACGGACGGCCTTGCGAGCCTTCTACCCGGAAGCCCGGGATTCGATGCCCGTCGCGGCATCGAGAGCAGGCGACTCCGCGCCGTCGTCAGCCCTTGCGGCCGGTGGTGGCGATGCCCTCGACGAAGTGTCGTTGGGCCAGGAAGAACAGGATGATCATCGGTACGGTGGCGATGACGCTGCCGGCGAGGACGATCTCCCACTGCTGTTCGCCGCCGTACCCGAACCGGTCCAGCAGGACCTTCAGCCCTCTGGGCAGGGTGTACAGCTCCTCGTCGCGGAGATAGATCAGCGGCTTGATCAGGTCGGTCCAGCTCGCCTTGAACTCGAAGACGAACGCGACCAGCAGGGCCGGCCGGATCAGCGGGAACGCCAGCCGCCAGAAGAGTTGGGGATAGCTGGCGCCGTCGACCCGGGCCGCCTCGAAGTACTCCCTCGGCAGGGAGAGCAGGAACTGCCGGATGAGGAAGATGTAGAACGCCGACCCGAAGAGGTTGCCGGCCCAGAGCGGCACCTGGGTGCCGGTGAGGCGCAGTTCCGACCAGATCAGGTAGGTCGGGATCATGGTGACCGCGAACGGCAGCATCATGGTGGCGAGGACCAGGCCGAACAGGAGGTTCCGGCCCGGGAACCGGAAGTAGGCGAAGCCGAACGCGATCCAGGCACTGGAGACGGTGACCGCCGCCGCCGCGGCGACCCCGACCAGCAGGCTGTTGAACAACCAGCTCACCAGCGGTATCGCCGACCAGGCCGCGGAATAGTTCTCCGGGCGCCACGGCAGCGGCAGGAAGCTGGCGGAGAAGACGTACTCGCGGGGGCGCAGCGAGGCACTGACGAGCCAGCCGAACGGGAGCATGAACAGCGTCGCCACGGCGACCAGCGCGAGTACGGACGGCAGCCGCCGCCACCACGGCCGGCCCGCGGCCCGGCGCCGCGGCGGTCCGGCCGGGTCCGGTGACAGCGGTGGCGGAACGGCCGGCGGTGCCACCGGAGCGTCGCCGGCCCGGGTCACGGTCTCGCTCATCGGTCCCGCCCCTCGTAGTAGACGAACCGCCGGGAGAGCCGTACCTGCACGGCCGTGATAGCGAGGATCACCAGGAACAGCAGCCAGGCCATTGCCGAGGCGTAGCCCATGTGCAGGAACTGGAACGCCTCCTGGAAGAGCCGGATCACGTAGAACGTCGCGGCGTCGGAGTTGAACCTGTTCTGCGTCTCCCGGTTACCGAAGTACATCGTGTAGACCTCGGTGAACATCTGGATCGAGGCGATCGTGTTGACGACCAGGGTGAAGAAGAGCGCCCCCGAGATCATCGGCACGGTCACGTTCCGGAAGCGCGCCCACGCTCCGGCACCGTCGATGCTCGCCGCCTCGTACAGGTCAGGTGGCACGTTCTGCAGTGCGGCGAGGTAGATCACCACGGTCGAGCCGAGGCTCCAGAGGCTCATCAGGACGATTCCCGGCATCACCCAGTCCGGGTCGGTGGTCCAGGCCGGGCCGTCGACGCCGATGGCCGCCAGGCCCCGGTTGACGAGGCCGTCCTGGGTGTTGAGCAGCAGCAGGAAGAGCACCCCGATCGCCACCGCCGGGGTCATCACCGGCAGGTAGAAGACCGTCCGGAAGAAGCCCTGGAGCCGGCCGACCCGCAGCAGCAGCATCGCGAGGCCGAGCGACACCGCCATCGTCAGCGGCACGTGCAGCACTGTGTAGTACAGCGTGTTGGTGAGGCTGCGCCGCACCATCGGGTCCTCGGCGATCCGCCGGTAGTTGTCCAGACCCGTCCAGGTCGGCGCGCTGACCACGTCGTACTCGGTCAGGCTGAGCCAGAGGCTGGCCAGCATCGGGCCGGCCTGGAAGACCAGCAGGCCGAGCAGCCAGGGCGCGATGAAGACGTACGCCCAGCGCGTCTCGTGCCGGGCCAGCGGGTTCGTCCGGCGGCGCCGCCGGGGTACGCCGGTCTCGCCGGGCCGGTCGGCGGCCGCGACGTCGACGGTGCTGATCGCCATCGTCGGGCTACTTCGCGGCCCGGTCCAGTGCGGCGGTCGCCTCGGACTGCGCCCGGCGCAGCGCCTCGGCCGGCTCGCTCTGGCCGGACAGCACCCGGTTGACCGCGTCCATCCACGCCTTGTCGAACTCCGCACCGGCCCGGGACGCCGGAATGGCGAAGGCGTGCTCCTGCACCGAGAGGATGGTCTGGACGGCGTTGTCGAACCGTGGGTTGCCGCTGGGGCGGTACACCTCCGACATGATCCGGCGGTCCGCCTCCGCGTTACCGGTGTACAGGCCGGTGAACGGCGCTCCGCTGGCCTGCCGGGCGGCGACCCGCGCCTTCGCCGCCGCCACCCAGGTGTCGGTCTCGGTCATCTGCTTGGCGAACTCGCAGGCGGCCTCGGGGTTCTTCGCGCCCTTGGGGATCGCCCAGGCCTGGCCGCTGACCAGGGTGAGCGGGTTGCCCTGCCGGTCGACGAACGGCTTGACCACCAGTTGCGCGTCCGGGGTGTTCTTGGCCACCTGGTTGAGGAACCAGTCCTCCATCGGCCAGACGCCGAGCTGGTGCCGGGCCAGCGGGCTGTCGGGGCCGAAGAAGTCGAAGGTGTCCCGGAAGCCCTTGAACCTGTCCCAGCCGGCCTGCCGCTGAAGCAACCCAAGAGTGGTCTGGAGGGCTTCGAGCACCTTTGGGTCGTCGAGCCGGGCGGTGCGCCCGTCGGCGGAGAGCAGGTCGGCCCCGTTGGCCCTGGCCCAGATCGGCAGGAACTCGGGAATCTTCGGGTCGATGCCGATCCGGGTGAGGCGGCCGTCCGAGACCCGGGCCAGCCGGTCGGTCAGGGCCGGCAGATTGGCCCAGTTCGCCAGGTCGACCTGGTCGGGGGTCAGCCCGGCCTGCCGGAGTACGGCCTCGTCCAGGTAGACGACGCGGACACTGTAGAACTCGGGGATGCCGTACAGGACGCCGTCCAGGGTCACCTGCTCGCGCGCCGCCGGCCGGTACTGGTCGAGGTCGACGTCGTGCTTCTCGACGCACTCGGTGAGCGGCGTGATCGCGCCCCGGGTGGCGTACGTGCCGATCAGCTTCCGGTCCAGATAGACGAGATCGGGCGGATTCCCGTCGGCGACGGCCGAGAGGAACTGCTGCTCGTCGAAACCACCCTCGGTGACCTCCACCGTGATCTCCGGGTGGGCTTGCTTGAACGCGTCGACCCGGCTGGTGGCGATCTCGTCGGAGAAGCTGAACCCGAGAGTCGTGAGCCGGCCGGATCCGCCTGTGCCGCCGTCGTCGCCGGTGCCGCCGACCCCGCCACAACCGGCGACGCCGAGGACCAGCGCCAACAGTGCCGCCGAGCCTGAACTCCTCCGCATGGTGTGCCCCCTCCCCGCGTCTCCGGCCGACCCGGGCAACGCAGCGGGTGACTACTTCCACCCGGCCGTCCGGTTGAAACGCTCGGTCCGTCGTTGCGGCGTGATCTGCGCCATCTGCCGTCGGTGGAGCGGACCGGCCCCGACGTCCGGTGACTTTCCGCGATGTGCTGGCAGCGTCGAGTCGGTCGGGACCTGCGGCGTCACCGGCGTCCCGGGAAGGCGCGGCGCCACGCCGGTTGACGCGGCACACACCCGGGTAGCAGTTCTGGCATCAGTATGCCGACGGGAGGCGGAACCAGTGAAGGCGTTGACCTGGCAGGGCAAGCGCGACGTGCGGGTGACGGAGGTGCCGGATCCCCGGATCGAGGAGCCGACCGACGCGGTCATCCGGGTCACCTCGACCGCGATCTGCGGCTCCGACCTGCATCTCTACGAGGTGCTCGGCGCCTATCTGAAGCCGGGCGACATCCTGGGACACGAGACGATGGGTGTCGTCGAGGAGGTGGGGCCGGCGGTGGACCGGCTCCGTCCGGGAGATCGGGTGGTGGTGCCGTTCAACATCTCCTGCGGTTGGTGCTGGATGTGCGAGCGCCAGCTCTACGCCCAGTGTGAGACGACCCAGGTCCGGTCCGAGGGCAAGGGCGCGGCCCTGTTCGGCTACACCTCCCTCTACGGCTCGGTACCCGGCGGCCAGGCCGAGTACCTGCGGATCCCGTACGCGCAGTTCGGGCCGGTCAAGGTGCCGGCAACGGGAGCGGACGAGCGGTACCTCTATCTCTCCGACATCCTGCCGACCGCCTGGCAGGCGGTGCGGTACGCCGACGTCCCGCCGGGCGGCACGCTCGCCGTCTTCGGGCTGGGTCCGGTCGGACAACTCTGCGCCCGCGTCGGCCGCCATCTCGGCGCCGCCCGGGTCATCGGTCTCGATCTCGTGCCCGAACGGCTGGCGATGGCCCGGCGGCACGGCGTGGAGACCGTCGACGTCAACGAACTGGACGACGTGCCGGGCACCCTCATCGACCTGGTCGACGGCCGTGGCCCCGACGCCGTGGTCGACGCGGTCGGGATGGAGTCGCACGGCTCACCCTGGGGCAAGCTCGTCCAGACCACGGTGGGACTGCTGCCGGACGGGGTGGCCCGAACCATGAACGACCGGTTCGGGGTGGACCGGCTCAGCGTCCTGCACGCCGCGGTCAAGTCGGTACGCCGTGGCGGTACCGTCTCCCTCTCCGGCGTCTACGGCGGGGAACTCGACCCGATGCCGCTGCTGGAGATGTTCGACCGCGGCGTCCAGGTGCGGATGGGCCAGGCACACGTACGCCGCTGGACCGACGAGATCATGCCGCTGCTGGAGAGGGACGACGATCCGCTCGGCGTCGAGGATCTCCGTACCCACCGACTGCCGCTGCGGCGTGCAACCGAAGGCTACGAGATGTTCCAGAAGAAGACGGACGGCTGCATCAAGGTGGTGCTGGCGCCGTAACGGGCGGCGGCGCCACCCGCGCGACGCCGGGTGCCGGGGCTGGTTTAGCCCCGGGCCGGCGGGGCATGAAGGGCAACCTCGCCGCGGACCGCGCGGCCGGCCAGCCGGCCGCCGTTCCTCCCGGCCCGGCAGGGAGCACACTCCGCCGAGGAGGCACTCCTTCGACCCGACAAGGAGCACCCGAGATGACCGACACCCCCGGCCGACCGCTCGCGCTGGTCACCGGCGCCTCCAGCGGCATCGGCTACGAGTTGGCGAAGGAGTTCGCCCGGCACGGCTTCGACCTGGTCGTCGTCGCGGAGGACGACGGCATCGGCCCGGCCGCCCGGGACGTCGAGGCGCTGGGCGTCACCGTCGAGCCCGTCCAGGCCGACCTGGCCACACCCGCAGGTGTGCAGCGGGCGTACGACCGGGTCACCTCGACGGGCCGCCCGCTCGACGCCCTGGTGATCAACGCCGGCATCGGCCTCAGCGGCAGGTTCGCCGAGACGGACCTCGCCGACGAACTGCGGCTGATCGACCTCAACGTGCGGTCGTCGGTGCATCTGGCCAAGCTCGGGATACCGCCGATGGTCGCGCGGGGCGCCGGACGCGTCATGTTCACCTCGTCGATCGCCGCCACCCAGCCGGGACCGTTCGAGGCCGGATACGCGGCGTCCAAGGCGTTCCTCCTGTCGTTCTCGGAGGCGCTGCACAACGAACTCAAGGATTCCGGTGTCACGGTGACCGCGCTGATGCCGGGCCCCACCGACACCGAGTTCTTCGAGCGGGCCGACATGGGCGACACCAGGCTCGGCGCCGGCCCGAAGGACGACCCGGCCGAGGTGGCCCGGCACGGATTCGAGGCCATGATGGCCGGCAGGGACCACGTCGTCGCCGGTTCGGTGCGCAACCGGATGTTGGCCGGCGCGGCCAAGCTGACCCCCGAGCGGGTCAAGGCCGAGCTGCACAGCAGGCAGGCCAGGCCCGGCTCCGCTGCCGGCTGAGCCGCCCGACGACCCGGCCCACCCGGCAGCGCCTCCGCCGGGCGCCTCCGCCCCGCACGCCGGCCGGGTGCGCGCGGTCCAGCCACCGATCGCGACGCCACCGGCTGGCGGTTTTCGTCCGCCGGCGACGGGTAGCGGAGACAGTCGTACCTGCCGGGCTGTTTCGGCGTCCCTCGAGGAGGGATCGGGCCCGGCGAACCCCTATCTGATGACCGCCGGGTCCGGCATCTGCTGGACGGTCGTGGGGCAGGCTGCCCAGGGCGTCCGGGACCGGGATCTGTTCGAGGTCGTCCTGTCCTGCGCCGCCGAGACCAGCGTCCAGCTCGGCTGGCTGCGTACCCGGATGAAGCAGGCGGCCCCAGGCGCTCGTCGTCGCCGGATAGCTGACGGCGGCGGTCTCGTCGCCCACCCGGGCGGGAAGGTGGAATCGGACGATTCGGCTCGCACGGTACGGGGTAGGAGGACACCGGTCAGCCGATAAGATCGAGTTCAGGAGCAGACCTGTGGGAACCGTCCGTGCCCTCGTTTTGTGCTGCACCCTCAAGCCCTCCCCCGCGCCGTCCAGCGCCGAACTGCTGGGCCGGGAGGTGCTCACCGCACTGGCCGACCACGACGTGGACGGCGAACTGATCCGGGTGGTGGACCACAGGGTGAAGTTCGGCGTATCCACCGACGAAGGCGACGGCGACGAGTGGCCGGCCATCCGCACCAAGCTGATGGACGCGCAGATCCTGGTGGTGGCGACCCCCATCTGGCTGGGTCAGCCGTCGAGCGTCTGCAAGATGGTGCTGGAACGCCTCGACGCCGAACTGTCCGAGACCGACGACCAGGGCCGGTTGCGGACGTACGGCAAGGTCGGCGCCGTGGCCGTCGTCGGCAACGAGGACGGCGCGCACCACGTCACCGCCGAGGTACTCCAGGCGCTCAACGACGTCGGGTTCAGCGTCGCCGCCGCCGCGTCCACCTACTGGGTCGGCGAGGCCATGGGCGGCACCGACTACCGGGACGCCGGACCGAAGCCGGACACCACCGGCAGCGCGACCAGCGCGCTCGCCCGCAACTCCGCGCACCTGGCGCATCTGCTGGCGGCACAGGCTTACCCGGCGAGCTGATCTGAACGGTCAGAGCCTGCCGCCTCACCCGATTGGCCTCGACAGCCTTCCGTGGGCGGCAACGGACCATAACGACCGATATGGGCGAACCACCGCCCTCCCGCTCCCGATGTGGGAGGACCTGACTCGCGACAGCCGGTCCGGTCACGGTCTCCCACGGCCCGGCACGTGTCGGTATAACTGCCGGTCAGCGGGGTATCCGGCGGTCGACACCGCGGGCGAAGCTGGGGGCGGAGATGACACAGGACAGGATTGCTGACCCGTCTGGTGACGGTCACCGGTCGAAGACCCAGGTTGCCCGGCAGGGCGCCACGGAGACTGGACAGCGGTTGGCACAGACCGGAGGAGGCCTGGCACACAACGCCGCCGACCGGGGCCGGGACGTCGCAGCCGAGGCGGGCCGCCAGGCCAAGGATCTGATGGGGCAGGCGTCGGGCCAACTCAAGGAACAGGCGGGCGCGCAGCAGCAGCGGGCCGCCTCCGGCCTGCGGGCCATCGGCGACGAACTGCGGGCCATGTCCGAGCGCAGCGACCGCCCAGGGGTCGGCACGGACCTGGTCCGACACGCGGCCGAACGCGTTCAGCAGGCGGCCCAGTGGCTCGACCAGCGCGAACCCGGGATGGTACTCAACGACGTGCGCGACTACGCCCGCCGCAATCCCGGACTCTTCCTCGCCGGGGCAGCCGTCGCCGGGGTGCTCGCGGGCCGACTGACCCGAACCCGGGACGCGTTGCAGGGCGGTCCGTCCGATCCCCATCCTGACGGGAGGCGGACGGAGCCGGATGTCCGGCCCGACGGGATGCTCGGGCAGCCGTCCGGGATGGGTGGCCAGCCGCACGGCAACCCGCTCCCGGAGGCGGGGGCCGGACAGCGTGGCGGGTCCGGTGACGGACGGACCAGCGAGGTACGGCGATGAGCGTCTCGGCGGGTGGGCTCGGCGCGGACCGGGAGCAGGACCCCAGCCGCGCCTCGATCGGCGAACTGCTCGGTGCCGTCACCCGCGACACGTCGACCCTGGTCCGCCAGGAGATCCAGTTGGCGAAACTGGAGCTACGGCAGGAGATGCGCACCGCCGGCCGGGTCGCCGGGATGTTCGGCGGCGCCGCGCTCGGCGCGTTGATGGTGCTGCTCTTCCTGTCGTACGCCCTGTGGTGGGGGTTGTCGAACGTGATGGACCAGGGCTGGGGGGCACTGGTCGTCGCGGGGGTCTGGGCAGTGGTCGCCGCGATTCTCGTCGGGGTGGCCAGGCGTCAGGCGCGCAGCCTCCGGCCGCTGCCACAGACGTCCGAGTCGATCCGGCGGATGCCTTCCGCCATGCGTGACCGGACACAGCATCGATCGGGGGGACAAGGATGAGTATGGACCCAGGCTCGATCCGGGCCGACGCCGACCGTACCCAGGATCGCCTGGGTGAGAACCTGAACGCGCTCGGCGACCGGATGAACCCGCGCAGCATGGCGCAGCACCAGGCGGGCCGGGCTCGGAATGCCTGGCGGCGGGCGCGGGAGACGGTGATGGGTAGCGCCGAGAACGCCCGCCAGGACATCGCCGGCCAGGCACGCGGGGGTGCGCAGCAGGCGCGCGGCAGCATGCAGCGGGCTCGTGAGGCGTCACAGGCCGGGCTCTCCTCGGCCGGCCATCGGGCTCAGGCGCTGGGACAGCAGACCCGGCAGATGCCGGAAGGGCATCCACTGGCCGCCGGCCTGGTCGCGTTCGGGCTCGGTGTGCTCGCCTCCGCGCTACTGCCGGCCAGTCCGGCGGAGCGGCGGGTGGTCGGCCGGCTCCGGGACGAGGTCGCCGAGCATTCCGACCAGATCAAGCAGCAGGCCAGCGGCATGGCCCGGCAGACACAGCAGAATCTGCGGGAACCGGCCCAGCACGCCGTCGAATCGGTCCGTTCCCGCACCGGTCAGCACGCGGGCGAGATGCGCGAGCACGCCCGCTCGTCGGCGGAGGAGCTGCGGGGGCAGACCCAGGAGACGATGGGCGAGGTACGCCGACGCTGATCGGGCCGGCGACCGCTCCGGGCGGCCCGCCGAGCGGGCACCAGGACGGGGCTGATCGCCCGGGTTGGATTCCTCCGCTGGCATCGCCTGGGTGGGGGTGCCGGGATCAGCCGCCGAGCAGGCCGGGGACGGCCTGCTCGGCGGCTTGGCCGGACGTTCCCTCCAGCGGCCCGAGCCGACCGTCCCGATAGAGGTCGAGGAGGCGGGGGTCGACGTACGAGGCCCGGGCCACCGCCGGGGTGTTGCCGAGCAGCTCGGCCACCTCCCGCATCACCCCGGCCACGACCCGTCGCCGCTTCGCCTCCGAGTTCCGGGGCCCGGCCGCCGCCAGGCGGGTGGCCGCGAGCACGGTCGCGTGCCAGGTGCGGAAGTCCTTCGCCGTCATGTCGGTGCCGCTCGCCTCACGGAGGTATTCGTTGACGTCCTCGGCACGTACGTCCCACCAGCGCCGCCGCGCCCAGTAGCCGAACAACCGGTCCCGACCCCGACGACGGCGCCGCAGGTCCCGCAGTACCTGGCAGAGGTCCGGATCGGTCACCCGCCGGCTCTGCTCCACTCCGCCCTTGGCCGGGAACTCCAGCACCACACAGCCGGCGGCCCTCCGGGCATGCTCCGGACGCAGCGTCGCGACACCGAACGTCGGCGCCTCGCCGGCCGCGTACTGGTCGCCGCCGATCCGGAACATCCCGAGGTCCAACAGGCGGGTGATGGCGGCCAATACCCGCGACCGGGTCAGGCCGCGCTCGCGCAGATCGTTCTCGACCTGCTTCCGCAACTGGCCGAGGTGTCCGGCCACCTCCAGGACGTGCGCGAACTTCTCGCGATCCCGCCGCTGTCGCCACACCGGGTGGTAGAGGTACTGCTTGCGCCCGGCCTCGTCGATGCCGGTGGCCTGGATGTGGCCCCGGGGATCGGACGAGATCCACACCTCCCGCCAGGCCGGCGGGATGGCAAGGTCACGCAGCCGACGTAGCTGTGCCGAGTCGGTGATCGGCCGCCCTGCGGAGTCGAGAAACGTCACTCCCCGTCCCCGCCGACGGCGACGGTAACCGGGGACGCTGGGGTCAGAGCGACGCAACCGCATGTCTCACCGTCGCTGTCATGCCCGCCCTTCTACCCCCGGACCCGCTCGGGCACTCCAAGGTCCGCCGGGACGCGCTCACCCGTACGGTGACATATATCGCCCTTCGGGCGGATCGAGACCGTACACGTCTACCAGCACGACCCCTTCCGCCGGCCGGCTGACACCTGACGCCGATCACCCGGGCGCGCCGCCCGCCGACCTCCCGCCCCGGCCGCGACACGCCGTGACCAGGTTTTCCGCGAACCCGTGCAGGGAAGCAAGGCCCGGGCAGGAGGGGTTCCCTGACCCGGGAAGGGCACCTCCGGGGGGAAAGGAGGTCCCGGCATGGGACAACAGACCGTCACACGAGGGCGGACCACAGCGCGGCGCCAGGCGGGCCCGCAGCCCGCCACCCGGGCCCGTCACTGGCTGCGCGACCACGGGTTGGCCGTGACGATGTTCGGCGCGTTCCTGATCTTCCTCGCGCTACAGAGCCTCTTCGGCTGGCAGACCCACAACGACGAACTGGTCCAGGCCGGCGTGCGTCCCGAGGGCTATCTCGACTACCTCGGCACGGGGCACTTCGCCGAAGCCGTGTTCGAGAACTGGGAGTCGGAATTCCTCCAGATGGGCGCGTACGTGCTGCTCACGGTCTATCTGGTGCAACGCGGGTCGGCGGAGTCCAAGCCCGATCCGGACCAGGACCGGCCAGGCGACAACCCGGTCAAGGCGAAGTCGAACTCCCCCTGGCCGGTACGCGCCGGTGGCCTGCTACTGGCGCTGTACCGCAACAGCCTGTCCATCGCGCTCTTCCTGCTCTTCGGCGCCTCCTTCGTCCTGCACCTGGTCAGCGGCACCGCCGAGTACAACGAACAGCAGGCGCTGGAAACCGGAGCACCGCCGATCACCGCGTGGCAGTTCCTCGGCAGCAGCGAGTTCTGGTTCCAGTCGATGCAGAACTGGCAGAGCGAATTCCTCGCCGTCGGCACACTGATCGTGCTCAGTGTCTTCCTGCGCCAGCACGGGTCACCGGAGTCGAAGCCGGTCAACACCCCGCACCGCGAAACCGGGGCGTGACAGCTCGGCAGGAACGACCGTCGGGATCGCCGGGGTCGAAGTGCGAACGACCGGCGCCGCCCGGATACGGTGGTGTCCATGAGCGCGGACGGGATCGTGCTGGGTGTGGACTTCGGCACCTCAAACACAGCCGCGACACTGCTCTGGCCCGACGGCCGGGTCCGGCCGGTGCTCTTCGACGGTTCTCCCCTGCTGCCCTCGGCGGTCTGCGCCGACGGCGGCACCCTGCTGGTCGGTCGGGACGCGTTGCAGACCGCCCGCGCCAACCCGGCCGGCGTCGAGCCCTACCCGAAACAGCGGATCGACGACGGCAGCGTGCTGCTCTCCGATGTGGAATACCCGGTGGTGGACCTGATCGCCGCCGTGCTCGGCCGCGTCGTCGACGAGGCGAGGCGGGTCGCCGGCGGTCCACCCGGCCGGATGGTGCTCGCGCATCCCGCCGGCTGGGGTAACCGGCGCCGGGAGATCCTCCGCAGCGCGGCGGTCGCGGCCGGCGTACCCTCGGTCGACCTCGTCGTGGAACCGGTGGCCGCGGCCGCCTACTTCGTCGGCGTGGCCGGCAGCCGCCTGCCCGCCGGATCGGTCGCGCTGGTCTACGACCTCGGGGCCGGCACCTTCGACGCCTCGGTCGTCCGGCGCACCGCCGACGGCTTCGACGTGCTCGGCACCGAAGGCCTGGTCGGCGCCGGCGGACTCGACCTCGACGCCGCGATCATCGCCTACCTGACCGCGGTGTTCGGCAGCCGCGACCCCGGCACGTGGCGCCGTCTCACCCACCCCGGGTCAGAGCCCGACCTGCGGTTGCGGCGGCAGCTCTGGGACGACGTGCGGACCGCAAAGGAGTCACTGTCCCGACGGACGTCGGCCCGCATCACGCTGCCGCTGGTCGACGAGGACGTCCCGCTGGGCCGTGAACAGCTCGACGCACTGGCCCGGCCGCTGCTCGAACGTACGATCACCGCCTCACGGGCCGCGCTCGGCGGGGCCGGCGTCACGCCCGCCGACCTGGCCGGCGTCTACCTGGTCGGCGGCGCCAGCCGCTATCCGCTGGTCGCCACCCTGCTGCACCAGTCCTTCGCCCTGACACCCACCGCGATCGAACAACCCGAGCTCGCGGTCGCCGAAGGCGCGATCCGGCCCACCGGGCAGCTCGCCGACCTGCCGGCCGGCGAGCCACCGACACCGGTCAGGACCCGATCTCGCCGGCTCCCCCGGATGTCGCGCCGGGCGACCACCCTCGCCGCCGGAGTCGCGGTCGTGCTGGTGTCGGCCGCGATGGCGCTCGTGTTCAATCCGGTCGGCGAACCGCACCGTGCCGGCGGGGGCGACCGGCTGCTGGCCGGTGCCGGAGCGGTGACCGCCGGGGCGGTGCCCTCGACGCCGACCGCCGCGCCGACGCCGGTCCCGACACCGTCGAGGAGCGTCGCGCCCGGCGTCGACCCCTGCGTGGTCGGCCGCTGGCGGATGACCCGCTGGGACGAGCGCAACGTCGGGCTCTTCGGCACCGACGTCGACCTGAAGCTGCTGACCCCGGGTCGGGGTGAGGTCAACTACGGCCCGACCGGCACCGGGTGGACCGACCACCGCAGGGGCGTCACCACCGGCGGCACCGCGCGCGGGCGCAGCTACCGGGTGACCCACACCGGGACGATCCGGTTCACCTACCTGACGATCGGCGACAAGCTCACCCACACGGACGGCCGCCCGCGCGGCACGACGGTGTGGAAGATCGACGGTTCACAGCGCGACCGGAAGGCGATGGGCTGGGACGACTCGGGACCGCCCAGCACCTACGACTGCACCGCCGAGCTGCTCAGGGTCGCCGGGGAAAGCTCCACGATGGAGTACCGGCGGATCTCGGACCAGGCATTGCCGGTCCCGCGCTGACCCGGGTCAGGTCCCGCGAACGGCGCGCCGTCCGCCGCGCCACCTGGTGATGTACGGCAGCACGAACAGGTACAGACCGGTGAACATGAGCAGGACGAGCGGGAGCAGCGGCAGGTAGAACACCCAGGCGGCGGGTTCCTGCTGTGCTCCGACGGCGACGGCGACGGCGATGACGGAGAGCGTGAAGGCGACGGCGAGCCAGCGGTGGATCTGCCGAATCCACTTGTTCCAGGTCAACGGGACCTCCTCGGACGACGGGCAACCCCCGAGGAGGTCAGGCTAGCCCCGGCCTCCCGACCCGAGCTTCTCGATTCCTGACCGGTTCTGAGGCGGCCTCGACGGCGGGCGGCAGCCGACCGGATCAGAGCGGTAGCAGGTCTTTGGCCAGGGCCCGCCTGATGCGCCATTCGTCCTGCGATCCCGTCCGCCGCGGAAAACCGCCGTGGCTGAAGACCTGGTTCAGATAGCAGACGAACGGCATGGTCGTCTCGCCCGCGAAGAGCCCGTCCACACAGCCGTCGGGAAGCACGATCCCATAGGGCGGACCGCCGCTGACGTTCTCCTTGTGCAGCCGGTCGGGCGCGAGGGGAAGCACGAACAGACCGGCGTCCGGGTCCTCCTCGGAATGTTCCCGCCAACCATTCCATTCCGCATCGAAGTAGTGCCGGATCGGCGGGTGGTCGGGGTGACGCGCCCCCTCCAGTTCGACGACCAGGGGGTCGCCGGATGCCGACGTGTCCCACTGCGGGTGGCTTCCTACCAGCCAGACGTCTCCGACCAACCGGGTCCAGGAAAGGACCGTCATGGGGACGTCGCCGAACCGTTCCGCAAGCCAATCCGCGTGCTCTGCCGCCGTCGTGGTCGGGGCGACGTGTGGCGTCACCGGGCGCTGTTCGTCGTCGTTGGTGTGGAACCGGTAACCGTCGGCGGTGAGCCGTTCGACGAGTACCTCGACGTTCTGCCGGGCCCGCCGGGCCATCTCGTCGCAGACCAGCCGCGCTTCGCCGGCAAGGTCCGGATCCTGTCGAACGGCGCGACCGGCCTG
Organism: Plantactinospora sp. KLBMP9567; assembly: GCF_033446045.1. Taxonomy (NCBI): domain Bacteria; kingdom Bacillati; phylum Actinomycetota; class Actinomycetes; order Micromonosporales; family Micromonosporaceae; genus Plantactinospora; species Plantactinospora sp. KLBMP9567. The sequence goes on along the minus strand of NZ_JAWQRR010000003.1, from coordinate 34,050 downwards.
GCGCAGTTCATGCCAAACCTGGTCCCGTCGCCCGGCGAGATAACGGTCGAGCCACCGCGGTGAGGTCATGGCGGCGATCCTGCCACGCCATCGACAGCTCGGTGCCGCCTGGGCAGCTCGCGCGCCCTGGTGGCGTTGTCAGCGGGGCGAGCGAGTCCGAGCCGTGCAGCCGCCAGGTCGATCCTCGGCCGGCGCCGTCGTGGATCGTGGCCGACAAGCTGGACCGCACGGCGTACCGGACCGGTACGCTGCCAGCCATGTACGACCGGACGCGCGGCCCGGACCGCCCGGTTGCGGCCGCCAGGGGCGAGCGATCGGCCCAGCCCGGACCGGGTCGAGCCAAGCCGACGGCCGGCCGCCTCGACCGGGACCCAAAAGGCAAATGGCCTCGACCGCCCCGGGCAACCCGGCACCGAGCACCGTGACGGACACCGTGCTGCCGGTTAGGGCGGATGGCCGGTTTCCACCTGCCGAAGGGATGTTGTTGCCGTGACCGTGCCGGATCAGGTGGGCGCTCGGCGTGCCGGATCGGCAGACGGGACGGAGGAACCCGACCGCCCTCGGAGAGGCCGGCTGGGCGACCGGGTGGGTTCGATCGAGATACTCGCCCTGCTGCTGATCCTGCTGGTGGTGTTCTCCGGGCCGGTGGCGTCGGCGCTGTCCACTCCGCGGTTGCAGACCTGGACCACGGTCTTCGTCTCGGTGATGGTCCAGGCGGTGCCGTTCCTGGTCTTCGGGGTGGTGCTCTCCGCGGTGATCGCGGTCTTCGTGCCCCGGTCGTTCTGGGCCCGGGCGTTACCTCGCCATCCAGCGCTGGCCGTACCGGTGGCGAGCGCTGCCGGGGTGGTCCTGCCCGGCTGTGAGTGCGGTTCGGTGCCGATCGCGGGCTCGTTGATCCGGCGCGGGGTCACCCCGGCCGCCGCACTGGCGTTCCTGCTCGCCGCTCCGGCGATCAACCCGATCGTGCTGGCCGCCACCGCGGTCGCCTTTCCGGGCAATCCGGAGATGGTGGTCGGGCGGGCGGTGGCCAGCCTGGTCGTCGCGATGATCATGGGTTGGCTCTGGATGCGGCTGGGTCGGGCCGACTGGATCCGGCTGCCGTACCGCCCGGAGCTGGCCGACCTGTCGAAGGGCCGGGCGTTCTGGGCGGCGATCCGGCACGATGTCGTACACGCGGGCGGGTTCCTGGTGATCGGCGCGATGGCGGCGGCCTGCATCAACGTGCTGGTGCCCGAGCGGTGGTTGCAGAGCCTGGCCGACAACCCGGTGCTGTCCGTGCTCGCGCTCGCCGTACTGGCGGTGCTGCTCTCGATCTGTTCCGAGGCCGACGCCTTCGTGGCCGCCTCGCTGTCGCAGTTCTCGCTCTCGGCCCGGTTGACGTTCCTGGTCGTCGGCCCGATGGTCGACCTCAAACTGATCTCGATGCAGACCGGCGTCTTCGGCCGCCGGTTCGCGGCCCGGTTCGCCCCGGCGACGTTCGTCGTCGCGGTGTTGGTGAGCGTCGGAGTGGGAGCGGTGATCCTGTGACCGGTAGTCGACGTGGAGTGCCGAGGTGAACCGGCAGGCGCAGGCGGTTGTGCTGCTGCTGCTCGGCGGCTCGGTGCTCAAGGCCAGCGTCACCGACGTCTACCTGCGGTACGTCAAGGAGGGGCTGCGCCCGTTCCTGATCGCCGCCGGGGTCCTGCTGGTGGCCGCCGCGCTGATCACGCTCTGGTACGACCTGAGGGGCGGAGGCGACGACGCCGACGCGCACGCCGGGCACGGTCACGACAGCCACGACCAGCCCGGCGGCGGGCCGGGACCGGGCGGCGGGCACGGCCACCGCGAGCCGTGGGTGGGCTGGCTGCTCATCCTGCCCGCGCTCGGGTTGCTGCTGATCTCCCCACCGGCGCTGGGATCCTTCGCGGCCGGGCAGGCCGGCACCGCGTTGACCGGCCAGGAGATCGACCAGTTCCCGCCGCTGCCGGACGGCGACCCGGTGACGCTCACGCTGCTGGACTATGCCGGTCGAGCCATCCTCGACGGGGGCACCACCCTCGGTGACCGGCGGATCCAGCTCACCGGGTTCACCGCGCCCGGCCCGGACGGGGAAGCGATCCTGGCCCGGATGACCCTCTCCTGCTGTGCCGCCGACGGCCGGCCGATCAAGCTCGGCATGTCCGGGGACGCGCCGACCTGGCTGCCACCGGACAGCTGGGTGGAGGTGGTCGGCCGGTACACCACACGACTCGGCAAGGATCCGGTGAGCGATGTGGACATTCCCTATGTCGAGGTCGAGTCGTGGCGGCGGATAGACCCGCCGAAGCAACCGTACGAGTAGTCCGTCATCGGGCCACGCCCAGGTCGAAGCGTCCGTCTGGACAGACTACCGGAGCGGGCCGAGCGGTCCCGTCCGCCAGCGTAGAGTCCGGCTGGCCACGGACGGCGCCGTCCCGAGCGAGGGGGTGTCCGGTAATGGCCTGCACACCGGATCGAGTCGGGAGAGCATGATCACATCTGCGGCTGGGCGGCACCAGTGCTCTCGACCGCGGTCTCGGCTGCGGCGAGGACAGCCAAAAGCTTTTGTCGGGTTCCTACAAACCGGGCCGCGTACTGTTCGGTGCGTACGACATGGCGCTGCCGGTCCGCAGGCAGGAGGGTGATCACTGCCGGGGACGGCCGTCCCGCGGCGGGTTCGGATGGGTCTACCAGAGGGGTCGGTCGGGTGTTCAGCCGTATCGCCATCGTCAACCGTGGTGAGGCCGCGATGCGGCTCATCCACGCGGTCCGAGAGCTGGCTGCGGAGACCGGGGCGCGGATCGAGACCGTCGCCCTCTACACCGACGTCGACCGCACCGCCACGTTCGTGCGGGAAGCGGATCTCGGCCACTACCTCGGTCCCGCGTCCGCGCGTCCGTACCTCGACAAGGCGGCGCTGGAGCGGGCGCTCGTGCGGTCCGGGGCCGACGCGGCGTGGGTCGGTTGGGGCTTCGTCGCCGAGGACCCGGCGTTCGCGGAGTTGTGCGAGAAGCTCGGGATCACCTTCGTCGGGCCGAACGCGGACGCCATGCGCCAGCTGGGCGACAAGATCGGTGCGAAGCTGATCGCTGAGGAGGTCGGCGTGCCGGTCGCGCCGTGGAGCCGCGGCGCGGTCGAGACCCTGGACGCCGCTCTGGCAGCGGCGGCCAAGATCGGCTACCCGCTGATGCTGAAGGCGACCGCGGGCGGCGGCGGACGCGGCATCCGGGTAATCACGAACGATTCCGAGCTGTCCGACGCCTTCGAGCGGACCCGTCAGGAGGCGGCGCGGGCGTTCGGCAGTGGCGTCGTGTTCCTGGAGCGCCTGGTCACCGGTGCCCGGCACGTGGAGGTCCAGGTGATCGCCGACGGTCAGGGCACCGCCTGGGCGCTCGGTGTCCGCGACTGTTCGGTGCAGCGGCGCAACCAGAAGGTCGTCGAGGAGTCGGCGTCGCCGGTGCTCAGCCCGGCGCAGGCCGCCGAGCTGAAGGCCTCGGCCGAACGGCTGGCCGTAGCGGTCGGTTACCGGGGTGCGGCAACCGTCGAGTTCCTCTATCACCCTGGTGACCGCCTGTTCGCGTTCCTCGAGGTCAACACCCGCCTCCAGGTCGAGCATCCGATCACCGAGGCGACCACCGGGTTCGACCTGGTCAAGGGGCAACTGCACGTTGCCTCGGGCGGTCGGCTCGAGGGCGAGCCGCCGGTGGAGCGCGGGCACGCCATCGAGGCCCGGCTGAACGCCGAGGACCCGGATCGCGACTTCGCGCCTTCGCCGGGCCGGATCGCGCGGCTGGACCTGCCCGCCGGGCCGGGCATCCGGGTGGACACCGGCGTCAGCGAGGGTGACACCATCCCGGCCGACTTCGACTCGATGATCGCTAAGATCATCGCCTACGGCCGTGATCGCGGCGAGGCGCTCGGCAGGCTGCGCCGGGCGATGGCGGAGACGACGGTGGTCATCGAGGGCGGCGCGACGAACAAGAGCTTCGTACTCGACCTGCTCGACCAGCCCGAGGTGATCGACGCGAGCGCGGACACCGGCTGGATCGACCGGGTCCGGGGTGAGGGCAGGCTGGTCGCGCACCGACACTCCGCCATCGCGCTGGCGGCGGCCGCCATCGAGACGTACGAGGAGGAGGAACGCGCCGAGCGGCGGCGACTGCTGGAGACCGCGTCCGGCGGGCGCCCGCAGGTGCAGCACGCCAGCGGTCGACCGTTGGACCTCAAGCTGCGCGGCGTCGGCTACCGCATACGCGTGGCGCGGATCGGCCCACACCGGTTCCGGGTCGGCATCGAGTCGGGCGGCGGCGTGCGCACCGCCGACGTGGAACTCGACCGGTTCGACCGGCACAGCGGACAGATCGTCGTCAACGGCAACCGGTACCGCCTGCTCACCGGGACGCACGGGCCGATCCACCTGGTCGAGGTGGACGGCGTGACGCACCGGGTCAGCCGGGACGAGGGCGGCGTCGTCCGCTCCCCGATGCCCGCGCTGGTCGTCGCCACGCCGCTGCCGGTCGGCGCCGAGGTCGAGGCGGGCGCACCGGTGCTGGTGCTGGAAGCGATGAAGATGGAGACGGTGTTGCGATCACCGTTCAAGGCGCGGCTGAAGGAGTGCGCCGTCTCCGTGGGCAGCCAGGTACAGGCCGGCGCACCGCTGCTGCGGCTGGAGCCACTCGGTGACGGGGCCGACGACTCGCCGGCCGCCGCCACCGTCGAGCTGGACCTGCCGGCCGCGCCCGAGCGGATCCCGGCGCGTCAGCGCGCCCGGCGCGGCCAGGAGGACCTGCGCGGCCTGCTGCTCGGCTTCGACGTCGACCCGCACGACGACCGCCGGGTACTCGACGACTACCTCGCCACCCGGCGGGCGGCCATCGAGGAGGGCCACCGGCCGCTGGTCGAGGAACTCGACCTCATCGACGTGTTCGCCAACCTCGCCGAACTGAGCCGCAACCGACCCTCGGGCGAGGACGGCGGCGAGGCCCACGTGCACAGCGCCCGCGAGTACTTCCACGCCTATCTGCGAAGCCTCGACGTCGAGCGGGCCGGACTGCCGGCTGCCTTCCAGGCCAAGCTCGCCCGGGCGCTCGAACACTACGGTGTCAGCGAACTGGAGCGCTCCCCCGCGCTTGAAGCCGCCGTGTTCCGGATCTTCCTCGCCCAGCAGCGCGCGTCCGCCGACGCGACCGTGATCGCGACGCTGCTGCGTACGTGGCTGCGGGAGCCGCCGCCGAACGAGACCCTGCGCGAACCAGCCGGTCTCGCGCTCGAGCGGCTGGTGGCCGCGACGCAGGTCCGCTTCCCGGTGGTCGCCGACCTCGCCCGTGGCGTGGTGTTCGCCTGGTTCGCCCAGCCGCTGCTGCGGCGCAACCGCGCCCTGGTCTACGACCGGGTCCGCACCCACCTGCGGCACCTGGACGCGCAGCCGGACTCGCCGGACCGCGCCGAGCGGATCGCGGAGATGGTACGCAGCACCGAGCCACTGGTCCGGCTGCTCGGCCGGCGGCTGCACCGCGATCATCTCGATCATGCGGTCATGCTGGAAGTGCTGACCCGGCGGTACTACGGCAACAAGGGGCTCACCGGCGTCAACACCCGCGAGGTCACGGGCTGCACGTTCGTGGTCGCCGAGCGCGCGGGTTCGCGCCTGGTCTCCACCGCGGTGCGCTTCGACGCGCTGGGGGGCGCCCTGCGCGGGCTCGCCGAACTGGCGGCCGGCGGGGACGCCGTCGACGCCGACCTCTACCTCGGCTGGGAGAACCAGCCGGAGGACTTCGACGCGATGGTCGCCGAGCTGCTCAAGGTCATCGGCGCGCACCCGCTGCCGCCGCAGGTTCGCCGGCTCACCACCACCGTGGCGGGACGGCGCGGGGCGGTGATGCACCACCACTTCACGTTCCGGCCGTCGAGCAGCGGGATGACCGAGGAGCGGCTGATCCGCGGCCTGCACCCGTACATCGCGCAGCGGATGCAGTTGGAGCGGCTGCACAAGTTCGACCTGACCCGACTGCCGTCGTCGGACGAGGAGGTCTACCTCTTCCAGTGTGTGGCCCGGGAGAACCCGTCCGACCAGCGCCTCGTCGCGTTCGCGCAGGTGCGCGACCTGACCGAGCTGCGCGAGCACGACGGCCGGCTGGTCGCGCTGCCGACAACCGAGGACACCGTGGCGGCCTGCCTCGACTCGATCCGCCGCGCACAGTCGCGGCGGCCGTCGAAGACCCGCTTCAACACCAACCGGATCGTGATCTACGTCTGGCCGCCGAGCGGCCTGACCCGCGAGGAGATGGAGATGATCGCCGGGCGGGTACGCCCGACGACCGCGGGCGCCGGGCTTGAGGAAATCCTGTTCATCGCGCGGCAGCGCGACCGCCGGACCGGCGAGCTGGCCAAGATCGCCGTACGGATCTCCTTCGACGTCACGGGCGGTGCCGAGCTGACCGTCGGGGAGCCGCCGGTCGAGCCGGTCGAACCGCTCGACGACTACCGGCTGAAGGTGCTGCGGGCGAGCAGCCGCAACACGGTGTACCCGTACGAGCTGACCGGCCTGCTCGGCGACTTCGTCGAGTACGACCTCGACGGCGACCACACGCTGGTGCCGGTCGACCGGCCGAAGGGGCGCAACGCCGCGGCGATCGTCGCCGGCCTGGTCAGCACACCGACCGCACGGCACCCGCAGGGCGTCACCCGGGTCGTGCTGCTCGGCGACCCCACCAAGTCGCTGGGTGCGCTGTCGGAGCCGGAGTGCCGTCGCGTGATCGCCGCGCTGGACCTGGCCGAGCGGATGCGGGTGCCGCTGGAGTGGTACACGCTCTCCTCCGGCGCCCGGATCTCCATGACGTCGGGCACCGAGAACATGGACTGGGTGGCGGCCGCGCTCAAGCGGATCGTCGAGTTCACCCAGCAGGGCGGTGAGATCAACATTGTCGTCACCGGCATCAACGTCGGTGCGCAGCCGTACTGGAACGCCGAGGCGACGATGCTCATGCACACCAGGGGCATCCTGGTGATGACGCCGGACTCGGCGATGGTGCTCACCGGCAAGCAGGCCCTCGACTTCTCCGGCGGCGTCTCCGCCGAGGACAACTTCGGCATCGGCGGCTACGACCGGGTGATGGGCCCGAACGGACAGGCGCAGTACTGGGCACCGAACCTCACCGCCGCCCGGGACGTGCTGATGTCGCACTACGAGCACACGTACGTCGCCCCGGGCGAGGCGGCGCCGCGCCGGGCGACCACCACCGACCCCACCGACCGCGACATCTCCGACTTCCCGCATGTCGTACCCGGCAGCGATTTCGGCACGGTCGGGGAGATCTTCTCCGCGGCGGCCAACCCGGACCGCAAGAAGCCGTTCGACATCCGCACCGTGATGCGGGCGCTGGCCGACCAGGACCACCCCGTGCTGGAACGCTGGGCGGGCATGGCCGACGCGGAGACCGCGGTGGTGCAGGACGTGCATCTCGGCGGCATCCCGGTGTGCCTGCTCGGCATCGAGTCCCGGACGGTGCCGCGGCGCGGCTTCCCGCCCACCGACGGCCCGGACACCTACACCGCGGGCACGCTGTTCCCGGCCTCCTCGAAGAAGGCCGCGCGGGCGATCAACGCGGCCAGCGGCAACCGCCCGCTGGTGGTGCTGGCGAACCTCTCCGGCTTCGACGGCTCGCCCGAGTCGATGCGGAAGCTGCAACTGGAGTACGGCGCCGAGATCGGTCGGGCGATCGTCAACTTCCGCGGACCGATCGTGTTCTGCGTGATCTCGCGATACCACGGCGGCGCCTTCGTGGTCTTCTCGAAGGCGCTGAACCCCGAGATGACCGTGCTGGCCCTGGAAGGCTCGTTCGCCTCGGTGCTCGGCGGCGCTCCGGCCGCCGCCGTGGTGTTCGCCGGCGACGTCGACGCCCGCACCGCCGCCGACCCACGGGTACGGGACCTGGAGACCCGGGTCGCGTCCGCCTCCGGTGCCGACCGTGCCGCGTTGACCGCGGAACTCGACGAACTCCGCACGTCGGTCCGGACGGAGAAGCTCGGCGAGGTGGCGGCGGAGTTCGACCGCGTGCACAACATCCAGCGCGCGGTCGAGGTCGGCTCCGTCGACGCCGTCATCCGGGCGGCCGACCTCCGTCCCCGCGTCATCGAGGTCATCGAGTCGCGTCTGCGTCAACCGGTCGAGGGCGACCGGAACGGCGCGGCGAGCGCGGCGGTAGCCGGGTAACCGGCGACGGCGGCTCCGACGCGGAGGCGTACCGAAACCATCGGATACTGGGCGGCCGGGGACACCTGCGTGTCGTCCGGCTGCTCGGCGCGGAACTCGGGCTCAACAGCGCAGAGCGCCGACACCGGCACCGCTCGGCGCGCCGCCGCGCGACTCGAAGCCGACCCGGGGATCAGCCACGCCCAACTGGGCCTGCTGGCGTCCGCTACCCGGTCGATGTCGCCACAGCCACCGCCTGGGACCGTCGGCCGCCGGGGACTACTCGCCGGTCCGCCGTTCCCGGTCACCGGCACCGGTGACGTCCCCGCCCGGTGCGCCCGGACTCTCCCCCGGACCGGCGTCCACGGCCTTCGGCGACCCACGCGCGGCCGCGGCGCGATCATTCGCCCGCGGGGCACGTCGGGCGAGCAGGAAGACGCCTACGACGAGTCCGCCGAGCGCGGCGAGTTCGCCGACCAGGCTCCAGGTGCCGGTCCGGATCCGCTCGTCCAGCCAGAGCAGCCCGACCGCCATGGAGACCAGGGGATCCGTGACGGTGAACGTCGCCAGTGCCGGCGCGCCGAGGGGGCCCGCCTGGTACGCGTTCTGGCTCAGCAGCACCCCGATCGGGCCGAGCACCACGATGCCGTACGTCTGCCAGTGCCCCAGCACGGCGACGGGTCCGTCGTCGAAGGTGTGCGCGAGGCTGCTGATCAGACCGGCCGTGACGCCGTAGCAGGTGCCGGCGGCGGCCGCCAGGGGAAGTGGCCGCCATCGACCGCCCAGTCGGGCCGCGAGCAGCAGGCAGCCGGCGACGGCGCCGACGAGGCCGGCTGCCAGCCACGCCCCGTCCTGGATCGAGTCCAGGCCGCGGCCGCGGTTCGCGGCAGGAGCGGCGATCAGCAGGAAGGCGGAGAGGCCGACGAGGCAGAGGAGCGACTCCAGCAGGATGGGTCCGTCCGGGCGGTGGCGTTCCAGTGCGGCGAGCAGGAGGACATACCACAGCAGGCCGGTCACCAGGACCGATTGCACCAGTATCAACGGAACGAGGGTGAGCGCTGCCGCCTGTAGGCCGAAGGCCGCCGCTGCCAGCAGCACGGACCACCGCCAGTTGCGCCGGTGCAGCAGCCGCCACAGCAGCTTCGGTCGGGCCACCCGCTCCTGTGGTATGCCCTGGTTCGCCCGGTACTGGAGGACCGAGGAGGTGCCGAACGCGGCGGCGGCGGCCACCGCGAGCGTCGTACCGAGCGCCAGCTGCGCGCCCTGGTTCACCGACGGGTAGGTCCGGGCATCATCGCGTCTCCTCGGCCGGGTGTCCGCGCCATGGTCCGGGCCGGCCGACGACGCCGCTGCGACTGGGCCGCCGGCGCCGGGCTGGCCGACCCGGGGCGTTCCCTGTCGCAGCGCCGGCAAACCTTCACACGACCGGCACGACCGGCGCCGGGTTTACCCGTCCCGGCCGCGGGTAGCCGGCTCGCCGGGCGGAGGCGTGGGGTGGACGGACGTGAGCGGGTGGACGAGGCGAGCACGGTCGGGCGGCGCGGGCTGCGGAGTCGGGTGCCGCTCCTGCTCGCCCTGACCGCTGGCCCCGCCGCGGTCGAGGCGGCGGTCCTGAGCTGGACCGCGAACCGGTCCGCGCTCGGGATGGCCCCACAGGCCGCCGCGGCCAACCCGTTCGGCGTCTTCCACGATCTGCGCTGGGTTTTCGTGTACCACGACTCGTGGCTCTCCTTCACCGTCGCGCTGCTCGCCGCGATCGTGGTCCGGACGCTGCTCACGGTCGCGATCGTGATCGTCGCGTGGCCGCCGGAACGACCCCGTCCAGCGGTACGCCGGCTGGCCGGTACCGGTCTGGCCGTCACCGCGGCGACCGCGTTCGCGCTCGCGCCGTGGACGTCGATCACCGTGGCCGCCGGCGCCACCGCGCTGTCGTGGTTCTCGATCGGTGCGGTGCTCGCGCTGCTCGTCCTGGCCCTGCTGCTGCAACGGGGGCCGATGACGGGAGCGTGGTGGCGTGGGCTGCCGCCGCCGGGGGCGGTGCTCTGGGCGGCGGTCACGTTCGGGGCGCTCACCGTCGGGGGCATGGTCGTCGGCCTCGGCCCCGGTTGGGCGGCGGTGCCGTTGGCCGCCGCCGCCGGCGCGGTCAACGCGCCGCTGTGGCAGGCACTGGTCGCAAGCGCGGTGCTGGGCCGATCGCGCCTGCCACGGCTGCCGACGGTACCGGTCGTCGTGGTGGTGCTACTGCTCGCCCTCGCCGGCAGCGGGCTGCTGGCCCGGTCGGGCTCCCGTGCCGCGGCCCGACCGCCACCGGCGCTGGTGCAGCGGGACGGTGACGTCGCCCCGGAGCAGGCGCTGCTCTACGTCGGCGGGTACGACTCCCGCTACGACGGCTCGACCGGACACCTCCCCGACCCGGCGGGCCGGGCAACGCTGCCGGTACGCAGGTTCTCCTATGCCGGGCTCGACCGGCAGGGCCAGCCGTTGCCCTACTCCCCCGCCGACACGCACCAGCCGCTCACCCGCAGCGCGGAACTCCTCGCCGCCCAGGTGATCGAGGTACGTCGGCGGACCGACCGCCCGGTGGCGCTGCTCGCGCACAGCGAGGGGACCCTGGTGGTGCGCGCCTACCTGGACGACGGCCCGCATCCCGACGTCGACGCTGTCGCCCTGCTGAGCCCACTTCCGCAACCCGCCCGCGTCTACTATCCGCCGGCGCGGGCACGGGCCGGGTGGGGCATCGCGACCGGCTGGCAGTTACGGATCATCTTCGGGGTGGTCGCCACGACCGGCGGCTCGGACCTCGGCAGCGACAACCCCTTCGCCCGGTCACTGCTGGACGAGGCGCCGCGGTACCGGGACCGGATGCTCCAGCCGGTGGCCGACGTACGGATGATCGCCTTCCTGCCCCTGGTCGACGCCCTCACGAATCCGCCAGGCCCCGACCCGCGGATCCCGGTCGTCGTCGTTCCCGAGCGGCACGCCATGGACTACGGCAGGGCGAGGACGCAGCGGCTCCTGATCGCGTTTCTCGACGGCCGCTCACCCGATCCGGGCGGGGACGGCGGGTACCGGGCGCTGCGCGCCGCCGGTGCCGCCTGGCAGGCGCCGAGCCTGGCTTTCTCGCTCAACCCGGTCTGGCAGACCCGTCCGTCCCCGTCGTGACAATCTGAGCATGGACGACGGAAGTCCCGCCGCGCCCAGGGCGATCCGCACCGCTGACCCGGATCGGGGGCGGTCGGCCCGGGGCCGCTCAACGAGGAGACGGCATGACTGATGGAGGTGGCAGCGCACTCCGTGGCGTGGTCAGCCGTCGGCTGCCGGACCCGCCACCGACCCCGCCCGTCCCGGGAATGACCCCGCGTCGGGTACTGGTGGTCTCGGCCGACATCGGCGGTGGCCACGACGCGACCGGCCGGGCGCTACAGGAGCGGATTCTGGAGTTGTGGCCGGGCAGCACGGTGCGGTGGCTGGACACCCTCGACGTGATGGGACCCGGCGTGGGGGCGGCCTTCCGCCGCGTCTACGTCACCAACGTGGAGCTGACCCCCTGGCTGTACGAGTTCTTCTTCCGCTCGCTGTGGCGGTATCCCTGGCTGGCTCGGGCGTCGAAGGCGTTCACCGGGGCCTGGGCGGGGCGTCGGCTCGGCCCCCGGATCGAGGCCTTCGACCCCGACCTCGTCATCTCCACGTACCCGCTGGGCAGTGCTGGTCTGGCCTGGCTGCGTCGCCACCGCGGGCTCGGCGTACCGATCGGGGCCTGGGTGTCGGATTTCGCCCCGCACCCGTTCTGGGTCTATCCGCAGCTCGACCTGAACCTGGTGGTCCACCCGCAGGCGGTACCGCTTGCGGACGCCGCCGCACCCGGGGCACCGATCGCCGTCTGCCCACCGCCGGTACTGAAACGCTTCGGCCCGGGTGACCAGGCCGCCGCTCGGCACCGGTTCGGGCTGGACGCCTCCCGGTACGTCGTCGTGGTCGCCTGCGGCTCCTTCGGCTTCGGAGCGGTGGAGGAGGCGGTCCGGGGCCTGGCCACGCTCGCCGGCCCGGTGCAGGTGGTCGTGGTGTGCGGGCACAACCGGCAGCTCGTCGACCGGCTCAGCCGGCTGGGGGCACCGGCCGACCGGCTCATGGTGCTCGGCTGGGTCGACGACATGCCTGCCCTGTTGCGCGCCGCCGACCTGTTGGTGACCAACGCCGGCGGCGCGACCGCGCTGGAGGCGTGGGCGACCGGTACCCCGATGCTGATGTATCGTCCCATCGCCGCACACGGTGCCGCGAATGCCGCGCTGATGACGGCCTGCGGGCTGACCGAGACCTCCCAGGACCTGCCCGACCTGCTGCGGCGGGTTCGGCTGGCGGCGCAACGCGCGTCCTCGCCGCGCCCGCACCAAGGGCTCGACGGTGGGGGTTGCCTGGCCGAGTTCGGCCTACTGGCCCTGGCTGCTTCGACCCCGCCGCCGTCGACTCCGGCACCGCCCGCACCCTCCTCGACCCCGGTACCGGCCGTGCGGACCTCACCGGCCGTCGGGGCCGGCCCCGGAACCACGGACTCGCGGCGGCGCCGACCCCGGCGGCTGCCAAGCTGGCCGCTTCGCGCCCAGGACGCCTTCTTCCTGCACGTCCAGTCCCCGACGGTCGCGCAACAGATCGGCGCGGTAATCGAACTCGACCCGTTGCCGGACGGTCGTCCCGTCGAGCGCGACGAGATCATCGACCTGCTGGCCCGGAGGCTGCCCGCGATCACCACCTTGCGGCGCCGGCTGTCGGAGCGCGGCCGGTGGCGGCGGCCCGGCTGGGTCGTCGACCCCTGCGTCGATCCGGCGGACCACGTGGCCGAGCACCAGCTGCCGGCCGGCTCCGGGGGGAACGCCGCCGACTCGGCGATCGACCTCTTCTGGTCGCGGCCACTCCCGATGCACCGGCCGTTGTGGCAGATGCTGCTGGTCACCGGCCTGCCCGGCGGCCGTACCCGGCTCGCGGTAAAGCTGCACCACAGCCTCGGTGACGGCCTGTCCGTGATCGGCACGGTGCAGCGCCTGTTCGATCCGGCCCCCGGGGCGGACGTCCACGGCGAACCCCCCGGGCCGGCGCGCCGACCCCGGATCCGGCGCCCCGGGTCGGCACTGCTCGGTGCGGCCAGCACAGGCACCCGGCATACTCTCGGCGCGATGCGCGGACTGGCTCGCCTGGCCGTGGCCGGGCGGGCTCCCCGTACGCCCGTCAACCGTCCGTTCCGCAGCCCGGGTCGGGTCTTCGTCGCGACCACCCTGCCCAGCGAGGAACTGCGTCGAACGGCGCGGGCGAACGGCGCGCACGTCAGCGAGCTGGTGTGCGCGCTGCTGGCCGACGCGCTCGGGAGCACCTACCATCCGACGGCGGCCCCGACCGGCCTGCGAGCCATGTTCGCGGTCTCCATGGATCCGCGGAGCCGCTCGCGGACCCACGGAAACTGGACCGGGGCGATCGCCCTCGACCTGCCGGTCGGGCCGCTGCCACCCCTGCGGCGTCTGGCCGAGGTCAGCGATCGGTTGCGGAGCAGTGTGGCGAGCGGACAGCCGATCGCCGCCACGCTCGTCATGCGGGCCATGGGTGCACTGCCGGCACCGGTCCACGGCGCCCTGGCCCGCCGGGTCTACAGCCGCCGCTTCCTCAACGTCATCGTCTCCTACCTGAGCGAGCGCTCGCCGCGTCCACAGCGGCTGGCCGGCGCGCCCGTACGCGCCGTCACCCCGGTCGTCGCACTGGCCGACGGCGTGCCGATCGGGGTCGGCGTGCTGCGCTGGGGCGACACGACGAACGTGGGCATCCTGCTCGACGAGACGCTGGCCCACACCGCGAGCGAGTTCGTGGCCGCGCTGCACGCCGCCTTCGCCGAGATGGTGCGCAACCACGACGACCCGGCGCCCGGCGGCAGGGGTTGAAGTCCGGCGCGCCTGTCTGCTCGTCGCGTGCATCCGGTCGAGGTCGACGGGACGGCGGACCCGTCCGGGCCGGTGCCGCAGGGCCGTGCACGCTCGCCGAGGTCGCGCGGTAACAGCTGCCGGGCTGCCCGGACGGGGTCAGTCAGTGACCCCGGTACAGCGCCTCGACATCTGCCGCGTAGCGGTCCTCCACCACGTCGCGTTTGATCTTCAGGGTGGGGGTGAGTTCGCCGTCGGCTTCGGTGAACTCCCGGGGCAGGATGCGGAACGTCTTCACCTGTTCCGCCCTCGAAACCGTCTCGTTGGCCCGGTCGACCGCAGTCTGGATCTCCCGCCGGAGCTTCGGGTCGTCACGCATGTCGGCGACGGATCTGTCGGGTCGGCCGTGTGTGGCGCGCCAACGCGGCCACGCTTGGGGGTCGATGGTGACGAGTGCGGCGACGTAGGGACGATCGTCGCCGACGAGCATGCACTGGCTGACGAGAGGGTGCTGCCGGATCTGCTCTTCGACGGGCTCCGGGGCGAGGTTCTTCCCGGCGGCGGTGACGAGGATTTCCTTCTTGCGTCCGGTGATGCTCAGGTAGTGATCATCATCGATCCTGCCCAGGTCACCGGTACGCAGCCAGCCGTCGCTGAAGGTGTCGCGGGTCGCGTCGGGGTTGTTCCAGTAGCCGGCGAACACCACCTCGCCGCGGGCGAGCACCTCACCGTCGTCGGCGATGCGGATCTCCACGCCGGGGAGCGGGCGCCCCACAGTGCCGATCCGGGTCGCCGACGGTAGGTTCACCGTCAGCGCGGGCGACGTCTCGGTCAACCCGTACCCCTCCAGCACCGTCACGCCGGCGCCCCGGAAGAAGTGACCCAACCGCGCACCGAGCGGGGCGCCGCCGACGATCGCCATCCGGCAACGCCCGCCGAGGGTGGCGCGTAGCCTGCGGTACACCAGGGCGTCGAACACCAGGCGTGCCAGCCGGAGCAGCGGCCCCGGGCCGCGCCGGGTCTGCACCGCGCGGCTGTGGCGGACGGCGACGGTGTCTGCCGCGGTGAACAACCATCCGCGGTGGGCGTCGTCGGCCGTCTGCCGGGCCCGGGCGTACATCTTCTCGAACACCCGGGGCACCGCGAGAATGAACGTCGGACGGTACCGGCGCAGTTGATCGAGCACTCCGGCGGTGCCGGCGCCGTGTACCAACGTGGCCCGGGTACGCACCATGCCGACCTGGATCAGCCGGGGGAACGCGTGGGCGAGCGGCAGGAACAGCACCGTCGTCGCGCCAGGATGCAGCAACTGCGACAGCACCGCGGTCGCGACGGCCACGTCGCAGGAGATGTTGCGGTGCGTCAACACACATCCCTTGGGCCGTCCGGTCGTACCGCTGGTATAGACGATCGTGGCCACATCTGCGGGCGTGACCGCCCGACGACGCGCTTCCACCTGCGCGTCGTCGACGGCGCGGCCACGCGCGACCAACTCGATCAGGTCACCGGAGTCGATCCGCCACACCTGCCGCAACGCCGGCAGGTCAGGGCGGAGGTCGGCGAGCATCGCAGCGTGCTCGGCGGTCTCCACGACGCATCCGACCGCGCCGGAGTCGGACAGCATCCATCCGAGCTGTTCCGGACTGGAGGTCTCGTACACCGGGACCGTGACCGCCCCGATCGACCACAGCG
This sequence comes from Plantactinospora sp. KLBMP9567, assembly GCF_033446045.1. Taxonomy (NCBI): domain Bacteria; kingdom Bacillati; phylum Actinomycetota; class Actinomycetes; order Micromonosporales; family Micromonosporaceae; genus Plantactinospora; species Plantactinospora sp. KLBMP9567. Next base: position 18,270 of record NZ_JAWQRR010000003.1, on the reverse strand, counting down.
CATAGTCGACCAGCGTCCACTCATAGCGGGTACGGCTCATCAACGCGACCCGATCGCCGGATCCCACCCCAGCCGCGACGAGCCCCCGGGCGAGCCCCTGCACGTCATCGCGGAACTGCCGGCAGGACACCCGCACGGCCCCGTCGCTGCCGGGTCCCGGCGCCGGCCACGACCGAGGATCCGGATCCGGGCGCACGAACTGCACGGCCTCCGGATCCTGCCGGGCGTTGTCCCAGACGACCTCGGCCAGGCCCGACGGTTCGACACCGGTCAGCGGCGGCGCCGCCGTAACGTCCCGCACCCGGCCACCTCGCAATCGCCCTCGCCACCACTGCCCCGCACCGCAACCAAGGTCCGCTTCGGCCATGATGTCGCACCAACGGCCCGGCACGACGGCGAACTCCGAAAACGGGCCGGAGCGCAGGCCATCCGACCGCATCGGCCCGCGCCGATGGCGCCCACTCCGCCGGACCGGCCGCCGGATCGCGACGGATGCGGACCGCTCGCCCGGTAGCCACCGAGTCCGCCACCGATGGCCCCCGCCCACGGTCCGCCGCCGGCGAGCCGGCCGGCCCGGCCCCGTCAGCCCGCGGTGACCGCCCCACGTCCCGCCCGCTCGACCTCCTCGACGGCCGCCAGGACCTCCGCCACGCCAAGTGCCGCCAGCGCCGGATGCGGCCCGGCCTCCGCCGGTCGTCTCCCCCGCTGGTGCGCAGGTTCCGGTTCCGGCCGCCCCGACGCGCCGGGATCCGGCTGCCGGGCGGCGGGAACGGCGGGCGGGTGCCGCCACCGCACCGCCGGGCCGGCCCAGAGGGCACGGTGCCAGGGCCGGTCGACCGGCGGTCCCCACAGCGCCGGCGGCACCGGGCCGAAGAGCAGGACCGACGGGGTGCCGTAGCCGGTGGCGAGGTGGCCGATGCCGGTGTCACCGGCGACCAGCAGCCGGCCGTGCGCGACCAGCGCCGCCAGCGCACCGACGTCGGTGCGCCCGGCCAGGACGGCCGAACCGGGCAGCCCGGCCCGGGCGGCGACCTCCTCGGCGAGGCCACGCTCGCCGGGTGTGCCGGTGACCGCGACCCGGTGTCCCCGCCGCGTCAGCTCCCGAGCCACGGCGGCGAACCGGTCGACCGGCCAGCGCCGCTCGGCGGCCTTGGCACCGGGATGCACGATGCTGATCCCGACCGGGAGGTTGTCCGGCGGCGGCCGGTGCAGCGCCAGGTCATCCGGATCGGTGGCGATGCCGTACCAGTCGAGCAGGCGGCACCAGCGGTGCACCTCGTGCTCGTCCGGTCGCCACACCGGGCCGACGTGGTGTCCGGCCTCGGCGCAGGCGTACGCGATCAGGTGCCGCGGCTGGGCGGTGCGCAGCAACCGGTGCGACTGCGGGCCGCGCCCGTGCAGGTTCACCGCCCATCCCGGCGCCAGCGGCGGCCACCGGTACGGCCCCGGCCCGTCGACGTCGATCTGCTCGTCGATGCCGCCGACCAGGTCGACCAGGGGCGCGAGCCAGCGCGGTGCGGCGAGCGCCAACCGGTCTCCGCCGAAGGCGGCCCGCAGCGCGCGCAGGGCCGGTACGGCGGTCGCGAGGTCGCCGATGCCGAGGGCGCGCAGCGCGAGGATCACGGGTACGAGCTCTCCCGGTCGGCGCAGACCACCAGCTCCCGTACGGCGCAGCCCGGCGGTTGGGAGAGCGCGAAGAGTACCGCGTCGGCGACATGGCCGGGATCGTTGAGTACCGCGTCCGCGCCGGGGCGGTACTGCTCGTCGCGACCGTCGAAGAACGCGGTGCGCATGCCGCCCGGGATGAGCAGGGTGACGCCGACCGCGCCGGCCAGTTCTGCGGCAAGGGCGCGGGTGAAGCCGACGACGCCGAACTTCGCGGCGCAGTAGGCGGTGGCGTCGCTGACCGCCTTGACGCCGAGGGTGGAGGCGACGGTGACGACCGTGCCGTGCGAGCGTTCCAGCGCGGGCAGCGCGGCACGGACGACCGCGGCGGTGGCGAACAGGTCGACCGTGACGACCCGTTCCCAGATCTCGGCGGGTACGTCGGCCAGCCGCCCGGGCGTGTCGGTGCCGGCCGCGGTGACCACGCCGTCGAGCCCGCCGGCCTGCTCGACGAGTTGCCGGGTGGCCCGCTCGGCGGCGCGGGTGTCAGCGAGGTCGCACTCGATCCAGGGCACCTCGTCGGCCGGTGCCTGCCGGTCCAGCACGTACGGCCGCCCGCCCGCCTTCTGCACGGCGGTCACCACGGCGGCACCGAGCCCGCTGGCGCCGCCGGTGACCAGGATCGCCTTGCCGGTCAGGTTGTTCATCGTCGTCCTTCCGTGAGTTGACGGCCGCCGGCCCGGGCGGCGGCGATGGTGCCGGAGGTGGAACGCCCGTCGAGGTAGGGAACGAGCACGGTCTGTCCGCCCCAGCGGCGTACCTGCTCGGCTTCGGGCAGGTCGGGGTGGTCGGGGTCGGCGCCACGGGCGTAGTCGCCGCCCTTGACCCAGATGTCGGGACGGAGCCAGCAGAGCACCGCGTGCGGTGTCGACTCGTGGAAGACCACGACGGCGTCGACGCAGTCCAGCGCGGCCAGCAGCCGGGCCCGGTCGGCCTGCGGGGTGAGCGGCCGCCCGGGCCCCTTCAGCTCGGCGACACTGCGGTCGGAGTTGAGGCAGACGACGAGACAGTCGCCGAGCCGTCGGGCGGCCTGCAGGGTGGCCAGGTGGCCGGCGTGCAGAAGATCGAAACAACCGCCGGTGGCGACCACCGTCCCGCCGTTCGCGCGTACCCGCGCCAGGACGGCGGAGGCGGCCTCCCGCCCGTCAACGTCGACTCCGGGTGTGCCGGCTGGACGATCGCCGGCACCCGTGGCGGCGGCGTCCGGCCGTCCTCCGGCGGCCGGGCCGGCGAGCGTGGCTGCTCCGCCTTCCGCCACGTAGGTCGAGGCGACCCGGACCGCCTCCTGCACCGCTTCCGACAGGAGCGCCCCGTCGGCCAGCGCGGTGACGGCGGCGACGGCGAACCGGTCACCGGCGCCGCAGGTGTCGCCGACCGCGCTCACCGGCGCCGGTACGACCAGCGGAGCCCCGCCGTTGTGGCAGAGCAGGCTGCCGTCCGCACCCATCGTGACCGCGACCGCGGCGGCACGCCACCGGTCCCGCAGCATCCGGGCCGCCCGGGCCAGCCCGGACAGCCGTGGCCCGGTGGCCGCGTCACCGGTGAGCCGGAACAGCTCCCCCTCGTTCGGCGTCACGAGACGGCTACCCGGAACAGCCGCCGGGCCGCGCGGATGCGGGTCCCAGACCACCGGTGCGGTGGTCCCGGCGAGCGCCTGGCGCATCGCCGACAGTCCGGCCACGCCGCGTCCGTAGTCGCTGACCAGGATGGCGCCCGCCCCGGCCAGCACCTCCAGCGCGGCGGCCGGTGGTTCGCCGGGCGGTTGGGCGGCACCGCCCCGGTCCAGCCGGAGCAGGGTCCGGCCGCCGGCCCGCAGCCGGATCTTCTCCGGAGTGGCGCCGGGCAGCGGCAGCGGGTAGAGCCGCACGCCGGCGGCCGTGAGCAGTCCGGTCAGCCGAGCCGCGGCCGGGTCGTCGGCCAGCGCGGTGATCAGCGCGACCTCCCGCCCGTCGGCGGCGGCGAGCAGGGCGGCGAGTCCGGCCCCACCCGGCCGGTAGGTGGCGAACTGCTGGTCCAGGACCGGCACCGGGGCGTCCGGGCAGAGCCGGTCGACCCGGCCGTCGACGTCCCGGTCCAGCAGGGTGTCCCCGACCACGACAAGCAGCTCACTCATGCCGGCACTCCGGTTCGCCATGGAACACACTCGCGCTGAGCTGGCTGATCCGCTCGCCCCGCTCACTCACGAGCACGCCTCCTCGCCGGAGAGCACGCTGAGCAGCCGTCGCGGTGTCGACGGTCCGCGCCCGTTGTGCGGTCTGGGCGGCGACACCGAACCGTCCCGGGCACCGGGTGGTCGGCCCGGGCCTGCGGGCCGCAGCCGCGACAGGGCCTGGTCGACGTACGAGCAGAGCAGGTGGGTGGAGACCAGGTGCAGCTCCTGTACCACCTGCGGTTCCGGAGACGGCACCGCCAGGACCTCGGTGCAGGCGTCGGCCAGCGGGTTCGGCACCGGTCCGGTGAACGCCCAGCAGGTCAGCCCGGCGTACCGGCCGGCGTCGGCCGCCGCGACCAGGTTCTCGCTGCGACCGCTGGTCGACATCAGCAGCAGCACGTCGCCGGGTCGACCGTGTGCCCGTACCTGCCGGGCGAACACCTCGGCGAAGCCGTAGTCGTTGCCGATCGCGGTCAGCGAGGAGGTCTCGGCGGTCAGCGCGATCGCGGAGAGCGGGGTGCGGTCGTCGCGGAGCTTGCCGACCAGCTCGGCGGTGAGGTGCTGGGCCTCGGCGGCGCTGCCGCCGTTGCCCGCGGCGAGCAGACGACCGCCGTCGGACAGGATCCGGGCGAGGTGGGCGCCCCACCGGCCGAGGCGCCGGGCGGAGTCGCGGTAGCCCGGCAGGGCTCGGTACAGCTGGGTCAGGTGCGCGTCGAGAAGCAGTTGCTCGGACATCAGGCCACCGCCCCGCTGGTCTGGGGCGTGCCGCACACGGCGGCGTAGGCGGCGCCGAGCCGGGCCGCCGTCCGGGTCCACGAGTAGCCGGTACGGATCCGGTCGACGGCGGCGAGACCGTAGCGGTGCCGCCGCTGCGGGTCGGCGAGGAGATGGCGCAGAACCGCACCCAGCGTCTGCGGGTCACGGGGCGGTACGAGGTCGCCGGTGAGGCCGGGCACGACCGTGTCGACGAGGCCACCGACGGCCGCGCCGAGCACCGGTACCCCGCAGGCCATCGCCTCCAGCGGAGTCAACCCGAACGGTTCGTACCAGGGTGTGGCGACGAGGAGGTCGGCCGACCGGTACCACCGCGGCATCTCGTCCCGGGGCACCGACCCGACGAGGTGTACCCGGTCGGCGACTCCCTCGGACTCGGCCAGCGCACGCAGCCGGTTGGCGAACCCGTCCCCGCCGAGCCGCGCCGCCGGAGGGCCGCCGATCAGCACGTACTCGGCCTCGGGCACCATCCGCAGGGCCCGGACGACGTCCTGGAAGCCCTTGCGTTCGACCAGCCGGCCGACGCCCAGCAGCCGGGGCCGGCCCGGGTCGCGGCCGGCGGCGGGACCGTCCCGGGTGAAGATGCGCAGGTTGACCCCGGAGGGGACGACCGTGATGGCGGACTGCGGCACGCCCATCCGGATCAGTTCGGCCACCTCGTCGCGGCACTGCGCGACGACCTGGTCGACTGCCCGGCCGAGCATCCGTTCGTACCTGATCCGCTGCGGCGGGCTGGTGTCGGCCGGGCCCTGGTGGCGGCGCTTGACGGTGCCGAGGGCGTGGTAGGTCTGCACCACCGGCACCCCGGTCTGCCGGGCGGCGGCGAGCGTGGCGAGGCCGCTCATCCAGAAGTGCGCGTGGGCCACGTCCGGGCGCCACAGCCCGTCCTGCCAGTGCCGGGTGAGCCACCGACCGAAGTCGGTCATGTACGGCAGCAGCTCGTCCTTTGGCACCGGCTCGGGTGGACCGGCCGGCACGTGCAGCACGCTGACCCCGTCCCGCATCGGCACCACCGGGCTCTGCTGCGGCTGGTCGCGTCGGGTGTAGACGCGCACGTCATGTCCCTGGTCGGCCAGGGCCGCAGCGAGTTCGGCCACATGGGTGTTCTGTCCGCCGGCGTCCGGGCCGCCGAGTTCGGCGAGCGGACTGGCGTGTTCGGAGATCATCGCGATACGCATTGCTCCTCCTGAAGCAGTCGGTCCCAGTCCGCGACGAACCGGTCGAGGCCGTAGCGGGTGGTGGCGACCTGTCGGGCCCGTTCACCCATCGCCCGCGCGGCGGTCGGATCGGCGATCAACCACGCGGCGGCGTCCCGCAGGGTGTCGAGGTTGCTGGAGAGGACGCCCGCGTCGGGCGGTACGGCGGCGACCGCCTCCGTGGTGGCCAGCACGACGACCGGCATGCCGATCGTCATCGCCTCCAGGAGGCTGAGCCCGAGCGATGTCCAGCGGCACAGGTGCAGGTAGGCCCGCCGTCGGGCGAGCTGTTCGTGCAATCGCGCCTGCGGCAGGTCGTAGGTGCCGAGGCGGTCGCCGGGCAGCCCGACCGCCTCGGGCAGCGCGTCGACGCCCATGCCGAAGACGTCCAGCGGGGCGACCGCGGCGAAGTGGGGGAAGAGGTCGGTGCCGGTGACCCGCCAGCGACGGACCGGTTCGTTGGTCACCACCGCCAGCCGGTCGAGGCTGCCGTCGTAGCGGACCGTGGGCGGAACGATGCCGTGCTCGACGACGGTGCTGCGGGTGGCACCGGTGTCCCAGAACAGGGCGTTGAAGTGGGTGACGTGCGCGACGAGCAGGTCGTCGCGGTCGGCCATCGGGTGCCGGGTGTTCGGTACGTCGCCCTTCGGGGTGTTGTGTTCGACGTAGACCGCCGGCAGGTCCCGGCCGGGGCGCCGGCCCAGCCACTTCTCGGCCAGCTCCAGTTCCTCCGGCCGTTGCAGGATCACCAGGTCGACCGGCTCGGCGGCGAGCCGCTCCGGAGCGACCTCGTGCACCGTCTCCGGCCAGTCGTACGTCCGGGCCCGGCCGAGGCCGTACGGCCCCCGGTCCGGCGTGACCGGGACCAGGTAGCGGTGCTTGCCCTGGACGAACGCGGTGGTCCACGAGCCGTGCACGTGCCACAGCAGGATGTTCACCGTGCTCCTCCCGGTGTCGTGTCGTGGAACCCGGCCGGGTGTCCGGACCCGGCCGGCGGTGGTGGCGGCAGTGGCCGGGTTACCAGCAGGTCGACGGCGGCCACCACCTCGGCCGGGTCGACGCCGGCCAGACAGGGGTGACCGGGCAGCGGGCAGACGCCGGCGCGGCTGTCCCGGCAGCCGGCGCCGGCATCGCCGAGGCGTACCACCGGTACCCGGTAGGGTGCCCACTGCCCGAAGGGGACGGTGGGAGCGAACAGGCTGACCACCGGTGTGCCGACCGCCGCGGCCAGGTGTGCCGGGCCGGTGTTGCCGACCACGACGCAGGCGGCCCGGGCCAGGACCGCCGCCAGTTCGCCCAGCGAGGTACGGCCGCCGAGGTCGATGCCGCCGCCGGCCGCCGCCACCTGTGCGGTCAGGTCCCGCTCGCCCGGACCGCCGGTGACCAGCACCCGGTGACCGGCGCGGGTGAGCGCGGCGACGATGTCGGCGCACCGCCCCGGCGGGCAGGCCCGGGCCGGCACCGACGCGCCGGGGTGCACGACCAGGTAGCCGGTGCGGACGTCCACGGGCGGTCGCGCGGGCAGCGCGTCAGCACGCAGCCGCAGTGTGGGCTCGTCGCCGGCCGGCAGCTCGAAACCGGCGGCGGCGGCCAGCGACAGCGCCCGCTCCGGCTCCGGCATTCCGGCCGGCACGCGGTGGCGCAGGTCCAGCAGGCTGCCCGGATAGTCGTCACTGATCGCGCCGACCAGGGGTATCCCGGCCATCCGCAGCAGCAGGGCCAGTGGCAGGGCGGACTGGTGGAACGAGGTGAAGATCAGCGCCTGGTCCGCGCCGACGGCGGCGAGCCGGGCGGTCAGCTCGCGCATCGCTTCCGGCTGTACCGGGGCGGGTGCCGGGTCGATCCAGGGCAGTGGCCACTCGATCAGCTCGTCGACGCCGGGCAGCAGCCGCGCGGCGGCCCGGCCACGGGGCCCGCAGAGCATGACGACCCGGTCCGCCCCGGCGGCGACCGCCCGGATCGCCGGCCCGGTGACCAGGACATCCCCGGCCGAGTCACTGCGTGCCACCAGCACCGTGCCCCGCTGCCCACCGGCCCGCCGCGCGGCCGTCGACAGCCGCCCGGTGGCCGGCGCGACGCGCAGCAGTGCCTGACGGCGGAGCAGTTGGTCGACCGCGCCGGCGAGATCGGCGGCGACCGCCGGGGCGGCTGCGACCTCCTCGGGGCGGGTCACCGGCGTGGGTACCAGGATGCCGGCGGCACCGGCCGCGGCGGCGGCGGTCATGTCCCGGCCGATGTCGCCGATCACCGCGCAGCGGCGCGGATCGGTGCCGAGCGCCCGGGCGGCGGCCGCGACGAGCCCGGGAGCGGGTTTGCGGCACCGGCAGCCGTCGCCGTCGCCGTGCGGGCAGATCTGCCAGGTGTCGAACGGGCCCAGCAGTTCCTCGACCCGGGCGTTGACCGCCGCCATCTCGGCGGCGGTGAACAGGCCACGGGCCAGCCCGGACTGGTTGGTGACCACGCCGAGTCGCAGCCCGGCGGCGCGCAACCGGGCCAGCGCCTCCCGGGCGCCGGGCATCGGACGTACCTTCTCCGGGTCCCCGTTGTAGGGCACGTCCTCGATCAGGGTTCCGTCCCGGTCGAGCAGGACGGCGTCGAACAGCGGACGTGTCCGGCCTTCCCGCCCGGTCACCGCAGGTCCCCCGGATACCGCCGGACCGGGCGCGGCGTCTCGTTCCGGTTGCGCCACCAGCCCCGCACCCAGTGGGCGACGGCGAGCGGCGGAATGACGGCGCTGGTCACCAACATCGTGGTGACCTCCGAGCGGGTACCCGGCCCCGGCGCGATCCGCGCATACCCGAACCGGGCGGTACCGGCCAGCCAGGCCGCCCCGGCCAGGGCGGCGGTGGCGGCGAACGGGCGGCCGGCCCGGGACCGGCGGGCGGCCGCCGCGCCGGCCAGGGCGACGGCGGTCAGTGTCGCAGCGCCGGTGAGCGCCGCGTGCTGGTGGCATCGTCCCGGCGGCACGCCCAGGTCGGCACGCCAGGTCGGACCGTAGAGCCGGCGCAGCAGGGCGTCGTCCGCGTTGCCCCGCTGGGCACGCAGGCTGATCCAGCGGTTCTCCGGCCGCACCGGGTGGACGACGGTCCGGGTGCCCCGGAGCAGCCGCCAACCGGCCAGCCGTACCCGGTGGGCCAGCTCCGCGTCCTCCCGGTAGGCCCGGGGGAACCGCTCGTCGAAGCCCCCGACGGCGGCCAGCGCGGCTCGCCGGTAGGCCATGTCCGCCGTGATCCATTCGCCGTCGGCGAGGCCCGCGGTCACCCGTTCCCAGTCGGTCGGCGGGCGATCGGTCGGCAGTGGCACCCGCACGACGCCCTGCACCCCGCCGACCCGGTCCGGCACGGCGAGGTCGGCCCGGAGCCGGTCCAGCCAGTCCGGTGCCGGCAGCACGTCGTCGTCGAGGAACGCCACCCAGGGATGCCGGGCCGCCTGCCAGCCGAGGTTGCGGGCCGCCGCCGGGCCGGCGCCGCGTCCGCGCAGCACCTTGGTGTACGGCGCAAGGGCCCCCGGCACAGCCGGCTCGGCGCCGCCGGCCGGCCGGTCGTCGACCAGGAGAATCTCGAGTTCCGGCCGGTCGTGCACCTGTCCGGCGAGGGTACCGAGCAGATCCGCCAGGCTGTCCCGGCCGAGGGTCGGCACGACGACGCTGATCACCGCCGTGCTCCGAGGTCGCCGCGGTGCACGGCGTAGGGGCCGATGGCGAGCAGGTCGACCGGTGCGGAGCCGAACAGTTCCATCGCCTCGCGCGGGGTGTCGACCATCGGCCGGCCGGCGGTGTTCAGCGAGGTGTTGACCACCACGGGCAGGCCGGTGAGCTGCTCGAACTCGGCCAGCATCTGCGCCACCAGCGGTTCGGTCTCCGGGTCGACGGTCTGTACCCGGGCGGTGCCGTCCACGTGTACCACCGCCGGGATCCGCTCCCGCCACCCCGGTGCGACCCGGTGCACGAAGAGCATGTACGGGCTGGGCAGCACGCCCTCGAAGATCTCGGCGGCCCGTTCGGCGCGGACCATCGGCGCGATCGGGCGGAACTGCTCACGGCCCTTGACGTCGTTCATCCGGCGGGTGGTGTCCGGGTCACCGGGGTGGGCCAGCAGCGACCGGTGGCCGAGGGCCCGCGGCCCGTACTCGCTGCGCCCCTGGAACCAGGCGACGATGCCGTTGCCGGCCAGCACCCGGGCCGCCTCGGCGGCGATCGAGTCCGGTCGCCGGTACGGCAGCGCCGCGCGGCGCAGCTCGGCCTCCAGTTCCTCGTCGGTCCAGCCGCGGCCGAGATCGACGCCGGGCATCGGGGTGGTGGTGTCGCCGAGCACGCTGTCCAGGTGCAGCGCAGCGCCGAGCGCGGTGCCCGCGTCGCCGGCGGCCGGCTGCACCCACACCCGCTGGTAGGGCCCCTCGGCGGCGATGCGGGCGTTGGCCACGCAGTTCAGTGCGACCCCGCCGGCCATGGTCAGGGTGGCCGGACCGTCGGCCGCCTCGTGCAGCCAGCGGGCCAGGTCGAGGGTCACCTCCTCCAGCCGGGCCTGCACGCTGGCGGCGAGGTCGGCGTGCTCACCGGTCATCTCCCCGTCGGGGGTACGGGCCTTGGCGAGCGAGGCCCAGTCGATCCGCTCGACGGTGAAGCCGCCGTCGTCGGTGGTGCGGACCAGTTCACGCAACAGCCCGAGGTGGCGGGGTTCGCCGTACGAGGCGAGGGCCATCACCTTGTATTCGTCGCTGGAGTGCAGGAAGCCGAGGTACCGGGTGAGGTCCTCGTAGAGCAGGCCCAGCGAGTGCGGCAACTGCTGGGCGGCGAGCTGCCGCAGCCGGCCCTCGCGGTAGACCCCGCCCAGGTGGCTGGCGGTCTCGCCCCGCCCGTCGAGCACGAGTACCGCCGCACTGGTCGCGCCGGCCGGGTCCGGGGGCGCGGCCAGGCCGGCCGAGGCCGCGTGCGCGACGTGGTGCGGCACGAACCGCACGATCTCCGGGTCGAGGCCGGGCAGCACCTCGGCGAGGAACTGCGGCGCCCGTTTGGCGTACTCGACCCGCAGCCAGTCCCACGGGTCCGCCAGACCGAGTTCGGCCGCGTCCCGGCACAGCCCGGGGTCGAACGAGTACGCCACCGCGTCGAGGCTGGCCGGGTCGAGGCCGCCCTGACGCAGGCACCAGGCGGCGGAGAGTTCGGGAAGCTCCCACGCGGAGAAGGGCACCGGTCGCTTTCCGTGCTTGCGCCGGCTGAACCGCTCCTCCTCGGCGGCAGCCAGCACCGTACCGTCCACGACCAGTGCGGCCGCCGGGTCATGGAAGATCGCGTTGATCCCGAGTACGCGCATGACGGCGCTTCTACCCCGGGCGGGTCCACGCCACACCGAAGATCAGCGACTTCCTAAAGATGCCTATCGTCCATTAAGTCCGATCGACTGCCGATCGATCTCCGTGACGCCGGTCGCCACCGACCGCCCAGTTCGCCCCCGCCGCCATCCCCGCCCGACCGACGTCCGGCTCAGAGAAGCTGGTCGATGGTTATCGGCAGGGAACGGATACGTTTGCCGGTAGCGTGGTAGACCGCGTTCGCGATCGCGGCTGCTACACCGGGCAGCCCGACCTCGCCGACCCCTTTGGTGCCGACCGGGGTCAGCCGGTCCGGTGCGCCGACGAAGACCACGTCCACCTCGCCGATGTCCGCGTGCACCGGGACGAGGTAGTCGCCGAGGTTGGCGTTGGCGATCCGGCCGGTCCGGGCGTCGGTGCGGGTCTCCTCGAACAACGCCTGGCCGATCCCGCCGACGACCCCGCCGATGATCTGGCTGCGGGCCAACTTCTCGTTGAGGATCCGGCCCCCGTCGATCACCGAGACCACCCGGGGGATCCGCAACAGTCCCAGATCCGGGTCGACGTGCACCTCGACGAACTTCGCCGCGAAGGCGCCGGCCGGCGCCATCCCCACCTGCTGCGCCTCGGGCGGGGCACTCGCCGCCTGGGCGGTCAGCTCGTCGAGCCCGTGCCGGGCCAGGATCGCGGAGTAGCTTTCGCCCTGCCCGGGATTGGCGCGGTGGTGGATGCGCCCGCCGCTGACCGCGACGTCGTCGATCGTGCAGCCGCGCAGCGGCGACCCGGGATCGTCCACGACGGTGTCGAGGAACCGCCGGACCAGCTCACGGCAGCTGGCGTACACGGCGTTGCCGAGTGCGCCGGTCAGCCCCGACCCGCCCGCCTGCGGCGCCCAGGGCATCTCCGAATCGCCCAGGTCGAACCGGACCTGCTCCAACTCCAGCCCGAGCAGCTCCGCCGAGAGCTGCCACATCACGGTATAGGTGCCGGTGCCGATGTCGGTGGCGGCGCTGCTGACGTAGGCGGTGCCGTCCCGGCCGATGCTGGCCCGGGCCTCGCAGCGCACCTGCCACCACAGGTAGCTCACCCCGGCCATGCCGTAGCCGACCAGCCACCGGCCGTCCCGCATCGCGCCGACCCCGGGCTCACGGCGGGACCAGCCGAACCGTTCCGCCCCCACCTCGTAGCACTCGCGCAGCGCCTTGCTCGACCACGGCAGGCCGTACTGCGGCTGCGTTTCGGCGTAGTTGCGCATCCGCAGCGTCAGCGGGTCGAGGTTCAGCCGGTAGGAGAGTTCGTCGAGCGCCGACTCCAGCGCGAAGTTGCCCTGGGCCTCGCCAGGTGCCCGCATCGAACCGGGACAGGGGATGTTCAGCCGCCGCTGCCGGTCGCGGTGCGCCACGTTCGGGCAGGCGTACGAGTTGCCGCTGACCGCCGCCACCGGCTCCGGGTTCTCGTCCTCCATCGCCACGGTCTGCACGGACTCGTGGTCGATCGCGACCAGCTCGCCGGTCCGGCGGGCGCCGATCCTGATCGTCTGCACCGTGTCGGGCCGGTGCCCGACCCCGGTGAACATCTCCGGACGGGAGAGCACCAGCTTCACCGGCCGGCCGACGGTACGGGCGGCAAGCACCGCCAGGATCACGTGTTGCCACACCCGCAGACCGGATCCGAAGCCGCCGCCGACGTACTTCGCGTACACCCGGACCGCCGGCTCCGGCAGCCCGAACACCTCTGCCACGGTGGTCCGCACGTTCGAGGTCCACTGGGTCGCGTCATGGACCGTGACCTGGTCGCCGTCCCAGGCCGCCACGGTCGCGAAGAGCCCCAACGGGTTGTTGGTGTTCTCCGCCGTGCTGTAGGTCGCCTCGTGCACGACGTCGGCGGAGCCGAGCGCGGTGGCGACGTCGCCCCGTTCGGCGTCGGTGTCGAACGGGTTCGTACGCAGTTCACCGCGCGGGTCGTCGATCTCCAGCACCGGGTCGGCGCGCTCGTAGCCGACGGTGACGGCACGGGCCGCCGCCGCTGCCTGGTACGGCCGCTCGGCGACCACCACCGCCACGTACTGCCCGTTGTGCCGGATCCGGTCGTCCTGCAGCGGCGGGGGCGGGGTCGGTCCGAGGTTGTTCTCCGGTCCCCGGTTGAGCCGTGCCGCGTTGTGGTGGGTGAGCACCGCCAGTACCCCGGGCATGGCTTCGGCGGCGGTGGTGTCGATGCTGCTGATCCGGCCGGCGGCAATGGTGCTGCGCACCGGTGCGGCGTGGACCATTCCCGGATAGCTGACGTCGGACGGGTACGCCACCGCGCCCGCCACCTTGAGCGGCCCGTCCACCCGGTCGACACCGGCCCCGACGACCGTGGTCGGCTCGGTCATGGTCACGGCTGGTACCCCGCGACGGTCTCCAGCGCCCGCACGATCGTCCGCCGGGCCAGCTCCGGCTTGAACGCCGTGCCGGGCACGACGAACGGTTCCTGGAGTTCGGCGGCCGCCGCCGACCGGAACGTCTCGGCGACAGCCGGAGCACCGGTCAGCACCCGCTCGGCGGCCCACGCCCGCCAGGGGACCGTTCCCACCCCGCCGAGGCCGACCCGGGCCTCGGTGATCCTGCCGTCCTCCACCACGAGCACGGCGGCGACCGAGACGAGGGCGAACTCGTACGAGGCTCGGTCACGCACCTTGAGATAGCCCGACCGGGCCGCCGGTGGCAGCAGCGGCACCACGACCCCGGTGACCAGGTCGCCGTGCCGCAGCACCGTCTCGACGTCCGGCCGGTCGCCCGGCAGCACGTAGAACTCGGTCAGCGGGATCTCGCGCTCGCCGTCGACCCCGCGCACCTGCACCACCGCGTCCAGCGCCACCAGCGGTACGCAGAGATCCGAGGCGTGCAGCGCGATGCAGCTCTCCCCCGCCCCGAGGATCGCGTGCATCCGGGCCGCCGCACCCGTGATGGCCGCACAGCCCGACGACGGCCGCCGCTTGTTGCAGTCCGGCACGGTCGGATCCCGGAAGTAGCGGCAGCGGGTCCGTTGCAGAAGGTTGCCGCCGATCGTCGCCATGTTGCGCAACTGCGGCGATGCCCCGGCGAGCAACGCCGTGCGGACCAGCGGAAGACGCCGGGCCACCGTCGGGTCGGCGGCCATCTCCTCCATCGTGGTCAGCGCGCCGACCCGCAACGTCCGGTCGTCGGCGGTGATCCCGGCAAGCGGCAGCCGGGTGATGTCGACCAGCCGCTCGGGATCGAGAATGCCGTCCTTGAGCATCAGGTCGACCTGGGTGGTGCCGCCGGCGAGGAACTGGGCCGCGGGGTCGGCGCTGACCAGCGCCACCGCGGTGGCCACGTCATCGGGGCGCAGATACTCGAAGGCACGCACGGTTACGCCACCCCCGCACGAGCGACCTCGCGGATGGCGGCGAGGATGTTCGGGTACGCGCCGCAGCGGCAGATGTTGCCGCTCATGAACTCGCGGATCTCCTCGTCGGAACCCGCGCGCCCCTCGCGGAGCAGGGCGACCGCCGACATGATCTGACCGGGAGTGCAGTACCCGCACTGGAACCCGTCGTGGCGCAGGAACGCCTCCTGTAGGGGATGCCGGTGCCCGTCACCGGTCAGGCCCTCGATCGTGGTCACCTGCCGGCCCTCGCACTGCGCGGCGAGGGTGAGGCAGGCGAGCACCCGCCGGCCGTCGACCAGCACGGTGCACGCCCCACAGGCGCCCTGGTCACAGCCCTTCTTCGTGCCCACCAGGCCCAGGTCGTCACGCAGCGCGTCGAGCAGGGTGACCCGGTTGTCGAGTCGCAGTCCGTGGTCGGCACCGTTCACGGTCAGCGTCAACTGGATCTGGGTGGCCCCGCTCGGTGCGGGCGGGCCCATGGCGCTCCCGATTCCGTCGTCTCGACTCACGTCTCCCCCGCTCCCCTGCCCGGAAATGCCGTACGGGATGGAGTATCTGCGATAGTTGGGGGAGATAAGGCCGGATTCACAAAGCCCGGATTCCACCGCCCGGGACCCCGCACTCCGGCGGGCCGCCGTCCCGAGCGAAGATCACCACTGGTCAGCCCCTCGTGAGCAGTTCGTCAAGAACGAGCCTGAAGAGTGCGGGACGGCCGACATTTCCGGGAACGCCCTGGTTCTCCCCCGAAAGGTCGTCCGAGGTCCACCGCGAGTCGCGCTGCTCGGGAGCTTTCCCTGGCGGCGACTGTGCGGGGTCTGGGCGCAATCTGGGCAGCTCCTCCTGGATGGTTCTACCCCACGCCGGTTCAGCACATCGCGGCCTCGTCCCGGCGGGCAGCGCCACGTTGCGACGTCCGCTGGCAGGCGAGCTGTCGGACCCGGCGCAACGGCGTGCTGTCGACACTGGTGGGAGAGAAGCCATGGCGGCCTTTTCGGTGGAGCTGAACGCGTTCAGACGGCTGAACGACGCGCTGGACGACACGGCGGTCGACTGCGGGCAGATCCGCAGCGACAACCTGGTGCGGTTGCTTCGCGTACCGGACCGGTGGGTTCCTGGCGAACCTCGAGAACGTGGTGAAGGTTGGGAAGGCGGCGCTCGCGGCCGCCGCACACCGCGTTGACCAGAAATCGAGTGGATCGCCCGTGGTCGGCGACCTGGCGCCGTGGGGGCCGTTACCCGCCGCCGCCAGTTGGCCAGTTTCGGTCCGCCAACCGGGGGAACTCCTACGCTCGGCGTTCCCGCCGAGGCGCGGCCACCTCCGCAGGGCGGACAGGGGCGGCCGCAGGCCGTAGCCTTACCCGACGCACCCTGGGGCCATTCGCTCGGCGCGCCCGGCGATGACCTGCCCGGATGCTCGGCCCGGCCCCACGGTGACCGAGGACACGGTGCATCCGGCGATCCAGAGGGGTGGAATCGGGTGTGTGACCAGAACCCGGACCAGCGAGTGACGTTGTGAGATGTACCTTCCCGACCCGCGATCCGGGTCTCCTCGCCGGCGACCCCGTCCCGTTGCCAGACGCGTCGGCTCAGGCCCTCGCGGCCACCTACCGGCAGCGTTGGGCGGTGGAGACGATGGCTGTCGCCCCCCACGACCGCCTGTTGGAGATCGGATGCGGGCGCGGGGTGGCCGTCTCCCTGGTCGCCAGCCGGCTCGTCACCGGCCGGATCGTCGCGATCGACCGCGCGGCGACGATGACGCGGCTCGCGACCGAACGTAACGCGAGCCACATCCGTTCGGGCACGGCCGAGATCCGGCTCGCCGAGTTCGAGTCGGCCGACCTCCCGACCCGGTACTTCAGCAAGATCTTCGCCGTGAACGTCAACCTGTTCTGGCTGGGTGCGGCGACGCGGCAGATCCATCGGATGCGGAACCTGCTGGCTCCCGGCGGGCGGCTCTACGTGTTCGGCGAGCGGCCCACCTCCGTGCACCCCGTGGCGAACGTCACCTCGACCGAGCGGTTGCTCCGCGCCCAGGGGTTCAGCACCACCAGATCGATGGAAGTCCGCGGACAGGGCCGGGTGCTCACCTGCATCACCGCCACGCCGACGTCCTGAGGCGAGCGGCGGGGAGTCGGCGCCGGTACGGCTCGGCCACGCAGATCGTCAGCGGGTCCGCGTACTCGCGGACGACGACCGCGCTGACCCGGCTGACCGTGATCCCGCCGACCGAACCGACCGACCAGAAGTTGGCCATGGTGATCCCGGTGCCGGCCCCGGCGCTTTCCGAAGGCGAGGACTCAGCCGCGGACCGGTCGCAGCGCGAGCCGCCGCTGCGGCTGGTCCGGATCGAAGACCGGACGGCGGTCGATCCGGGCGCGGACCTCGTCCGAGCCGAACCGGTAGTCGATCCGGCGCACCGCCTCGGCCCAGTCCGTCCTGGTACGGATTGCGCGCAGGCACTCCAGCACGAAGGGGTCGTGCCACCGGCTGCGGGCGCGTTCCCACAGCACGAACGGATCCTCGGTCAGCAGGCTGCCGACGGTGCCCTCGTAGATCGGCATCGCCCGCACCCTGCCGTCCGGTTCGATCTCCAGCGGACGGAAGTCGGGGTGGCTGGCAATGTAGTCGGGGTGCATCTGCACGCCGAAGTTGTCCGTGGTGGTGACGGTGACCGACGCCGGCACGGCCTGCTGGAGCCGCTGCCTCGTCCCCTCGTCGACCAGTGCCGCGACCTGCTCGTCGGTCAGCATCTCGTGCGCGCCGTACGACACCCGACTGGCCAGGCCGGTGGGCACCACCGCGCCGAACGCCACCTCGCTCAGGTGCGGGAACCTCGGCACCACGGAGCTGCACATCTCGTCGAGCTGGTGGTAGTTGCTGCGGACCACCACGTTGTCGATGCCGTACCGCAGCGGAGACTCCCCTGCCGCGACACGCCGGGCGCTCTCCGCGTCGAGCAGTGCCAGCGCGGCCATGGCCCGGTCGAAGGAGCCGGCGCGGCCACGGATCCGGTCGTGCACCTCCGCCGTGGCGCCGTCGACGCTGACCACCATCTTGGCGACCATCGCGGCCAGGTCCCGGACCGTCCGCTCCGGCAGTGACCAACCACTGGTGTACAGGAATACCCGTACGCCCGCCGCGGCGAACCGTTCCACCACCTCCACGATGCGCGGCACGGTGAGCGGTTCACCCCCGCAGAGCGTGATCATGATCGGCCGGAAGGTGATGAGCGCGTCCGCCACCTTCAGCATCTCCTCGTGGCTGAGATTCTGCGGGCGCCGCCGGCCCGACTCGGTGTAGCAGTGCGAGCAGCGCAGTGGACAGGCGAAGGTGACGTCCCAGATGAGGACGTTGGGACCTGCGTCGACATTCATGAGACGGGTCTCCCGAAGGAATCGGCAGTGCGGTCGCCGGAACTGTACGGGCGGCGAACCGCCCGGGACATCGGCGACGGATACGCAAGCGGCACCACCGGATACGCAGGTCCGGCCCCCCGACGGCGTACGCGTACCGGTCGCCCCTCGGTGGCGCCGGCGCGGCGGTTGCGTACCCGACTACCGATTCCCCGGTGCGCCGTGGCACCTAGCGTTCTGGCGTGGCGGCCGCCACGGTGCACTGTCCGTCGCCAGCAGAGGAGGTGGATCATGCGCGCTTACCCGCCGGTCGACGCCTCGTAAGGGGCCAGGTGCCTGATGGCGGTGGGCCCCCCCGGCGGGGGGGCCCCCCCGCGCGGTGCCCAAACCCCCCCCCGCGCCACCAGTGTTGCCCTGGGGCCCCCAC